>DAHVAJ010000111.1 GCA_027314705.1 Acidimicrobiaceae bacterium
GCCGCGCCCCCGCTCCCGCCCCCGGCGGCGGCCACCGACCGGCCGCCGACGGCCCCGCCCCGGACGGTCCCCGAGGCCGCCCCCGCGGGCGCCCCGTCCCTGTGGCCCCTCCTCCTGACCAGGGCCGCCCGCACGCTGGCCGTGGTGTTCCTCGTGCTCGGCCTGGTGGGCGGGATCGCCTACGGGGCCGTGCTGGCCTCGGTCGGCACCTCGGTCAACACCGCCCTGGCCCAGCTCGAGGTGACCGACGCCTTCGGGACGGTCAGCCGGGCGGCCCAGACGTTCGGCACGTCGATCAACGGCTGCGGGTCGAACCCGGCGACCGCGTCCGCCCCGCTGCCCTGCCTCCAGCAGGCGACGACGACCTTCGCCGGGGCCCTCCAGACCTACACCCGCCAGCTGGAGGCCATCTCCTACCCGGCATCGGCGGCCTCCGAGGCGGACGCCGCCATCGCCACGGCCACCCGGGCGGCCGTCACGCTGGCGGACCTGACCGCCGTGTCCGACCCGCAGACCTTCCTGGCCCGGCTGACGTCGTCGTCCACACGGGACACGGTGAACGCGGTCGAGACCACGTCCCAGAACCTGCACGACGCGCTGGCCGCCACCTGATCGGACCGGGTCGGCCGGTCCGGCGTCAGCGGGCGTCGATCAGGTCGTCGAGCCCGGCCACGTCCTCGGGCGACAGCCGCCGGTAGGGGCCGTCCTTGGCCGGCCGCCACCAGACGGGCTCGTCGCAGTGCCAGCCCTCGTTGCGGAGGACGCGCTTGAGCACCTTGGTGGTGGCCGTGGTGGGCAGGTCGTCGGTGACGCGCACGTACCGGGGCGCCCACTTGGTGCCGAGGTCGGGCTCGCCGTCCAAGAAGTGCGGGAACCCGTCGGGGTCGAAGGACGTGCCCGGTCGGAGGAGGAGGGTGGCCATGACCTGGTCGCCGACGGCGGTGTCGGGCACGGCGTACACCGAGGCCAGGACCACGTCGGGGTGGCGCTGGAGGATGGCCTCCACGGGGGCGGCGGCGAAGTTCTCGCCGTCGACCCGCAGCCAGTCGTAGTCGCGCCCGGCGAAGTAGAAGAAGTCGTCGGCGTCCCGGTAGGCGAGGTCACCCGTCCAGTACCAGCCGTTGCGGACCCGGGCCGCCTCGGCCTCGCTGTTGCGCCAGTAGCCCTCGAAGCCGGTGGCGCCGGTCTGGCTGACCATCTCGCCGATGGCCTCCTCGGCGTTGAGGAGCCGGCCGTGCGCGTCGAAGACGGCCCGGGGGCACTCCTCGCCCGTCTCCGGGTCGAGGATGAGGGTCCCGGGCAGGGCCCGCCCGAGTGCGCCGCGCGGGGTGTCGGCGGTGCGTTGCACCGAGGCGCCGCCCTCGGTCGAGCCGTAGGCGTCCTGGACGGTGCAGCCGAACCGCTCGGCGAACCGGGCCACGTCGGCCTCGGCCGCCTCGTTGCCGAAGGCCCGGCGCAGCGGGTTGTCGGCGTCGTCAGGATGCTCGGGCGTGGCCAGGATGTAGGAGAGCGGCTTGCCCACGTAGTTGAAGTAGGTCACCCCGTAGCGGCGCACGTCGACCAGGAATTGCGACGCGCTGAACCGCTCGCGCAGGGCGGCGGTGGCCCCGGCGGCCAGGGCGGGCGCCCACCCGGCCATGAGGGCGTTGGAGTGGAAGAGGGGCATGGCCAGGTAGCAGACGTCGTCGGCCGTGAGCTCGAACATCTGGGCGACCACGCTGCCGATGCGGGCCAGCCGTCCCTGGCTGCACAGGCAGGCCTTGGGCGCGCCCGACGTGCCCGAGGTGAACAGCAGGAGTCCGAGGGTCTCCTCGGTGACCCCGACGGCGGTCCGGTCGGGGAGGGGCGCCCCGGCCACCCCGGCCAGCCGCTCCCCGTAGGCGGAGGGACGCCCGGGGGAGACGTCGCCCGCGGGGTCGTCGACCACGAGCACCCGGTCCGGAGGGAGGGCCGCGCCGAGGTCGCGGTCCGCCACCAGGCCGCGGTAGGTGGCATCGGTCACCAGTAGCTGGCACTCGGTGTGCGAGAGGTCGCGGGCCAGCTCGTCGCCGCGGTGGGTGGGGTTGCCCCCGACCACCACGGCCCCGGCCAGGGCGGCGGCCCCGAGCCAGAAGACGTACTCGGGGACGTTGTCCATGAGGAGGGCCACGTGGAAGGGGCCGGGACGCCGCAGCGAGACGAGCAGGGCGGCCCGTTCGGCCTGGGCCCGGACGACCTGGTCGTGGGTCCAGGTGCGGTCGGCGAAGACCAGGCCGACCCGGTCGTCACCGGCGCGGTCGCGGATGAGCTGGTCGATGGTGAGCAAGGGTCCCCCTTCGGCAACCGGCCCCGAACCGACGCCTGGCGCGGTCCCCGGGGCACCCGGCGCAAATCTGGAACACGTTGCAATTTACCAGAATCGGCGGTAGGTTGACCTCGCCTCACGGCGGACCGGACTGCGGAGCGAGAGGAGCCAACCGCCATGGAATTCGGTGTCTTCCTGAACGGGTATCTGCCCGGACCAGCCTCCCGCGACACCGACGCCGAGCACCTCATGCTCGAGCGCGAGATCGAGTACGCGGTCAAGGCGGACCTCTCCAACTGGAAGTACGCCTGGTTCGGCGAGCACCACTCCCTCACCGAGTACTCGCACATGTCGGCGCCCGAGCCGGTCATGGGCTACGTGGCCGCCCGGACGTCCCGCATCCACATCGGCACCGGCATCAACAGCCTCTCGCCCCGCAAGGAGCACCCCGTCCGCTACGCCGAGCGCGCCGCCATGATGGACCACCTCACCAACAACCGCTTCGAGTGGGGCACCGGTCGGGGGGCGGGCAGCCACGAGATGGCGAGCTTCAACATCCTCGACAAGGACTCCACCAAGCCGGAGTGGAACGAGGTCGTGCGCGAGATCCCGCGCATGTGGGAGCAGCGGGACTACAGGTACGAGGGCGAGAGCTTCACCGTGCCCACGCCGCACAACATCGTGCCCAAGCCCTACGGCAAGGGGCATCCTCCGATCTGGGTGGCCTGCGGCAACCCCGGCACCTTCACCCAGGCCGGCCAGATGGGCATCGGCGCCATCGCCTTCAACTTCGAGCCGGTCTTCGGGCTGAAGGGACGCATCGACTCCTACAAGGAGGGCATCGCCAACTGCACCGATCCGATCGGGCAGTTCCTGAACGACAACGTGATGCTGACCAACGCCGTCATCTGCCTGGCCGACCGGGACCGGGCCCGCCAGGCCGCCCTGCGCCACTGCCGCGGCTACCTCTACTCGCTGGTCTGCCTCTACCACGACACCATGCCCAAGCCGGACTACGCACCGGTCTGGCCGGCGTCGATCCCCGGCGTGGGCGACGAGGAGAACCTGGACCGGCTCATCGAGGACGGCTGGCTCCTCTGCGGGACCCCCGAGGAGGTGGCCGAGCAGCTCGAGCGCTACCAGCAGGTCGGTTGCGACCAGGTCGTCTTCGGCCTGCCCTCGGACTCGCTGGAGCACGAGGAGGTCCTCGAGATGCTCGAGATCTTCGGCTCCAAGGTCATCCCCGAATTCGACGCGGACCCCGTGCACCGCACCACCCGCATGCGGGCCGAGGCCAAGCCGAAGTACCCCACGTTCGGGTTCCCGGTGCCCGACCTCGCCGTCCCCGGGCTCCCCACCAACGCCCTGATCCAGATGGACGGCACCCGCAAGATGTGACCGCCGGGCTCCCCGGCACCCGTCAGGGGAGCCGGAGGCGCACCGTCCCGCTGCCCACCAGCCGGCCGATCTCCGCCACGGTGGCGTCGACGGCCGCCCCGGACGTGTCCACGGCGTGGCGCTCCTAGGCGCCCAGGTCCCGGAAGTGCCGGTGCAGGCGCCGAAGCGGCCCCTCGTCGGTGAGGGCCGGCCACCCCGGCACGCGCTCCTCGCCGCCACGGCCCTGGGCCCGGCCCAGGCAGGTCGCCTCGTCGGGCCGCAGGACGACGTCGTGGACCGGTGCGCCCAGCCGGTAGGTCTCCTCGGCCACCAGGTCGAGGTGCCCCGGGCCGAGGGTCCCCTCGAGCGCGGTGGGGTAGCCCGCCCCGACCCGGCGCACCGACGCGGCCAGGGCCGCACGGAGCACGGCCCGGTTCTGGTCCTCGGCCGCCGGATCCCACGGAGGGACGACCGGCGGGGTGAGGGTCGTCCAGAACCAGTCGGACTCGATGCAGGCGGACCGCTCGGTGCCGTCGGCCAACCGGTGGGCCACCGTGGACTTCCCGGCACCCGGGGGCCCGGACAGGAGGAGCAGGAAGGGCGTGGGCACGGCCGAGAACGCGACGGCCCGGGAGGGCCGGCCGCCGGGCGTCAGGTGCCGGCCCAGGCGGCCAGGACCTCGTCGGTCGTGGTCACGGTGGCGATGAGCGGGAAGGTGGTGGCGAGCACGGCGTCGGCGTAGTCGGCGGGGAGCCCGGCGACGGCGTCGCCGACCACCACCACCTGGTAGCCGAGGTTGCAGGCCTCGATGGCCAGACCGAGCACGCCGAGGTTGACCGACACCCCGGTGGCCACGACCGTCGTGACCCCCAGGCTGCGCAGCCAGGTGTCGAGGGAGGTGCCGGCGAACGGCGAGACCCCGTGGAGGCGGGCCGAGACGAGGTCCTCGGGTTCGGGGCCGAGTCCGGGGACCAGCTCGGTGGCCGGGGTGCCGACGAGCAGGTGGCCGGGAGAGCGCACCACGGCCGCGACGAGCTGGCAGTTGACGGTGGAGCCGGCCCGGTCGGCCCGGAACTCGGCCGTGCAGTGGACGACCCGCGCGCCGGCCGCCCGCGCCGCCCGGAGCACCCGCACGGTGTTCGGCACCACCCCGGCCTGGTCGGCGGCCGCGGCCAACTGGGGGAAGGACGTGAGGTCGCCGACCACGCCCCGTTGGAGCTCCATGGTCAGCACCGCGCACGTCGACGGGGTGAGCAGTTCGGTGAGGTCGACGGGCACGGCTCAGCTCCCGGTCGACGTGCGTGCGCCCCCGTGGTCCGTCTCGGCGGCGTCGCCGGCCACCACGTCGGCCGCCCAGCGGTAGTCGGGCTTGCCGCTCGGCGAGCGGACGATGGTCTCGACCACGTGCAGCTGCCGCGGGACCTTGTAGCCGGCGATGTGCTCGCGGCAGTGGGCCTGGACCGCCTCGAGGGAGGGCACAGTCGGCCCCCGGGGCTGGATGATGGCCGCCACCTGCTGGCCCCAGCGCTCGTCGGGGGCGCCCACGACGATGGCGTCGAACACGTCGGGATGGGAGCGCACGGCCGACTCGACCTCCTCGGGGAAGATCTTCTCGCCGCCCGAGTTGATGGAGACCGAGCCGCGTCCGAGGAGGGTGATCGAGCCGTCCTCCTCCACGGTGGCGAAGTCACCGGGCATCACGTAGCGGGTGCCGTCGACGGTGACGAAGACCTCGGCCGTCTTGACCGGGTCGTTGTAGTAGCCGACGGGGATGTCCCCCGAGCGGGCGATCTTGCCGATGACCCCCGAACCCGGGGCGACGGGCCGGAGGTCCTCGTCGAAGACGACCGTGTCGCCGAGGAGGTTGACGGTGGGGCCGCTCTTCATGGCCGTTCCCCCCTTGACCAGGGTGGCCATGCCGTTGTTGCCCGACTCGGAGGAGCCGATGGCGTCGATGATGACGATGTTCGGGAGATGGCGGAAGAACTCGTCCTTCACCGGCGCCGAGAAGAGCGCGGCCGACGACGTCACGGCCAGGAGGGAGGAGAGGTCGTAGGAGGCGTCGGGCTCGTCGAGCGTCTCGATGAGCGGCTTGCCCATGGCGTCGCCGGTGATCATGACCGAGTTCACCTTCTCGCCCTCCACCAGCCGCCACACCTCGTGGGGCTCGAACTTGGGGACGAGGACGGTCCGGTTGCCGACGAAGCTCTGGCCCATCACCGACCACTGGGTGGCACCGTGCATGAGCGGGGCGATCGGGAGCAGGGTGACCTGGCCGTTGACGCCCTTCTCGATCATCTCCTCGGGTCGCAGGACCCGGGTGTTGGTGGTCGGGTCGAGGCCTCCACCGAGGGCGTAGAAGACGTCCTCGTGCCGCCAGACCACGCCCTTGGGCATGCCGGTCGTGCCACCGGTGTAGAGGATGTAGTGGTCGCCCGGATCGCGCCGGGCGAAGTCGCGTTCGGGACTGCCCGCGGCCAGCGCCTCCTCGTAGGGGACGGTGCCGGCACCGAGGGGAACGCCGCTGCCGTCGTCGACGCCGACGACCAGGCGCAGGTCGGGCAGGTCGGGGAGGAGGCCGGCCACCTGGGGGGTGAACTCGGCCTGGTGCACCAGGGCGACCAGGTCGGCGTTGCCGCAGAGGTAGGCCAGCTCGTCGTGCACGTAGCGGTAGTTGATGTTGATCCACACCGCCCGGAGCTTGAAGACGGCCCAGGCCGTCTCCACCCACTCGACGCTGTTGAGCGAGTAGATGCCCACGTGGTCGCCGGGGCCGATGCCCTGGGAGGCGAGGAAGTGGGCGAGCCGGTTGGCCCGGGTCTCCATCTCGGCGAAGGTGCGGCGTGCGTCGCCCACGACCAGGTATTCCCGGTCACCGAACGCGTCCACGGCCGCCTCGAACATGTCGGCGAGGTTGAAGGTCGTCATCGGTCCTGCAGTAGAACACGTTTCGATTGGGACCGGCAAGCAGTGCCGGCGCCCGCGGGCGGCGCCCCGACGACCGTCGGGATCCGGGTCAGCGGGTGCCGGCGCGGCCGTCGGGGCCGGCCGGAAGGCCGCCGGCCGGCGCGTCGAGGGTGTCGAGCGCGTCTCGGACGGCCCGGACGAGCCCGTCGGCGTCGAGGCCCAACCGGGCCAGGATCCGCTCGGGCCGCCCCTGGGCCAGGAAGGCGCGGGGCACCCCGAGGTGCACCGTCGGGGGGGCACCGCCGACCGGCAGGGTCCGCCGCACGGCGTCGGCCAGGAACATCCCCGCACCGCCGTGGCGGACCCCGTCCTCGGCCGTGACCACCAGGCGGTGTCCGGCGGCGTCCTCGAGCATGGCCGGGTCGGGATGGGAGACCACCCGCGGGTCCCACACCGTCACCTCGATCCCCCCGGCGGCCAGACGGGCGGCCGCCTCGCCGGCAGCGGCCACCAGCTTGCCCACGGCCAGGAGGCACACGGTGCCGTCGCCGGACCGCACCTTCCGGGCCTCGAGCCCGGTGCCGACGGCGTCCTGGCCCACGGCCGGGGACGGCGTCTTCGGGAATCGGATGGCCGCCGGCCCCTCGAGGGTGAGGGCGGTGGCCAGCATGGCCTCGACCTCGGGGGCCGAGGAGGGGGCGAAGACGGTCATGCCCGGGATGGACAGGCACTGGGCCAGGTCGAGGACGCCGTGGTGGCTCGGACCGTCGTCGCCGGTGATCCCGGCCCGGTCGAGGACGAGGACGACGGGCAGGCGGTGGAGGCCGACGTCGAGGTTGGCCTGGTCGAAGGCCCGGCTGAAGAAGGTCGAGTAGACGGCCACCACCGGTCGCAGCCCGGTCATGGCCATCCCCGCGGCCGAGGCCACGGCGTGCTGCTCGGCGATCCCGACGTCGATGCAGCGCGACGGGAACCGCGCCTGGAAGGGGAGCAGGCCGGTGGGCCCGGGCATGGCCGCGGTGATGGCCACGATCCGGGGGTCGGCCTCGCCGTGGAGGAGCAGGGCCCGGGTGAAGGCGGACGTGTAGGAGGTCAGCGCCGGATCGTCGGCCGGGGCCCCGACCCGGGCGATCCCGCCCGAAGGCACGGTGTCGGCTGCGCCCGCCGGTGCGTCCGGTCCGTCGAGCTCGGGCGCCGCGGCCTGGACCTTCACGTCGTGGAGGCGTTGGACCTCGTCCTCCTCGGCCGGCGCGTACCCCCGTCCCTTCTGAGTGAGCACGTGGACCACGATGGGCCCGGGCCAGGCCGCGGCGTTGGTCAGGGCCTGCTCCACCCCGGCGATGTCGTGACCGTCGATGGGCCCGGCGTAGCGGATCCCGAGGGCCTCGAAGAACGTGTGCGGGGTCACCACCTCGCGCAGGGCGCTCGTGAGGCCGTGGACCCCGGAGTAGGCCAGCTCGCCGACGCCGGGAAGCTCGCGGATGAGGTGCCGGATCCGCTGGCGGGCCTGTACGTAGGCCGGATTGAGGCGGAGGTGGGTGAGGCTCAGCGACAGTCGGGAGATGGTGGGGGCGTAGGAGCGGCCGTTGTCGTTCAGGACGATGACCACCCGCTTGCCCGAGTGGCCGAGGTTGTTGAGGGCCTCGTAGGTCATGCCGCCGGTCAGGGCCCCGTCGCCGACCACGGCCACCACCCGGCGGTCGGTGCCCTGGAGCTCGAAGGCCGTGGCCATCCCGTAGGCGTAGCTCAGCACGGCGGAGGCGTGGCTGTTCTCGACCCAGTCGTGCTCCGACTCGGAGCGGTTGGGGTACCCCGAGAGCCCGTCCTCCTGGCGGAGGTGGGTGAAGGCGTCCCGCCGACCGGTCACCAGCTTGTGCACGTAGGCCTGGTGGCCGGTGTCCCAGAGGAGGACGTCGCGCGGCGAGTCGAAGGTGCGGTGGAGGGCCAGGGTGAGCTCGACCACCCCCAGGTTGGAGCCCAGGTGGCCGCCGGTGGCCGTGACCGCGCCCACGACGAAGACGCGGATCTCCTCGGCGAGCGTGGCGAGCTCCTCCGGCGAGAGCGTGCGCAGGTCGGACGGGCTGTCGATGTGTTCGAGGATCATGTCGTGGCGGCGCCTTCGCGGTCAGGCTACCAGTGCCGGCCGCCGGCGCGGCGGGGCGGGGCGTGGTCGGGGCGGTCCCGGACGGGTGCCGGGAGCGCTCAGCGGACGTTCGCCAGGAACCGTTCGCGGTCTACGACCACCCGGATGTGCCGGCCCGCCGCGACCAGGCCGCCGCTCTCGGAGACCGAGAGGGTGAAGACCAGCCGGCGCCCCTCGACCCGGTCCAGGGTGGCCTCGGCCCAGACCGTCCCGCCGACGCCCACCGGCACCAGGTGGTCGAACTGGATCCGCTTGGCCACCGAGGTGCACGCCTCGGGCAGGTGGCCGGCCAGGGCCTGGCAGCAGGCCTCCTCGCACAGGGCGACGAGGCGGGGCGTGGCCAGTACCGGGACCGACCCCGACCGGAAGGACTCGGCGGTGTCGTCGTCGGTGACCTGGAGCTCGATGCGGGCGCTGAGTCCGGTGCGGGGGGCCACGCCGGTACGATAGGGGACGGCAACTGCCGTCGGCCAACGTGCGGCGGGCGATGGTCGCGACCACGGAGCCAGCGGCAGGAGGAGACCGACGTGATCGAACCCCCCGTCCTCGAACGGGTCCTGTCCGAGGCCCTACGCGGCGGTGGCGAGTTCGCCGAGGTCTTCTGCGAGGACCGGTCCACCTCCTCGGCCGTGCTCGACGACGGCCGGGTCGAGGAGCTCTCCTCGGGTCGCGAGCGCGGCGCGGGGATCCGGGTGGTGGCCGGCGAGACGACGGGCTTCGCCCACACGGCCGACCTCTCGGAACAGGGCCTGCTGCGGGCGGCCGCAGCCGCCTCGGCCGTGGCCCGCAGCGGCGGGGGCGGGACGCGCACGGTCGACACCGGGCCGCTCGGGCCGGCAACCGGCCGGCCGGGCCCGGAGGAGTCCCCGCCCCTCCGGGGCTCGAAGGCCGACGCCCTCGACCTCCTGGTTCGGGCCGACGACGCCGCCCGGGCCACGGGCGACGCGGTGACCCAGGTCCAGGCCGGCTACGGCGCCTCCCGCCGCCGGATCCTGGTGGCCAACTCCGACGGCCTGCTGGCCGGCGACGAGCAGACCCGGACCCGCCTGTCCGTCTCGTGCGTGGCCGTGGGCGACGCCGGCCTCCAGACGGGCTACGAGACGGCGGCCCGGACCATGGGGTTCGAGCTGTTCGCGGAGGTCTCCCCCGAGGAGCTGGCCGGACTGGCCGCCCGGCGGGCCCTGGCCAAGCTGTCGGCCCGGCCCGCCCCCTCCGGCGAGCTCCCGGTGGTGCTGGCCGGCGGCAGCGGCGGCATCCTCTTCCACGAGGCCTGTGGCCACGGTCTCGAGGCCGACCACATCGCGAAGGACGCGTCCGTCTACGCCGGACGGGTGGGCGAGCAGGTGGCCAGCCCCCTCGTGACCCTGGTCGACGACGGCACCGTGGGCTCGGAGTGGGGGACCGCCGCCGTCGACGACGAGGGCCGTCCGGCCCAGCGCAACGTGCTGATCGAGGACGGCGTCCTGACCGACTACCTGTGGGACTGGCTCCGGGCCCGCAAGGAGGGGCGGGTCCCCTCCGGAAACGGCCGGCGCCAGACGTACCAGCACCTGCCCATGGTCCGCATGACCAACACCTTCCTCCTGCCCGGCCCGGACGACGCCGACGAGATCATCGCCCAGACGCCGCACGGCGTCTACGTGGCCCGGCTCGGGGGCGGCCAGGTCAACACCACCACCGGGGACTTCGTCTTCGGGACGACGGAGGCCTACCTCATCGAGGGCGGCCGCCTCACCGAACCGCTGCGCGACGCCAACCTCATCGGCAACGGACCGGAGATCCTGCGCCGCATCGACGCCGTGGCCTCCGACTTCGCCATGACCCCGGGCACCTGCGGCAAGGACGGCCAGAGCGTGCCGGTGGGGTGCGGGCAGGCCACCCTCCGCCTCACCGGCGTGACCATCGGGGGGACCGCCGAGTGACCGCCGCCCCGACCCGGGGGGAGGGAGGCGGGTCCGGTCCCGACGACCTTGTGGCCCTGGCCGAGCGGGTGGCCGGGTGGTCCCGTCCCGGTGAGGACGTCGAGGTCTACGTGGCCCGCGGCACCGAGACGGAGGTGCGGGCCTACTCCGGCGAGGTCGAGTCGCTCAGCTCGGCGACCTCGGCCGGCATCGGCATCCGGGTGGTGGTCGACCATCGGCTCGGCTTCGCCTGGGCCGGGTCGCTCGACGAGGCCGTCCTCGGCGAGACGCTCGACGAGGCCCGGGACAACGCCTCGTTCGCCACGCCCGACGACCACGTCGACCTGGCCGTGCCCGACGGCGTGCCCGCCGCGGCCGTCGACCTGTGGGACGAGGCCCTGGCCGGGGTGCCCACCGAGGACAAGGTGGCCCTGGCCCTGGCCCTCGAGGCCCAGGCGCGGGGGGCCGACCCCCGCATCCGGCAGGTGGACGCGGCCGACTACGGCGACGGCGCGGTCGAGATGGCCCTGGTCTCGACGACCGGCATCCGGGCGGCCAGCCGCCGCACCTCGGCCTACCTCTCGGTCGGCGTCATCGCCGGCGACGGTGAGGCCAGCCAGACCGGCGGGGGCTTCAGCGTCGGTCGGGGCGTCGGCGACCTCGACTCCGACCGGGCCACCGAGGACGCGGTGTCGCGTGCCGTCCGTCTGCTCGGGGCGAGGAAGGGCCCCTCGGGCCGGACCACCGTGGTCTTCGACCGCCGCATGGCCACGACCCTGTTGTCGGTGGTCTCGGCCGCCCTTTCGGGTGAGGCGGTCGAGAAGGGCCGGTCGTTCTTCGCCGGACGAATCGGTGAGCAGGTGGGCACGGCCGGTCTCACCCTGGTGGACGACCCGACCGACCTGCGGGCCTACGGCGCCTCGGCCTACGACGCCGAGGGCCTGGCCTGCCGGCGCAACGTGCTGGTCGACTCGGGTGTCCTGCGCGGCTTCCTCTACGACACCGTCTCGGCGTCGCGGGCCGGCACGTCGTCGACCGGGTCGGCCGTGCGGGGCGGCTTCGCCGGCACCCCCGGACCGGGCTGCCGGGCCCTCACCCTCGCCCCCGGACCCGAGGGGTACGACGAGGACGGGGTGCTGGCCGCCGTGGGCGAGGGCCTCTTCGTCCAGTCCATGACCGGCGTGCACTCGGGGGTCAACCCCGTCAGCGGCGACTTCTCGGTCGGCGCCGAGGGGCTCCTCGTTCGGGACGGCCGCCTGGCCGAGCCGGTCCGGGAGATCACCGTGGCCTCGACCCTCCAGCGCATGCTCCAGGCGCTGGTGGCCGTGGGGGCCGACGTGGAATGGCTTCCTGGCATCGCCGCCGGCCAGACCGTGGCCGTCGGCGACATGCAGGTGAGCGGCACCTAGCCCACCCACCGGGCCGCGGGTTCGGGCGGCGTTACTTGGTGGAGGCCGTGGCCGCCGTGGCCTTGGTGCAGGCGGCCAGGGCGTTCGGCGTCGAGGTGTAGAAGATCGAGCCGGTGATGGCCAGGCTGTAGGGGCCGGCGCCGGGCGACGTCTGGGCCCCGCCGACCCAGAGGGGCGGTTGGTTGGCGGCCGGCGCCGAGGCGGCTCCCGGAGAGGACCCAGACGCCGATCCCGACGTGGAGGTGGCCGGGGGCCCGAAGGAGAGCACGAACTTCTGGATCACGAACAGTCGGGGGAAGGAGTCGATGCCGTTGATGAACGAGGTCATCTGGCCGAAGTTGCCGGTAACCGTGAGGGTGGTCGGCACCGCCGTGACCCCGGCCGTCCCGGCCGCCGAGGTGCCCGAGGCGGGGGTGGCCGGCGAGGCGGACCCGGTCGTGGTGCTCGCCGGGGCGAACCCGCTGAACTGGGACAGGGTCACCCCGGAGGAGCCGGCCAGGGCGTTGAACTGGCTCTCGAAGCTGGACTCCTCGGCGTCGAGGTCGGTCGGGCTCTGGACCGAGGGGATCTGCGTGCTGATCTTCTGC
>DAHVAJ010000122.1 GCA_027314705.1 Acidimicrobiaceae bacterium
GAGGCGCCGCCCCCGCCGCCGCGCCGGGGCGGGCCGGCGGGGCCCTTCGCTGGCGTGCGGTCGGCGGCGCTCATGGTCCGTGCAGTGTACGGCCCATCAGCGGCCGGCCCCGACCAGGGCGGCCCGGTAGAGCTCCTCGTAGCGTTGGGCCAGGGTGCCCATGGACCAACCGTCGGCCCGGGCCGTCCCCCGGTCGAGCCAGGCCGACCGGGGGACGGCCCGCCGCCCGTCGAGCACGTCCCCGAGGGCGTCGGCCAGGCCGGCCACGTCGCCGGCCGGGACCAGCACGGCGCACCCCCCGGCCGCCTCCCGGTAGCCGGAGATGTCCGACGCCACCACCACGGTGCGGGCGGCCAGCCCCTCCAGCAGGACCAGGCCGAACGACTCGCCGCCCAGTGACGGCGCGCAGAGGGCGTCGGCGCCGGCCAGGCGCCTGACCTTCTCCTCCTCGTCGAGCACGCCCAGCCACCGCACCCGGTCCGACGACGGGTGGCGGCGGCGCAGCGGCTCGGTCTCGGGACCGTCCCCGGCGATCCACAGGGTGACGGGCCGGCCGCGTCCGGCCAGCACGTCGCCGGCGGCGAGGAGGAGGGCCAGGCCCTTGCGGGGCTCGTGACGACCGAGGAAGAGGACGGTCCGGCCCTCGCCGGGCCACGGCTCGACCCCGGCGAACCGGTCGACCTCGACGCCGTTGAACAAGGGAACGATGGCGCCGGCCACGGCCCGACGGGCGGTGGCCGCGGCCGCGGCCGAGACCGCGCAGCGCACGGCCAGCCTGCGGGTGAGGGGCCGGGCCAGGGGTCGGAGCAACCCGTAGAGCGCGCTGGTGCCGCTGCGGTGGAAGGTGGCCACGACCGGCGGGAGGCCGCGGGCCGCGAGGACCCCGTAGGTCAGGCCGGGGGCGAAGGGCTCGTGGACGTGGACGACGTCGGCATCGAGGCCCCGCAGGGCGGCCAGGCCCCGGTGGACGGCGACCGGCGAGACGCTCACGGGCGCCACCGAGCCGTTGGCCGGCAGCGCCACCGACCGGCCGGTGGGCACGAGGTCGACCCCGTCGGGTGCCGCGACCTCCCCGTCGACGGGGGCGAGCACCGTGACGCGGTGGCCCCGGCGGGCGAGGGCGCGGGCCAGGCCCACCACCTGGCCCTGGACGCCGCCGGGGCGGGACAGGCTGTAGGGACACACCAGGGCGACGCGGAGGTGCTCGGACGCCTCGGCTTCCGGGGGCACCCCGGTCAGTCCGTCATGGCCCGGCGCTGGCGCCGCCTGCTCCACTTGACCCCGTACATGGCGTCGTCGGCGCGGCTGAGGAGCTGCGACGGGTCGGTGTCGGGGTCGTCCACGAAGACGCCGCCGACCGAGGCGCGTACGGTGAGCGTGCGGCCGCCGAGCCGGTACGGGCGGTCGAGGGCCGACGAGATGCGTTCGGCGATGCGGGCCATCTCCTCCTCGCCGTGCTCGACGGCACAGACGACGACGAACTCGTCCCCCCCCAATCGGGCCACCGTGTCCGCCGGCCGCACGGTGCCCGCCAACCGGCGGGCCACGGCCACCAGCAGGTCGTCACCGACCTCGTGCCCGAGGGCGTCGTTGATCTCCTTGAACTCGTCGAGGTCGAGGAGGTAGACGGCCAGGCCGGGGTGGGCTCCCGGCGCCCACTCGGCGGGCGAGGCGGTGGCCCGGGCCAGGACGTCGATGGCCTCCCGGAGCCGCTCGGCCAGCAGGGTCCGGTTGGCCAGCGCGGTCAGCGGGTCGTGGTGGGCCAGCTCGGCCAGACGGGCTTCGTTGCGCTTCTGCTCGGTGACGTCGTGCATGGCCACCACGGCGCCGAGCATCCAGCCGCCCTCGTCGACGAGCGACTGGGCGTTGACACTGACCTTGCGGGGCTCGGCCCCTTCGGGGACCAGCACGATCTCGAGGTCGCGGATCCGCTCGCCCGACATGGCCCGAAGGAGCGGGTTGTCCTCGGGGTCGAGCGGCGAGCCGTCCGGGCGTCGCAGCATCCGGCTGGAGGGGACGCGCCCGACCGGATCGACGTCGTCGTCGAGCCCGTGGAGCCGGCGGGCGGACGGGTTGAACACGGTGAGGCGGCCATCGGCGTCGCAGGCCACGATGCCCTCGTCGAGCGTGTCCAAGAGGACCTGGAGGAACCGCTCCTCCTGGCGCTGCTCGGCGGCGGCCCGTCCGGACTCGGTGATGTCGCTGACCGACGCCACCGCCCCGGCCACGCGTCCCTCCGGGTCGATGACCGCCCGGGCGTTGACCCGCAGCCACGTGACCGGTCCGCCGTCCCGACGGAGCCCGAGCACCTCGCCGGCCGTACGCCGTCGGCGCCCCACCGTCACCAGCAGGGGATGCCTCCCCTGGTCGAACGGCTCGCCGTCCTCGTCGAAGAAGGCGAGCCCCTCCTCGGCGGCGGCGGCCAGGAGCTCCTCGAGGGTACGGCCCAGCAACCGGATGCGGGGGACGCCGAAGAGGACCTCGAACGCCTCGTTGACCCGCACGAGCGTCCCCTGCTCGTCGACCATCACCAGACCGTCGGCCACCGACTCGATGAGCGTGTCGTGACGCCGGTCGACCTCCTCCAGGCGCCGCTCGCGACGGCGGCGCTCGGTGAGGTCGCGGACCACGACGACGACGCCGCCGATGGGGTCGTCGAGGTGGTTGGCCGCCTCGAGCTCGAGCTCGAGCTCGCGGCCGTCGGCCCGGACGGTCGCCACCTCGAGCGAGAGCGTCAACCGCCGGCCGGCCACCAGGTCGGCGAAGAGGGCCTGCACCTCTTCGACGCTCCCGGGGTCGAACAGGCCGAGTGCGTCGCGACCGACGGCGGCGCTCACGTCGTAGCCGAGCAGCCGTTCGGCCGAGGCGCTCACGAAGACGAAGCGCCCCTCGGCCGAGACCACGGCCACCACGTCGTCCTGGTGCTCCGAGAGGGTGCGCAGGCGCGGCGCGTCCCCGGCCCACCGGTCGCCGCCCTCGGTGGCCCCTCCGTCCCGGCGCCTCCGGCGCGGGGGCCAGGGCTCGTACCCGGCGAGCTCGGGGACCGGCCGGGTGCCGGCGACACCGACGGGTGGGCGTCGTCCGTTGGCCGACGCCCCGTTGGCCGACGGGCCCCCGGCCGAGGGGCCGAAGGTCGCGGGGTCGGCGTCCGGGGAGGGCGGCGGGCGGCGACCGGCGTCGGTCACGCCGCCCCCCGACCGGCCCGGTCGGACAGCCACAGCGGCTGGAAGACGTGCCACTGCTCGGGGGCCCGGCGGATGAGCCCCTCGAGGCGGGTGGCGATCTCCTGGGTGACGCGGGCCACGTCGGCCCGCAGTCCGCCCTGCCGGGTGAGGTCGATCGGGGGCTCGACGATGGCGTGGTGGTCCCGGCCCGGTCCGCTGTAGACCGCGCCGGTCAGGAGGGTGGCCCCCGTCCGCAGGGCGAGGGTGGCCGGTCCGGCCGGCATGGTGGTGGGCTCGCCGAAGAACTCGACCTCGACACCGGAACCGTCGAGGTCGCGGTCGCAGAGGAGCCCGACCAGGCCACCGTCGCGCAGGGTCTGGAGGAGGGTGGCGCCCGACCGGTTGTCGAGGGGCACGATGGTCAGCCCCATGGCGGCGCGCTGCTCGACGAAGTACTCGAAGAGCCCGGGCGGCTCGAGGCGCTCGGCCACCGCCGTCATCGGAAGATCCTGTGCGGCCAGAAACGCGCCCCCATACTCCCAGCTCCCCACGTGCGGCAGGGCCAAGACCACGCCCTTGCCGACCTCCATGCCGTCCCTCAGGTGGTCGAGGCCGTCCACGGCCATCCGCTGGACGATCTCGTCGACCGGCGTGCCGGCGAGGCGTGCCCCTTCGACCCAGTACCGAGCGTAGGCCCGAAATGCCCGACGCGCCCATCGGTCGAGGGCCGGCGCGTCGCCGGCGTCGGCACCGAGCACCCGCTGGAGGTTGGCCGCGACCTGGGCGCGCTGCGTCCGGCGGACGCGGAACAGCACCTCGCCCACACCGGTGGCCACACCCAGGGCGACCGGCTCAGGCAGGGCGGCGAGACCTGCCGCCAGCGTGGTGTACGTGCGGAGGACGGCCCGCTCCCGGTTCACGGCGCGACCTGCCCGTGGCGACGGCGCGGCGCCTCACCCGTGGCGACGGGTGGCCCGTGGGCCGGACCCGTCGCGGCGGGCCGGGCGGGCCCGCCCGGCCCGGCCCGAGCGGCTGGCCATCTCGCCCTGGCGCCGGGCGCGCCAGCGGGAGAACGACTCCGAGGACCTGCGGGTGCGGGCGGCGGTCCGCGTGCGTCGGGCCCGGCGGTGGGCCCGTACCGGCTCGGGTGCCTCGGCCAGTCGCCACACCGTGACGAACCGCCCGGCGGCCGTGACCGAGGTCAGGACGAGCAGGATCCAGAGCACGGGGACGAGGAAGGAGGCGGAGAGGAAGGCCACCCCGAGCAGGATCATGCGCTCGGCCCGCTCCATCAGTCCTCCCTTGGCCCGGATGCCCAGGGACTCGGCCTTGGCCCGCTGGTAGGAGACGAGGAAGGTGACGCCGAGCACGGCGAACGGCAGCAGCACCAGGTGGCCCGGACGGGTGGAGACGAGGTACCAGGCCACACCGCCGAGCATGAGCGCATCGGCCACCCGGTCGGTCACCGAGTCGAAGAAGGCACCGCGGACCGACGCGCTCCCCGAGGCCTTGGCCACGGGCCCGTCGAGCAGGTCGTGCAGGCCGGTGAGGACGAGGAACACGATGGCCAGGTGGAGGTGGCCGGTGGCCACGGCCACGGCCGTGGCCGCCGCCGACACCAGGCCCGTGGCGGTGAGCAGGTCGGCCGAGATCCCCATCCGTTGGAGCCGCTGGCCGACGGGACCGGTGCCCCGGTCCACCGTCTCCCGCCATCGACCATCGAACATGGAACTCCTCTCGAGCCTGGGCCCAGTCTACCACCTGCTCACTGGAGCAAGCGGGCCTCCGGCGGGGGACAATCCCCTGGCCGCAGGGGCGTCAGGCCCCGGCCTCGGCCGGCCAGGCCGCCCGCAGGCGCTCCCAGCTCGAGGCCAGCGTCTCGGGCAGCACGCGGGTGTCGGCCACGGCCGTCATGAAGTTGGTGTCGCCCGTCCAGCGGGGGACGGCGTGGAGGTGGAGGTGGCGGGGGATGCCGGCGCCGGCGGCGCGGCCCAGATTGGCCCCGAGGTTGACCCCCTCGGGCCGGTAGGCCGCCTCGAGGGCGGCCACCGCCCGCCGGAGCCCGTCCCACAACGCCGCCCCCTCCGTGCCGGTCAGCTCCCCGAGGGCGCCGACGTGGCGGTGCGGGACGGCCATGAGGTGGCCGCTGGTGTAGGGATACGCGTTGAGGACCACGAGTACCTCGGGGCCCGCCCAGAGGACCCCGTTGTCGACCGACGGCGGGCCACTGGCCGAGATCCGGCAGAAGACGCACCGTCCGGTGTCGTCCCCGGACGCTCCGTCCGGCACCGGCACGGCCTCGGCCCCGGTCGCCCCGGAGACGTACGCCGTACGCCAGCCGGCCCACAGCCGCTCGAGGCTCATCCCGGCGGGCGGTCCGACGCCGCCTCGGGCAGCCGGCGCTCGGCGATCTCGGCCGCCAGCTCGCCGGCGAAGGCGTCGAGCGCCACCCCGCGCCGGTCGCCCTCGCTCCCGCGCCGGTTGACCCCGACCGTGCCGGCGGCCACGTCCGCGTCGCCCACCACGAGGATGTAGGGGATCTTCTCGACCTTGGCCCGGCGGATGCGGGCGCCGATCTTCTCGTCGGCCGGGACGACCCCGACCCGTACCCCGTCGGACCGGAGCCGGTCGGCCACCTCCCCGGCGTAGGCGTCGTGGTCGTCGCGCACCCCGAGGATGCGGACCTGCTCGGGGGAGAGCCACGTGGGCAGGGCCCCGGCGTAGTGCTCGAGGAGGATGGCGAAGAACCGCTCCACCGAGCCGAACAGGGCCCGGTGGATCATGATCGGCTGGTGCCGGGCGTTGTCGGCCCCGATGTACTCGGCCCCGAAGCGCTGCGGCGTCTGGAAGTCGAGCTGGATGGTGGACATCTGGTGGGTCCGGCCGATGGCGTCCTTGGCCTGCACCGAGATCTTCGGCCCGTAGAAGGCGCCGCCGCCCTCGTCGAGGACGAGCTCGAGGCCCATGGCCAGGGCCGTGGTCCGCAGGGTCTCGGTGGCCTCCTCCCACTCCGCCTCGGTGCCCACGGCCTTGTCCTCGGGCCGCGTCGAGAGCTCGAGGTAGAAGTCCTCGAGGCCGTAGTCGCGAAGCACCGAGAGCACGAAGGTGAGGGTCTCGTGCAGCTCGCCGGCCATCTGCTCCCGGGTGCAGAAGAGGTGGGCGTCGTCCTGGGTCATCCCCCGGACCCGGGTGAGCCCGTGGACGACCCCCGACTTCTCGTACCGGTAGACGGAGCCGAACTCGAACAGCCGCAGAGGGAGTTCGCGGTAGGAGCGCTGGCGGCTCTTGAAGATGAGGACGTGGAACGGGCAGTTCATGGGCTTGAGGTAGTACTGCTGGCCGCCGTCGAGCTCCATGGGCGGGAACATGCCGTCGGCGAACCAGTCGAGGTGTCCGGAGGTCTCGAACAGCTCGGCCTTGGAGATGTGGGGCGTGGCCACGAACTCGTAGCCGGCGGCGGCGTGGCGCTGGCGCGAGTACTCCTCCATCAGCCGGCGGACGAGGCCGCCCTTGGGGTGGAAGACGGGCAGGCCCGAACCGATCTCCTCGGGGAAGGAGAACAGGTCGAGCTCGGCCCCGAGCTTGCGGTGGTCGCGCCGCTCTGCCTCCTCCAGCCGGTGGAGGTGCTCGGCCAGGGCCTTCTCCGACTCCCAGGCGGTGCCGTAGATCCGCTGGAGCTGGGGACGCTTCTCGTCGCCCCGCCAGTAGGCCCCGGCCACCCGCATCAGGGCGAAGTGGCCGAGGCGCCCGGTGGTGGGCACGTGGGGCCCCCGGCAGAGGTCCGTGAACGACGGCGAGTTCCAGTAGGTGGAGACCTGCCCGGTCGCGGCCCCCTCGGCGGCGGCGTCGACCTCGTCGGTCCCCGCCCCCACGGCCTCGATGATCTCGCGCTTGAAGGGCTGCTCGGCGAAGAGGCCGAGGCCCTCCTCGATGGTGTGCTCGTGGCGCACGAAGGGCTGGTCCTCGGCCACGATGGTCCGCATCTCGGCGGCGATGCGCTCGAGGTCGTCATCGCTGAAGTGGGCCCGGCCGGGGAGTTCGAAGTCGTAGTAGAAGCCGTCCTCGATGACCGGCCCGATGGCGTACCGGGCCCCGGGCCAGAGGCGGAGGACGGCCTGGGCCAGGACGTGGGCCGTCGAGTGGCGCAGGACGTCGCGGCCGGCGGCCGAGTCGGCGGTCACCACGGCCACCTCGGTGCCGTCGATGAGGGGGCGGGCCAGATCCACCAGGTCGCCGTCGAAGCTGGCGGCCACGGCGGCCCGGGCCAGCCGGGGCCCGACGGACTCCGCCAGCTCCCGGGCCGTGGTGCCCGGGGCGTACTCCCGGGTCGAACCATCGGGGAGACGGACGGTGACGGCTGCCATGGGATGCCTTTCCATCGGGCGGGCCCGCGATGCCGGGGCGTCGGGGGCGGGTCGGGAGCTGGGCGGGTCGGCGGGGACCGGCCCGGTCGCCCGGCGCGCGGGCGATCGGGCTACAGGGTAACGCCGAGCAGCGCCGCCCCCCGGACCACGGGATGCCCGGCGGCGGCCGCCGCGTCCAGGGAGGCCAGGGCGGCCGGGGTGTCGAGGTCGTCGTCGAGGGCGGCCCGCACCGGGCGGAGGCCCCCCTCGTCGTCGTCCGACTCCGGGGCTCCGGCGGTGGCCCGCCAGGCGGCCAGGCGGGCCGCGGCCCGGTCCAGGTCGTCGGGGGACCAGCTCCAGTCGGGACGGTAGTGGTGGGACAGGAGGGCCAGGCGCACGGCGGTCGGCTCCCACTCCTTGACGAGGTCGCCGACGAAGACCAGGTTGCCGAGGGACTTCGACATCTTGGTCCCCCCGAGCCCGACCAGGCCGACGTGGAGCCAGTGGCGCACGAAGGGTTGGCCGGTCACCGCCTCCGACTGGGCCGCCTCGCACTCGTGATGGGGGAAGACGAGGTCGCGGCCGCCCCCGTGGACGTCGATGGTCTCGCCCAGCTCGCGCAGGACCAGCGCCGAGCACTCGATGTGCCAGCCGGGCCGGCCCGGTCCCCACCGCGACTCCCAGGCCGGCTCGTCAGGCAGGGAGGGCTGCCAGAGCACGAAGTCGAGCGGATGGCGCTTGTTGGGGTCGTCGGGGTTGCCGCCGTGCTCGCGGGCCAGGGCCAGCATGGCCGACGGGCCGAGGTGGCTGACCTCGCCGAAGGGGGGGAAGGTGGTGACGTCGAAGTAGACGGCCCCGCCGGCCTGGTAGGCGTGGCCCGACTCCAGCACGGCTCCGATGAGGGTGAGGATCTCGGCGATGGCCGAGGTGGCCCGGGGCTCGGACCAGACGGGCAGGAGCCCGAGGGCCGCCATGTCGGCGTCGAAGCGGGCGATCTCCTCGGCGGCCAGGTCGAGGTAGTGCACCCCGAGCTCACGGGCCTTGCGCAGGATGTCGTCGTCGACGTCGGTGACGTTGCGCACGCAGCGCGTCTCGTGGCCGAGGTCACGGAGGCGTCGTTGGAGGATGTCGAAGGTCAGGTAGACCTGGGCGTGGCCGAGGTGGGCGGCGTCGTAGGGGGTGATGCCGCAGGAGTAGAGGGTCACCAGGGGCCCGGCCTCGAGCGGGACCACCGCCCCCCGGGCGGTGTCGAAGAGCTGCAGCACCGGTCGGGCCGGCTCAGAGACCGGCCAGCCGGACGGCGGCGTGGACCTTGTGGCGGATGTTGACCGTGATCAGGACGGCGGTGAAGGCCTCGACCGCCGAGGCCTGGGCCAGGCTGCCGGCGTCGACCCCGCGCAGGCCCTCGATGCGCTCGACCAGGGCGACCGTCTCGGCCCGGGCACCGGCGTCGTCGGCGCAGACCAGCACGTCGGCGTCGAGCCGGTGGTCGAGCAGCTCCATCTCCGAGGCCGGCAGGTGGTGGAAGGCGGCCGACACCCGGGCGCCGGGCAGCGCGGCCTGGAGGGTGGCCGCCACCGACCCCCGCGGCGGTACCAGGGCCAGGACCTCGCGTCCCTCCTTCGCCAGGGCGTTGGCCATCGACACCACCACCTTGCCCTCGAGGGCGGCGGCCAGCGGCCGCACCGTGGCCACGGCGCCGTCCCACGGTGTGGCCACCACCACCAGGTCGGCCCGGGCGGTGCCCTCGTTGGCGGTGCCGGAGACGGTCAGCCGGCGGTCGGGAAAGGCGGCCACCAGTCCGGCCGCCACCTCGGCGGCCCGATCCGCATGGCGCGACCCGATGACGACGTCCTCGCCGGCGGCGGCCAGGCGCAGGGCCAGCCCGCGGCCGGCGGGGCCGGTGCCTCCCAGAATCCCGATGCGCATGCCCACACCCTAGGCACCGGTCCTCCCGGAGACGGTCACACCGGTGCGGCACGCCGCACCGGTCCGGCCCCCCGGGCACGGACCGCAAGTACCCTGTCGCCCCATGGGACTGCTCGAGGGGAAACGCATCCTGGTCACCGGTGTCCTCACCGACGCCTCGCTGGCCTTCGCCGTGGCCCGGGCCGCCCAGGAGGAGGGAGCCGAGCTGGTCCTCTCCGGCGCGGGGCGCGGGCTGTCCCTCACCCGCCGGACGGCCCGCAAGCTGCCGGCCGAGGCCGAGGTGCTCGAGATCGACGTGACGGAGCCGGCCCAGTTGGCCGGGGCCGCCGAGCAGCTCTCCGGCCGATGGGACCGCCTCGACGGCCTGCTCCACGCCATCGGCTACGCCCCTCCGGAGTGCCTGGGCGGCGACATGTTCCGGGCCACGTGGGACGAGGTCCAGGTCGCCCTCCACGTCTCCGCCTACTCGCTCAAGGCCCTCGTCGAGGCCTTCCGCCCCCTGCTCGCGGCAGCCGGCGCCGACGGCCGACCGGGGGCCTCGGTGGTCGGGCTCGACTTCGACGCCACGGTGGCCTGGCCGGCCTACGACTGGATGGGCGTGTCCAAGGCCGCCCTCGAGTCCCTCGCCCGGTACCTGGCCCGCGACCTCGGGGCGGAGCGCATCCGGGTGAACCTGGTGGCGGCCGGACCCATCAAGACCCTGGCGGCCAAGTCCATCCCCGGCTTCACCACGTTCGAGGACACCTGGACCGAGCGGGCCCCGCTGGGGTGGGACGTGCTCGACGCCGATGTGGTGGCCCGGGCGTGCGTGGCCCTGTTGTCCGACCTCTTGCCCATGACCACCGGGGAGATCCTCCACGTCGACGGCGGCACCCACGCCATGGGCGCCTGAGGACGAACCCGCCGAGCCCACCCACGGAGGACCTGTGCCCACACCCGACGAACTCCGCGCCGCCGTCGAACGCTACGTCGACGCCGTCAACGGCCGCGACCCGCGGGCCATCGCCGCCCTGTTCACCGAGGACGCCGTCCAGGCCGACCCGGCCTCCCAGCCCCCCAACGTGGGCCGGGCGGCCATCGCCGCCTTCTTCGAGGCGGGCATCGCCGGCAGCGACGACTGGACGTTCACGGCGAAGGACGTCCATACCTGCGCCTCGACGGTGGCCATCGATTTCGCGATCGACGTGTCGACCGGCGGCGCGACCATGACCATCTCGGGCATCGAGGTCTTCGAGGTCGCCGACGCCGGGCTCTTCTCCGCCGTGCACGCCTACTGGGACGAACGCGACGTGACGGTCGCCTGATGGCCGGCCCGCACCCGCCGGCCGCCGGGACCGACACCCCCACCGAGCTCCACAACCTCCTCTTCCGGTACGCCGAGCTCATCGACCTCGGCGACTTCGAGGGCCTGGCCGACCTCCTCGACGGCACGGCCGTGGCCGCCGGCGACGGGCCGGCCGTGGCCCTGGCGCGCCCCGACCTGCTGACCATGTTCACCACGACCACCCGCCGCTACCCGGACGGCACCCCGGGGACCAAGCACGTGACCACCAACGTCATCCTCGAGATCGACGAGGCGGCGGGGACGGCCGCGGCCCGGTCGTACTTCACCGTCCTCCAGGCCGTGGCGGGCCTGGCCCTCCAGCCCGTCGTGGCCGGTCGCTACCACGACCGGTTCGCCCGGGAGGCCGGGGCCTGGCGGTTCGCCGAGCGGCGCTTCCACCTCGACCTCGTCGGCGACGTGAGCCGCCACCTGCTCACCCCGCTGCCGGACACCCGCTCCTGAGCCACGCCGAGCCGCGGTGCCCGGCGCCCGGTGTCCGGCGTCCGGTGCCCGGCGTCCGGCGTCCGGTGTCCGGTGCCGGTGCGGCCCGCACGGCGCGCCTTGACCGCGGAGCGGTGGCCCCCCTACGTTCGGCCCACCGACCCGGCCGGCCACGGCGGGCGCGAGGACGCAGGGGGACGCGCGATGGGACGACTCGACGGCACGGTGGCCGTGGTCACCGGGGCCGCCTCGGGGATCGGCGAGGCCTGTGCCCGCCGGTTGGCCGACGAGGGGGCCACGGTGGCCACCGTCGACGTGGCCACGGGGGTGGACCACGTGCTCGACGTGCGGGACGAGCGGGCCGTCCGCGACGCCTTCGCCGCCGTGGTCGCCGACCACGGCCGCCTCGACTCGGTGGTGCACGCCGCCGGCGTGGCCGGGGGCGGCCCCGTCCACCTCCTCGAGGAGGACGAGTGGGACCGGGTGGTCGACGTCAACCTCAAGGGCACGTGGCTCGTCGACAAGTACGCCGCCCACCACATGCTGGCCGGTGGCGCCGGCTCCATCGTGAACATCGCCAGCATCGAGGGTCTCGAGGGCACCGAGGGGGGCAGCGCCTACAACGCCTCGAAGGGGGGCGTGGTGATGCTCACGAAGAGCATGGCCATCGACTACGGCCGCCGCGGGATCCGGGTCAACTGCATCTGCCCGGGCGGCATCGACACCCCCCTGCTGCGGGCCGTGGTCGACGGAGACGGCCTCGGCCGCTACAAGGAGCGCATGCGCGACGAGCACCTGCTCGGGCGGTTCGGTCGACCCGAGGAGATCGCCTCGGCCGCCGCCTTCCTCGCCTCGGAGGACGCGTCCTTCGTCACCGGCCACGCCCTGGTGGTCGACGGAGGGTTCACGGCCGGCCTGCGCGTCGGCGTCCTCGAAGAGCTCGGGCTCCTGTGAGCCTCGCCGCGGCGGCCGGGCCGGAGGCCGCCCGCCGGCTCCGCGCCGTCACCGCGGCCGAGGCCGGCCCGAGCGAGGAGGCCCGCACCCTCACCCCCCGGCTGGTCGACGCCCTGTGGGCCAGCGGCCTCCTGCAGTGGGCCAACCCGGCCGAGGCGGGCGGGTCCGAGCCCGGCTTCGCCGAGCTCATCGAGACGTGGATGGAGCTCGCCTGGCAGGACGGATCGTTGGGCTGGATCGGCATCGCCAACCTCCCCTCGGCCGCGGCCTGCGCCGCCTACCTGCCCGGCGACGGGTTCGGCGCCGTGTTCACCGCCCACGACAACCGGGTGACGGTGGGCGGGCAGTTCTTCCCCAACGGCGTCGGGGAGGTCACCGACGGCGGCTACCGGATCACCGGTGCCTGGAATTTCGGCTCGGGCACGGGGCATGCCGAGTACGTCGCCGCCGGCTTCTTGCCCGCGGTCGACGGCGAGGTGGTGGTGGGCGAGGACGGCCTGCCGCCGCTGCTGGTGGCCGTCGTGCCGCGCCGGGAGGTGACCTTCGCCGACGGTTGGCACGTCCAGGGCCTCCGCGGGACCGGCAGCTACGACTACGGGCTCACCGACGTCCTGGTGCCCGAGAGCCGTACCTTCGAACTCTTCACCCGCACCCCCGAGCGGGGATCGGCGCCGGTCTACGCCATGGGCCTCATGAGCATCACCGCGGCCGGGCACGCCTCCTGGGCCCTCGGGGTGGCGAAGAGCATGCTCGACGACGTCGAGGACCTCGCCCGGACCAGGGTCCGCATGGGCGACGAGTCGGCCATCGCCCACAAGCCGACCTTCCAGCACGGGTTCGCCCACCACCTGGCCATGTGGCGGGCCGCCCGCCTGTTGGTCCTCGACACCTTCACCGGGGCGGAGCGCGGGGTGGCCGCGGGCGGCGAGCTGACCCCGGTCCGGCGTGCCGACCTGCGCCTGGCCGCCACCTACGCCACCGAGGCGGCCCGCGCCATCGTGACCTGGGCCCACCTGGTCGCGGGGACGGCCGCCATCCGCGAGGGGACCCGCCTCGAGCGTGCCTTCCGCGACCTCTACACCGGCACCCAGCACGCCTTCATCGGCGAGAAGACCTACCTCGACGCCGCCCGCATCCACCTCGGCCTGGCCGAGGACCAGCTCGGCCTCTGACCCCTCCGCCCAGCGGGCGGACCGGTGCCCTCAGAGCTGGAGGGCCTTGACCTCCAGGTACTCCTCGAGCCCGAAGGTGCCGAGCTCGCGGCCGTTCCCCGACTGTTTGTAGCCGCCGAAGGGGGCCATCGGGTTGAAGCCGCCGCCGTTGACCTCGACCTGTCCGGTGCGCAGCCTGCGGGCGACCGCCTTGGCGTGCTCGGGATCGGCCGACCAGACCCCGCCGGCCAGTCCGTAGTCGGTGTCGTTGGCCAGCGCGATCGCCTCCTCCTCGGAGTCGTAGGGCATGAGCACGAGGACGGGGCCGAAGATCTCCTCCCGGGCGATGGTCATCTCCCCGGTGACCGACGAGAACACCGTCGGACGGACGAAGTAGCCCCGATCGAGCCCCTCGGGCGGTTCGGCGCCCCCGGTCACCAGGGTGGCCCCCTCGCCCAGGCCCTTGTCGATGTAGTTCCGCACCCGGTCGCGCTGGGCCTCGGAGACCAGCGGGCCGAGCCGGGTCGCCGGGTCGAAGGGGTCCCCGGTGGTGAAGGCCTCCGCCGCCGCCCGGGCCAGCTCCTCGGCCTCAGCCAGCTTGGCCCGGGGCACCAGCATCCGGGTGAGCGCCGAGCAGGTCTGGCCGGAGTTGAGGAAGCACTTCCCCACGCCGTCGGGCACGGCGGTGGCCAGGTCGGCGTCGGCCAGGAGCACGTTGGCCGACTTGCCCCCGAGCTCGAGGGCGACCCGCTTCACCGTGGCCGAGGCCACCTCGGAGACCCGCCGTCCGGCCCGGGTCGAGCCGGTGAACGACACCATGTCCACGTCCCGGTGGGCGGCGACGGCCTCGCCCACCACCGGGCCGTACCCGGTCACGAGGTTGAAGACGCCGGCGGGCAGGCCCACCTCGTCGAAGACCTCGGCCAGGACGAAGGCGTTGAGCGGGGCGACCTCGCTCGGCTTCAGCACCACCGTGCACCCGGCGGCGAGGGCCGGCGCCACCTTGGCCGCGATCTGGTGGAGCGGGTAGTTCCAGGGCGTGATGGCCCCGACGACGCCCACCGGCTCGCGGACGACCAGGGAGTTGCCGACCTCCTCCTCCCAGGTGAAGGCCTCGGCCACCGCGGCCATGGAGGAGAACGAGGCCATGGGCAACCCCACCTGGACCAGCTGGGAGAGCGTGAGGGGCATGCCCACTTCGTGGGCGATGAGCTCGGCCAGGGTCTCCATGCGGGCCCCGAGGGCCCCGGCCACCTCGGTGCAGAGGGCGGTGCGCTCGGCGACCGGGCGGGCCGACCACGCCGGGAAGGCGGCCACGGCGGCGGCCACGGCGGCGTCGACGTCGGCGGCGGTCCCCTCGGGCACCGTCCCGAGCACCTCCTCGGTGGTCGAGTCGATGACCTCGATGGTGCCGGTGCCGGCAGCGGGCACCCAGGCGCCCCCGATGTAGAGCGCGTCGCGGGCGACCTTCTCGAACGGTGCCATGGTGCTCCCCTCCCCCGGCCGGCCGCGCCGGCCACTCGGACCGACCCACTGTAGGGCGCCGCCGCGACGGCGGCACCCGCCTGCCGGGGCGGCACTTGCATAGCGGTGCCTATCTCGATACGGTGCCCACCGGATCCGGACCGGACCGTCCCCCGTGGGCCCCGGCCGGCGCCCGCGGGACACCGACCACCGGGGGGTGGACGTGCGCAGGACCCAGGAGGAACGCAAGGCCGACACCCGGGCGCGGCTCCTGGCCGCGGCCACCGAGCTCTTCGCCGCCCACGGCGTCGACGCGGTGTCGGTCGACGCGGTGGCCGAGGCCGCCGGCCGGACCTCGGGCGCGGTCTACGCCCACTTCGGCTCCAAGCAGGGGCTGGTGCTCGCCCTGCTCGACGAGCGGAAGGGGTCGGTGCTCACCGTGCTCCAGGCCGAGGTGGCCGTCACCGACTCCCCGGCCAGCCAGCTGGCTGCGGTGTGGGCCAACGTGGCCGGCACCGGCGGTGAGGACGCGCGGTGGGACCTGCTGGAGCAGGAACTCTGGCTGCGGGCGGCGCGTGACCCCGAAGTGGCCGACGTGGTCCGGGCCCGCAACGCCGAGTCGCGCCGCTACAGCGCCCGCCGGCTCGAGGGCTGGACGGCGGCTGCCGGCGCCCGGCCGGCGGCCGACCCCGACGGGCTCGCCGTCCTGGTCCGGGCCCTCCTCACCGGTCTGGCCCAGCAGCGTCGGCTCGATCCCGGCGCCGTGCCCGACGACCTCGCCCTGGCCGGGCTGGCCGCCCTGGTCGGCCTGGCCGGTCCCCCGGCTCCCTCCACCGCGACCACCCGCACCACCACGTCCACCAACCGTCCGCGCCGCGGTGCTCCCGGGCACCGCGCCGTCCGTTCCTAGAGGAGACCACCGTGCACACCGAGATCTGCGACACCCTCGGGATCGAGTTCCCGATCTTCGCCTTCACCCACTGCCGCGACGTCGTGGCGGCCGTCTCCAACGCCGGCGGGATCGGTGTGCTCGGGGCCATCGCCTTCACCCCCGAGCAACTCGAGGTGGAGCTCACCTGGATCGACGAGCACGTGGGTGGCCACCCCTACGGCGTCGACATCGTCATCCCGGCCAAGTACGAGGGCATGGACGAGATGGACCCCGAGAAGCTCGAGGCCCAGATCCAGGCGTTGGTCCCCGCCGCCCACAAGGAGTTCGCCCGCAAGCTCCTGGCCGACCACGGGGTGCCCGACCTCCCCGAGGACGAGGAGCGGTCGAGCGGCATGATGGGGTGGACGGCGGCCCACGCGGCCGGCCTGGTGGACGTGGCCCTGCGCCATCCCAACGTGCGCCTGGTGGCCAACGCCCTGGGCACGCCCCCCCCGGACGTGGTCGCCAAGGTGCAGTCCTCGGGCCGCCTCATCGGCGCCCTGGCCGGCTCGGTGGCCCACGCCCTGCACCACAAGGACGCCGGGCTCGACTTCATCATCTGCCAGGGCTCCGAAGGGGGCGGCCACACCGGCGACGTGGGCAGCATCGTCCTGTGGCCCGAGGTCATCGAGGCCGTGGCCCCCATCCCGGTGCTGGCCGCCGGCGGGGTGGGCAGCGGGCGCCAGATGGCCGCCGCCCTGGCCCTCGGGGCCCAGGGTGTGTGGTCGGGCACCCTGTGGCTGACCGTCGAGGAGGCCGACATCCCACCGGGCCAGATGGCCACCTACCTGGCGGCCTCCAGCCGGGACACGATCCGGTCGCGCTCGTTCACGGGCAAGCCGTGCCGCATGCTGAAGAACGACTGGACCGACGCGTGGGAGGCGGAGGACACGCCCGACCCGCTGCCCATGCCCCTCCAGATGATCGTGGCCATCGAGGCCGTCTCCCGTGGCCACCGCTACCCCGAACAGGCCAAGGACGTGAACTTCAACCCCTGCGGACAGGTCATCGGCCGGGCGACCAAGGTGCGCAAGGCCCGTGACGTCGTCCTGTCCATGGTGGAGGAGTACATCGAGGCCACCGACCGCCTCCAGGCGGTGTCGACCGTCTGAGCGCCGGCGGGGGCCGGCGGCCGGCAGACGGTTTCCTTCGGCGGCTCCCGGCGCGATGATGACCGGGCGGCGGCCGCCCTGGCCGCCGCCAGGGCAGCGGAGCGCCGTGGCCCGGAACCGGAGGGACCATGCTCGTCTCCACCGTCCTCGAGGCAAAGGGCACCGACGTGGCCACGGTGCCGCCCGACGCCACCGTGGGCACCGTCGTGACGG
The DNA here is from genome assembly GCA_027314705.1 of Acidimicrobiaceae bacterium. Taxonomy (GTDB): domain Bacteria; phylum Actinomycetota; class Acidimicrobiia; order Acidimicrobiales; family RAAP-2; genus Bog-756. The sequence goes on from DAHVAJ010000122.1 coordinate 17,027, forward strand.
AACTGATCCGCCACCGGATCGGCGCCCTCGTGGTCTCCCCCGGCGACGGCACGATCGCCGGGATCGTCTCGGAGCGGGACATCGTCCAGAGCCTGGACGACCACCGCGACGGCCCCCTCGACCGCCCGGTCACCTCGATCATGTCGACCGCCGTGCGGACCTGCGCCCCGACCGACGCCGTCTCGTTCCTGATGAACCTCATGACCGAGGAGCGGATCCGGCACGTGCCGGTGGTCGAGGGCGGTCGCCTGTGCGGCATCATCAGCATCGGCGACGTGGTCAAGAGCCGCCTGGGCGAGCTCGAGAAGGACCGCAACGAGCTGATGGAGTACATCACCGCCCGGTAGCCCGATAGCCCGGTCGCCCGATAGCCCGGGCGGCACCGGCCCCGGCCCGGCCGCCCTCAGCCGCTGGCGGCCCGGCCCCGGGCGTCGTCGACGAAGCGGTAGCCCGCCCCCCGCACGGTGACCAGCAGCGGCTCGAGACCGGGCGTGTTCAGCTTGCGCCGCAGGTAGCCCACGTAGACGTCCACCACGTTGCTGCCCGTCTCGAACGAGTAGTCCCACACGCTCGAGAGGATCTGGGCCCGTGACAGCACCTGGTGGGGATGGCGCATGAACAACTCGAGCAGGGCCCACTCCCGGGGGGCCAGCTCGATACGCTGGCCGGCCCGCCAGGCCACCTTGGTCAGCAGGTCGAGCCGGAGGTCGCCGACGACGATCTCCGACGAGCTCGGCTGCTCCGCCGTCCGCAGGACCGCCCGCACCCGGGCCAGGAGCTCGTCGAACGAGAACGGTTTGGTCACGTAGTCGTTGGCCCCGGCGTTCAGGCCCTCGACCTTGTGGGCCACCTCGGACCGGGCCGTGAGGATGATGACCGGCAGGGTGTGACCGTGGGACCGCATCCAGCGCAGCACGTCGACCCCGTCGCCACCGGGCAGTCCGAGGTCGAGGAGGACCAGGTCGGCACGCTCCGCCCCGTCGAGGGCCGCCCGCGCCTCGGGGGGGGTGGACGCCACCTCGGTGGCGTACCCCTCGGCCCGCAGGCCCTTCTCGAGGAAGGAGGTGATGCCGCGGTCGTCCTCGACGATGAGGATCTGCATCACACCCCCGCCGGGACGCGGCCACCCAGTGCCGAGACGCGTCCGGCGGGCAGCGTGATGGTGGCCCGGCAGCCCCCGCGGTCCGACGTCCCGAGCTCGAAGGTGCCGCCGTGGGCCTCGGCCACCGCGGTGACGATGGCCAGACCGAGACCGCTCCCCTCGCGGTCGGCGTTGCCCAGACGCCCGAACCGGGCGAGCACCGTGGCCTGCCGCTCGGGCGGGACGCCCGGCCCCGAGTCGTCGACCGAGAGCAGCAGCGCCCCGTCGGCCGGCCGGTGGACGGCCCCGAGGACGACACCGTCGCCGTCCGCGGTGGCCCCCACGGCGTTGTCGATGAGGTTGAGCAGGGCGCCCCGGAGCTTGGCCACGTCGACCTCGAGGACGACGTCGGGCACCGGGGCCAGCACCCACCGGCGCGGGGCCAGCACCCGGACCGAGTCGAACAGGTCGGAGAGGAAGGTCCGCAGGTCGAGCCGCTCGACCTGGAGGAAGTCCGGCTCGAGTGCCTGCCCGAGCAGGAGGAGCCGCTCCACGAGGGCCCGCATGTGGTCGAGCTCCTCCACCACCACGCCCACCGTGTCCCGGACCTCACCCAGGTCGGCGTCGGGCTGGCGGGCCAGGACCTCGAGGTGGCCACGGGCCACGGTCAACGGGGTGCGGAGCTGATGGGACACGTCGGAGAGCAGCCGGCGCTGGACGACCATGGCCGCCTGCAGCCGGTCGAGCATGGCGTCGAAGGTGGCCGCCAGCTGGCCCACCTCGTCGTCGGTGCCCTGGTCCCCCAGGCGCCGGTCGAGCTCCCCGCTCTCGATGGAGGCGGCGGTGGTCGTGATGGTGCCCACCGTGCGCAGGAGGCGGCGCAGCAGCAGGTAGGCGCCGGCCACGGCGGCCACCAGGGCCACGACGGCCTCACCGGCCACGAGCCACAGGACCCGGCGCTGGTCGGCGTGGACCTGCGAGAGGTCGGCGGCGGCGATCACGGTGCCCACGGCCACGTCGCCCTGGCGGAGGGGGCTGGCCAGCACGAGGGTGTCCACGCCGCCGAGGGTGGCCCGGCGGGTCACCGTGTCGGCCGGCGGGTTGCCCAGCAGGCCCCGGACGGTCGGGTCGCGCAGCAGACCGGCCGATCCCTCCGACCCGAGGCGGACCCCCGAGGGCAGGGCCACCATCAGGGACTCGCCCTTCACCAGCACCTGGCTCTGGAGGTAGGCGACGGTCGCGGGCTCGAGCGTGGCCGGCGTCTTGCCCGCCGTGGCCCGGCCGTAGCTGTCGACGGCCGAGACGAGCGTGCGGGTCACCGAGGCCACCGACTGGTTGGCGAAGGCCCGCGAGGTCTCCCAGGCCGTGACCGAGAGGATGGCGGCGAGGAGGAGGGCCAGGAAGGCGGCCAGGCGGGTGGCCGTCCCGAGCCGGTGCGGGCGCCGCTCGGCCGGAGCCCGGCGGGTCAATGGTCCCCCGTTTCGCCGTGGGAGGGCGCGGTGGTCGTGGTGGTGGTGGGCGCCGCCGGGGTCGCGGTGGGGGAACCGGCCGTGGCGTCACCGGCCGGAGCCGGCCCGCCGGAGGCATCGGCGGTCGGCACCGGGCCGCCGTCACCCGGTGCCGCGGTCGGCGGCGGGAGGCCACCGCCGGGCTCGGCCACCGTGGTGCGGGGCGCGTACACCCCCGACGGCGCCTCCCCTGAGCCGGCACCGGACGGCGTCGGGTCGGCCGTGGTGGTCGACGGGGCGTCGTCCTGGTTGACCACGGGCAGGCTGGGCGGGACCACGGTGCCCGTTCCGGCGCCGGCCGGCTGGCGGTGGACCACACCACCGGCCGTCGACAGGCTCGGGCCCGGAGGCAGCGTGACCCGGGCGCCGCCCAGGGGGCCCTGGGCGGCGAGGACGATGACCAGGGTGCCGGCCGCGGCCCCGACGCTCGGCAGCACCCACCAGGGCCGCTCGGCGGCGCCCCGTCTCGGCCTCATGCCGGGCCTGGTGCCGGCTCGCCCACGTACGTGCTCCTTCCGGGAGGACCGCCCCCTGACGGAGAGGACCCCACCGTCCGCCGCCCACGGGCGCGGCGTGCCCGTGCCCGCTTCACAGGGTACCAATCGGCGTCGCCCCGGACGCGCCGACGCCGTCCCGGTCGTCGTAGACGACGACGGCCCCGTTGGGGCAGGCCGCGGCGGCACGCAGGGCCCGGCGGACGGTCCGGCGGGCGACCGGCCGGGGCTCGACGACGCGGCCGAAGCCCCAGGCGTCGAGCTCCACCCCGCCGGGAAAGAACAAGGCGCAGATGGCGTGGCCGCGGCAGAGGGTGGGATCGATGCGGACGACGGTGCTCATGTGAAGTCCTCCGGGGGTCGGGGGCCGGCAGTGGGCAGGAACGGGGCGGGGACGGCGAGCACCGGCGGATGGTCGGCCCCCCGGCAGGGGGCACCGGCCAGGTGGCGCACCACGTCGTCGGCGAAGACGTCGAGGGTGGAGCGGACCAGGCGCACCACGGCGTCGGGGTGTCCGCAGGCGCCGCTGCCCAGCAGCGACGCTCCGAGGGCCTCGACCCGGCGGAGCCCGCGCCGGTGGAACCGGCCGCCGGCCAGGGCCTCGAGCCCGTCGGCCAGCCGGGGCAGACCGGCCACGCAGGTCCCGCACTGGCCGGCCGACTCCCCGGCCAGCCAACGGACGAGCCGGGACGTCTCGGTCAGGCCACAGGCCCCGTGGGGCAGCACCCCGACCAGGCCGCACCCGGGTGACGCGGCCAGGCAGGCCAACGCCGACCGCTCGAACGGTGTCTGCCAGGCCTCCGCCCCGTCGATCCACGTCCCGGCGTACCCGCCCACGAGCACGGCGGCGGGAGGGGCGGGGACACCGGTGGCCACCAGGACCTCGCCCACGGTGGGCGGACCGCCCAGTTCGAGGACGCGGCCGGGTTCGGGCACGGCCCCGGTCACGGTGGCGAGGCGCGTCCCGGGGGAGGCCGCCGCGCCGAGACCCGCCCAGGCGGCCGGTCCGATGCGGCACACCACGGCGAGGTGGGCGACGGTCTCGGCATTGGTGACCACGGTCGGGCGACCGGACGGTCCCCGGACGGCCAGGGGGACGGCGGTGAACCGGGGCCGGGCGTCGCCGTCGTGGAGGTAGGCGGCCACGGCGGAGGACTCGCCCGAGACGTACCGCCCCGGGCCGTGCGACAGCACCCAGCGCGGATCGGCCACACCGGCGGCCCGGCGCTCCTCGACCGCCCGCGCCAGGGCGGACGCCGGACCGGCGTCGCCGCGATGGAGGTGGACGGCGGCGGCCCCGGCCCCGAGGGCCCGGGCCGCCAGGGCGGCGCCGTCGAGCACGAGGTGGGGCCGGTGGACGCAGAGGGCCCGGTCCTTGCCGCTGGCCGGTTCGCTCTCGCTGGCGTTGACCACCAGGACGGGGGCCGTGCCCGCGTCGCGGGCGGCGGCCACCTTGCGGGCGAGCGGGAAGCCGCCACCCCCCCGGCCGTCGAGGGCGCTGGCCTCCAGCAGGTCGTCGACGTCGGCGCCGGTCGCGCCGGGGAGGTCGCCCCAGCGGGCGCGGTGCCCGGCCAGGGACTCGGACCCCGACCCCGGGCCCGGGCCCGAGAGCAACACGGTGCCCGGCTCCCCCAGCCCGCCGATGCGGACCTCGCCGTCGGCCGTGCCGGTGGCGGCCCCAGCGGAGGCGGTGCCGGTGGCGACCCCGCCGGTGGTGGCACCGACCACCGCCGGCGGGACGCGCAGCTCGGGCAGGTCGATCACTCGCCCACCGCCGCCGAGCCCCGGCGGGCGGCGCCGGCCGCCCACCGGGTGGCTTGGAGCCCGAGGACGAGCACGCCGGAGGCCACGTAGACCCACCGCAGCGTGTAGCCGTCGCTGCCGGAGAGCGCCCCGTGGGCCAGCGTGAGGCAGAACACCAGCACCGACACCGTGTGCACCGGGAACCACACCCGTCGGCCGATCGAGCCGGCCAGCGCGGCCGTCCCGGCCACGAGGACCACGCCGTAGAAGGCCAAGGTGCCGAGGGCCACGCCCGTGGGCCGGTAGTGGGCGCCGAACGGGACCAGAGCGCCCACCCAGCCGACCCCGGCGTACCGGTCGAGGGCCAGGGAGGTGAGGTGGCCGGCCAGAAGGGTGAGCGTGCAGGCGGCCAGTGTGACGTGGCCCCGCAGGACGGCCTCGGCCGACGTGCGGTGGAAGCGGCTCCGCCACGGGTGGCGCAGCCAGACGCCGAGCGCCACCATGGCCGTGAGCGCCAGGTAGGCGGCCACGCCGAGGCCGCGGCCGAGGATCCACGGCAGCATGCGGTCGTGGACGAGCGTGCGGCCCCGGGCGCCGGCAACGGCGCCGACGAGGAGGGACCCGGCCAGGACCAGGACGAGGAGGAGCGTGGTGCGGGCGGCGGGGCCGAGCAGACCGGGGGACGGCGGACCCCCGGCGCCGTCGCCGTCGGGTGGGACGCCGTCGGGTGGGATGCCGTCGGGTGGGACCGCACCGCGCGCCGCGCCCAGCTCGGGTACGGCCCGAGGCGGGCGCCCGGGGCGCGTCGGGGGCGGGACGACGGTCACGGCGCACGCCACACGAGGTAGGGGGCCATGGCCTCGCTCACCGTCACCGAGCCGTCGCTGCCGATCCCGAGGGCGGCGGTCCGCCGGGCCCGTGCGGCGGCGGCGATGCCGGCCCGGCCCCGCAGGAACAGGTCCTTGGTCGCCACCTCGGCCTCGACGGCGTCCCCGGCCACCACGGTCACGGCCGTCAGTCCGTCCCCGCCGGGCCGTCCGGTCCGCGGATCGATCAGGTGGTGCGCCGGCGCACCGCCGGCCGTCCACCGTCGCAGCCGGGTCGACGAGGTTGCGCAGGCGCGGTCGCGCAGGGTGAGCACGGCCACGGGGCGCTCGGCGCCGGCGGGGTCCTCGACGCCCACCTGCCACCCGCCCCCGTCGGGACCGCCCCCCCGGCAGTGGCAGTCACCCCCGGCGTCGAGCAGGAAGGCATCGAGGTGGGGGGCGAGGCAGCCGACCGCCCACCGGACGGCCAGCCCCTTGCCGATGCCACCGAGCTCCACCGGCGTGCCCCCGAGATGGAGCTCGGGGCGGGGCCCGCCCCGGAACCGGGGGCGCCACCGACCGAGGGGGCGGCGGGTGAGGTCCCGCCCGATGGTGGCCACCGGACCCTCGGCGAAGGGCAGGCTGCGGTCGTAGCCGAGCCGCCGCAGGTCGTCGAGGACACGCGGGTCGAACCGCCCCCTGGTGCGGACGTAGGCCCGGTGGGCCTCGGCCACGGCCGTGAACAGGACCGGCGGCACCCGGTGCCACCGGTCGGGCCGGGCGTTCACCTCCATGAGGGGGCTCGACGGGTCGAACCGGGTGCACGTCCGGTGGACGTCCCCGAAGACGGCCAGGGCGTCGGCGACGTCCGCGCCGGACCCGTCCGGCGCGCCGTCGGGGGGACCGTGGACCGTGACGTCACAGGCCATGGCCCGGACGGTCCCGAGGACGGTGGCCGTGGGCACCGGTTCGCTCCGGTCAGGGTCGGGCCGCCGACGCCCCGGTGGTCGCCGTGGTCGGGGGCGGCGGCGGTGGGGGTGGGGGGGCCGTGACCGGCGGGGCCGTGGCCGGCGGGGCGGAGACGGCCGGGGCCGGAGCGGGAGCCGCCGGCGGCGGTGAGGCCGGAGCGGGCGTGGTCGCCCCACCGGTGGCTTCCGCCGGGACGGTGCCGACGGGAGGAGCCGGGGCGGCGGCCAGCTGGGCCAGCTGGCTGTCGGTGGTGGCGATCGACTGGCGCAACCGGGTGATGGCGGCCTGGTCGGCCGCGATCCGGGCCGAGGCCGGGGGGGGCGGGGCCGAGACGGACGGCGTGACGGCCGGCGCGGCGGTCGGCGCCGTGGGTGCGGTGGCGCCGGCCGCCCAGGAGACCGTGAGACCGGTGACCCCGGCCGTGGCCGCGGCCACCACCGTCGACGCCACCGTGCCGCGCCGGCGCCGGCCCCAGCGGTCCGGGGCGGACGGCTCAGTCACCCGAGCCCCCGTCCCCACCCCCGTCGTGCCCGGTCGGGGCGGTCGGCGCCGTGGTGCTCGGTGACGCGGTGGGCTCGGTCGCGGCCGATCGGTCCGGCGAGCCGTCCGCCGACCCCCGGTCGTCGGCCCAGGTGGTGGCCGGGCCGGCCGGAGCGGCCCCGACCGCCGCCGGGGCCGTGGTGGGCGTGGCGACCGGTTCGGTGGGCTCGGTCGTGGCCGGGGGCTCGGCCGGCGCCGTGGGCCGGGCGGTCGCGGCC
>DAHVAJ010000124.1 GCA_027314705.1 Acidimicrobiaceae bacterium
ATCGTCGAGGTGGAGGGGGCGTCGTTCGGCACGGTCAACCCGTGCCTGGCCCAAGAGGCGGCGTGGGCCGGGGGCGGGCTCAACCTCTACGTGTACCTGACCTACGGCGGGGCGCCGAGCTCGACCGACCCGGCCTGTGCCTCCTCCTACGCCCCGACCATCTGCAACTTCGGCTTCAGCGCCGCCCAGGACGCCTTCGCCAAGGCCCAGGCCGCAGGCGTCAACACCTCGGTGGCCTGGTGGCTCGACGTAGAGAGCGACCCGTCGTGGTCGACGGACACGCAGGCCAACGCCGCCCTCGTCCAGGGTGCCCTCCAGGGCCTGCAGGCCGAGGGGCTCAACAGCGTGGGCATCTACGCCAGCCCGGGATCGTGGCCTGGGATCGTGGGGAACTACCAGCCGGCCGTCCCCTACTGGGCCGCCGACTGGGGCATCGACCCGGCCGTCACCTGCGGCAACATCCACACCCGGTGGCCGGGCCTCCCGACCGGACCGGTGCAGATCGTCCAGTACAGCTCACCCAGTTCGGTGTTCCCACTGGGCGGGATGGACACCGCCTTCGACAACGACTACGCCTGCTGACCCCCGACGGCGCCCACCACCGGTGCCTCCCCACCGACGCCCGGACGCCCCAGATGATGGGCACCGTCGTTGTAGCCGAGGAGCCGCCACCGGCCGCCGTCGACCTCCCAGGTGGTGAGGGACGCGTGCTGGGTGCGCAGTTGCAGGCGCGCCCCGGTCAGCCCGCCGGCCACGGGCACCTTGGCCAGCAGCGAGGCCTCCACCACCCCGGCGTGGCAGGCCACCACCACCAGCTCGCCCGGGTGCCGGGCGACCACGGCGTCGAGGGTGGCGTCGACCCGACGGACGAACCCGGTCCAGCTCTCGCCGCCGGGGGCGATCGGCCGGCCGGGGTCGGCGTCCCAGTCCGGCACCCCGAAGCGTTCGGCGAAGGCACCCCACTCGAGGCCGTCGGCCGCGCCGGGATGGAGCTCGCAGAAGCCGCACTCCTCGACCGGTCCGGGGGGACGGGCGCCCGGGGCGGCCAGGGCCGGGGCCAGGATGCGGGCCGTCTCGACCGCCCGGGGCAGGATGCTGGCGTAGAGGGCGTCGGTGCCGGCCAGCTCCCCCGTCTCGGCCAGCCGGTCGGCCAGGACCGTCGCCTGGGCCCTCCCCCGCTCGGTCAGCCCGGTGCACCCGAGGGTTCCGCCGCACACGCCCGAGACGTTGCAGACGGCCTCGCCGTGGCGGACCAGGACGAGCCGGGTGGCGGTGGGCGACGGAGCACCGCTGGTACGGATGCCGGCCGGCGGTTCCTCGGGGGACGGGCCCTCGGGCGCACCCGTCCCGGCGCCGGCGAGGGCGTCGAAGCCGGCACCGCCGACGCTCACGCCAGCTCCCCCACGAACCGCTCGAGCTGGCGCAGCGTGCGGCACTCGACGACCTCGTCGCAGAAGTTGGCGTACTCCCCGACGATCGAGTCCCCCGAGTTCCAGTAGGCCCGGGGCTCGGGGTTGAGCCAGTAGACGTGGCGGGCCCGGGCCCGGAGCTCCTTGACCACCCACGCCGCCGAGGCATGGTAGTTGTTCCGGGCGTCACCCAGCAGGAGCACGCTGGTGCGCGGGGTGAGCTCCTCCCCCCACCGCTCCCAGAACACGGTGAGGGCGTGCCCGTAGTCGGAGTGGCCGTCGACCCAGACCACGTCGGCCTCCGTGTTGATCCGGTGGACCGCTTCGGCCGGGTCGTCCACACCGTCGAAGTACTCGGTGACCTCGTCGACGCCGTCGATGAAGACGAAGCTCCGGACCTTGGAGAACTGGGCGCTGATGGCGTGCACCAGGTGGAGGGTGAATCGGGCGAAGGAGGCGACCGAGCCCGAGATGTCGGCGATGACCACGATCTCGGGCTTGGCCGGGCGCGGGTAGCGGAACTTGGGCTCGACCGGCACCCCGCCCGTCGACAGCGAGTGGCGGACCGTGGCCCGGAAGTCGAGGGCGCCCTTGCGCCCGTGCCGCCGCTTGCGGGCCAGGCGCACGGCCAGCTTCCGCGACAGGGGCTGGAGCGACCTGCGCAGGGCGACGAGCTCGTCCCGGGTGGCGTGCATGACGTCGATGTCCTCGGGCAAGGGCTTGCGGATCGACCGGGCCAGGGCCTCGCTACCGCGATCCTCGACCAGGCGACGGCGGATCTCGGCCTCGATCTCCTTGCGGAGCTGGTCGATGCGGGCCTGGTACTCGTCGCGCAGCAGGCGTTCCTCGAGCGCCGTGAGGGGCACGCCGGCGCCGTCACCCCCGCCGTCGACCTCGCCGTGAGCCGCTGCGCTCTGCCGGGACGCCTCGACCAGGCGGTCGAGCACCTTGTCGAGGTCGAGGTTCCGGAGGGTCCGGTAGAGGTAGTAGGTGCCGCCGACCGGCCGGCCCGCCTCCATGCCCGCATAGCGCGACACGGCCTGGCGGGCCACGGCCGCCACCAGGGAGCGGTTGGCCCCGAGCAGGGCCTGGTAGAGCAGGTCGGCGATCTCTTCGGCCGTCATGCCCTCGCCGCCGCCTCCCTGGCCCCGGCCGTGACGGCCGCCCTGACCGGGCAGGTCGTCGGCGCCGGTGTCGGTCGTCCGCTCCGATCGCTCCCCGTCGCCGTCGGCCCCGTCCGCGTCGATGCGGAATTCCGGGCCGCGCAGGGCGAAGTAGATCTCGAAGGCCGTCTCGTAGGCCGGCCAGTGGGTCGACGACTTCACCAGGCTGGCCCCGAGGGTGTACTTGAGGGCCTCGCGGTCCTCGAGGGGCACGTGGCGCAGGGTCTCGGCCGCGTCGAGATGCTCGGTGAGCGACACCGGGATGCCGGCGGCACGCAGCTCGGCGATGAAGCCGGTGAGGAGGTCGAGCACGGTCGGACCGTCCGCTCAGTCGGGCGACTCCACCCCGGCCAGCTCCTTCTCGGCCCGCTCGATGTCCGAGCGGTACTTGAGCAGGATGTGGAGGGTGTCGCGGGCCTGGTCGACGTCGACGGAGGCGATGCCCAGCACCACGAGGGTGCGGGCCCAGTCGAGGGTCTCCGACACCGACGGGGCCTTCTTCAGCTCGAGGGTCCGGATCGACCGCACGATGCGGGCGACCTGGTCGGCGAGGGCCTGGCTGATCCCGGGCACCCGGGTCTCGATGATGGACCGCTCGCGCTCGAGGTCGGGATAGTCGATGTGCAGGTAGAGGCAGCGACGCTTCAGGGCCTCCGAGAGCTCGCGGGTGGCGTTGGACGTCAGGAAGACGAGCGGGATCTGGTGGGCCCGCACCGTGCCCAGCTCGGGGATGGAGACCTGGTACTCGGAGAGGACCTCGAGGAGCAGCGCCTCGGTCTCGAGCTCGAGCCGGTCGACCTCGTCGACGAGCAGCACGACCGGTTCGGTCGAGCGGATGGCTTCGAGCAGGGGCCGGGTGAGTAGGAAGTCCTCGGAGAAGATGTCCTCCTCGAGCTGCTCCCACGACCGGCCCGCGTCGGCCTGGATGCGCAGCAGCTGCTTCTTGTAGTTCCACTCGTACAGGGCCTTCGACTCGTCGAGGCCCTCGTAGCACTGGAGGCGGATGAGGCGGCTGCCGGTGACACGGGCCACCGACTTGGCCAGCTCGGTCTTGCCGGTGCCCGCCGGCCCCTCGACCAGGACCGGCTTGGCCAGCCGGTCGGCCAGGTAGACCACGCCCGAGATGCCGTCGTCGGCCAGGTAGTCGACCCCGGCCAGCCCCGAGCGCACGTCCCCGATGGAGGCGAACCGGGGCGGGCCGGCCTCGGGGAAGCCCGAGGAGATCGCGTCGGCGGGCGTGCCCACCAGGGATCCGTCACTGCTCATGTGCGTACCTGTCCTGTTCCGGAGACGACGAATTTGACCGACGTCAGTTCGCGCAGGCCCATGGGGCCGCGGGCGTGGAGCTTCTGGGTCGAGATGCCGATCTCGGCCCCGAGACCCAGCTCCTCTCCGTCGACGAAGCGCGTGGAGGCGTTGATCACCACCGCGGCGGCGTCGACCTCGGCGGCGAAGCGGGTGGCCGCGGCCAGGTCCCGGGTCACGATGGCCTCCGAGTGGCCCGACCCGTACCGGGCGATGTGGCCGATGGCTCCGTCGAGGTCGTCGACCACGGCCACGCTCAGGGTCAGGCCGAGGAACTCGGTGGCGTAGTCCTCCTCGGTGGCGACGCCGACCCCGGGCACGAGGGCCCGGGTGGCGGCGTCGCCGAGGAGGGTCACCCCCGGGAGGGCCCGGGCCAGACGTGGCAGCAGCTGGGGGGCCACGTCCCGGTGGACGAGGAGGGACTCGGCGGCGTTGCACACCCCGGGCCGCTGGGTCTTGGCGTTGACCACGATGGCCTCGGCCATGGCCGGATCGGCCCCGGCGTCGACGTAGACGTGGCAGTTGCCGGCGCCGTCGAGCACATAGGGCACCGTCGCGTGCTCGCGGATGGAGGCGATGAGGGACGGTCCGCCCCGCGGGATGAGGCAGTCGATGACCCCGTCGAGCTGCATGAAGGCGACGGCCGACGTCCGACTGGTGTCCGCCACCAGGCCCACGGCGTCGACGGGCAGCCCGGACTTGGCCAGGCCGTCGCGGAGCAGACCGGCCACGACGGTGTTCGAGGTGATGGACGAGGAGGAGCCCCGCAGCAGGACGGCGTTGCCCGACTTGAGGCACAGGCCGGCGGCGTCGCTGGTGACGTTGGGGCGGTTCTCGTAGATGATGCCGACCACGCCGAGGGGCACCCGGACCCGTTCCACCCGGAGGCCGTTGGGGCGCACCCAGCCCCCCACCACCTCGCCCAACGGGTCGGGCAGCGCCGCCACCTGGCGCAGGCCGGCGGCCATCCCGGCCACCCGTCGTCGGTCGAGGCGGAGCCGGTCGAGCGAGGTGCCGTCGGCCCCCGCCGCCTCGGCCCGGGCCACGTCGTCGGCGTTGGCGGCGAGGACCGCGGCCACGTGCTCGTCGAGCAGGTCGGCCGCCGTGTGCAGGGCCTCGTCCCGAGCGGCCGACGAGGACCGGGCCAGCAGGGAGCTGGCCGCCACGGCACGACGCCCCAGGTCGGCAAGTTCGGTGGTCGGCGCGTCGGGCACGGAACGAGCGTAGTGGGCCGGCCTCGGGCCGGGACGCAGACCGGGGCGGGTCAGACCAGGACGACCAGGTCGTCCCGGTGGACGAGCTCGGCGGCGACGTCCTCGGGCAGGTCCTCGGAGCGCCGGCCGGCCCAGGCCGCCACCTGGGCCGATCCGTGGCGCACCAGACCCTTGGCGAAGACCGCGCCGTCCGGACCCACCAGCTCGACGGCGTCGTCGGGGGCGAACGTGCCCCGGACGGCGACGACCCCGGCCGGGAGGAGGGAACGGCCCCGTTCCACCAGTGCCCGCCGGGCGCCCTCGTCCACCGAGACGGTGCCGCTCGCCCCGATGGCGAAGGCGATCCACAGCTTGCGGGCGGGCAGGGCGACCTCGCGGGGCCGGAAGCGGGTGCCCACGCCGGGGACGGCGGCGGTGACCTCGGCCAGGACCCCGGGCCGGGCGGCGTCGGCGATGACGGTCTCGATGCCGGACCACGCGGCGATGCGGGCGGCGGCCAGCTTCGACCCCATGCCGCCGCTGCCCACCTCCGAGCCCGGACCGCCGGCGATGCGCTCGAGCTCGTGGTCGATCTCGACCACCTCCTCGATGAGGGAGGCGTCGGACGTGCGCCGCGGATCGCCGGTGAGCAGGCCCTCGGTGTCGGTCAGCAGGACGAGCAGACCCGCCCCGACCAGGTGGGCGACCAGGGCGGCCAGCCGGTCGTTGTCGCCGAAGCGGATCTCCTCGTCGGCCACGGCGTCGTTCTCGTTGACCACGGGCACCACGCCGAGGTCGAGGAGGCGGGTGAGGGTCTGGCGGGCGTGGAGGTACTGGCTGCGGTGGACGAAGTCGAGGGGGGCCAACAGGACCTGGCCGGCCCGGAGCCCGTGGCGTTCGAAGGCATCGCTCCACACCCGCATCAGCCGGTGCTGGCCCACGGCGGCGGCGGCCTGCAGGGTGGCGAGGTCCCGCGGGCGGGGCCGCCCGTCGGCCAGCGCCGTCCAGCCGGCGGCGATGGCCCCCGACGTCACCACCACCACCCGGTGCCCGGCGGTGCGGGCCGCGGCCACGTCGTCGGCCACCTGCTGGACGGCCTCGGTGTCGACCCGGCCGTCCCGGGTGACCGAGGACGTGCCGACCTTGACCACGAGGGTCGGCGCGGCGGTGGGCACCGTCACCGGGAGCGCCGGCGGCGGCCGGCCGGCTCACCCGTGTACTCGGCCTGGTCCCGGTACCAGGTGAAGGCCAGGCCCCCGATGTGGACGGTGTCGCCGTCGCGGGCCCCGGCCCGGGCCAGGGCCCGGTCCACCCCGAGGCGCCGGAGCCGGTTCTGGACCTCGTCGGCCGCTTCGTCGCTCGTCACGTCGTTGAGGGCCACGGCCCGCTCGGCCGCTCGGCCGGCCACGGCGAACCCGCCGTCGGCCAGCCGTTCCACGACGAAGCCCTCCTCCAGGGGGCGGTGGATGACGATGGCCGGCCCCGGCTCGGGGGAGGCCGACCGGGCCTCGGCCACCAGGCCGGCCAGCCGGCCCACGAGCTCGGGGATGCCCCTGCCGCTGACGGCGGAGATGAGGAGGTCGGGTCGGAGCCCGGCGCCCGCCCCGGCCGCCGGGGCGGCGGGGTCGACCCCGGTCAGGAGGTCGGCCTTCGAGCCCACCACCAGGCGGGGCCGCTCGAGCAGCGCGGGCTGGTACCGGCCGAGCTCGTCGAGGAGCGCCCGCAGCTGGTCCTCGGGCGCTCCCCCGGCCACCGGGGCGAGGTCCACCAGCACCACCAGGACCCGGGCTCGGGTGATGTGGCGAAGGAACCGGTGGCCGAGGCCGCGCCCCTCGGCGGCCCCCTCGACCAGTCCGGGGATGTCGGCCACCACGAAGTCGGCACCCCCGTCCACCCGAACCACGCCGAGGTGGGGCTCGAGGGTGGTGAAGGGGTAGTCGGCGATCTTGGGCTTGGCCGCCGAGATGCGCGAGATGAGCGTCGACTTGCCGACGTTGGGGTAGCCCACCAGGGCCACGTCGGCCACCAGGGCCAGCTCGAGGTCGTACCACTCCTCGTGGCCGGTCTCCCCCTGCTCGGCGAAGGCCGGCGCCCGGCGCTTGTTGGTGAGGAAGCTGGCGTTGCCCCGCCCGCCCCGGCCCCCGGCACCGGCCAGCCAGCGCTCGCCGGACTGGGCCAGATCGCAGAGGAGCTCGCCACCGGCACGCCGGACGCGGGTGCCGACCGGGACGAGGACCTCGAGGTCGTGGCCGCGGGCCCCACGCTTCTTCTTGCCACCCCCGTGGCCGCCGTCGCCGCCGCGTCGGTGGGGGTGGTCGCGGAAGGCCAACAGGGAGGACTGGTTGGTCGTGGCCACCAGCCAGACGTTGCCGCCGCGGCCGCCGTCGCCCCCGTCGGGGCCCCCCTTGTCGACGTGGGCCTCGCGCCGGAACGCCACCGCTCCCGCGCCGCCGTCCCCCGCTTTGACGTGGAGTTGCGCCTCGTCGACGAAGCCGGACATGGGACCGATCCTACCGACGGGGGAGTTCACCCCCGGGACCGGACGGCGCCGGCCCTCGGCGGGCGTCAGCCCTCGACCAGGAGTCGGGCCCGGAGCGCGGGAAGGACCGGCGCCACCCCGAGGGCCTCGGCCACCCCGTCGGCCGAGCCGTACCGGACCCACAGCCAGGCCAGGAACTCCTCCATCGACTCCGGGACCACGTGGAGGATGGCCGGGGCGTACCGGTCGAGCTCCTCCTCGGCGTCGGGGTACTCGGTCTTGAGGGAGGCGAGGAGGCGGTCCATGGCCGCAGCGCTGAGGGCGTAGTCGGCGACGATCTCCTCGTCGGGCACGCCCAGGAAGGCGAGCACCAGGGCCGAGAGCACCCCGGTCCGGTCCTTGCCGGCGCTGCAGTGGACCACGGCGGGGAGGGCGCCGTCGCCGGCCAGGACGCCGACCGCGGCGGTCAGGGCCGGAGCGCCCTCGACCACCATGGCCGCGTACCGACCGGCCACGTACGAGGACTGGCGCCACTCGGGGAGCTCCTCGGGGGCGGGCAGGACGTCGGTGAGGGGCAGCTCGACGTAGTGGACGGGCAGATCGTCCACGGGGAAGCGGCCTCGCTGCTCGGCCTCGTCCCGCGTCCGCAGGTCGACCACGGTGGCCAGCCCCAACCCGGCGAGGTGGGCGCGGTCGGCCGGTGTGAGCTTGTGGAGCCCGTCGGCCCGGAACAGCCGGCGCCACGCCACCGTCCGGCCGTCACGGGTCGGATAGCCGCCGAGGTCCCGGAAGTTGACGCTCCCCTCGAGCTCGAGGGTGCGGGTCGCCACTGCGCCGGATCAGTCGGCCGTGACGACGTCGACCAGCTTGCGACCCTTGCGGCTGGAGAACTGCACCGTGCCGTCGGCCAGGGCGAAGAGGGTGTCGTCGCCGCCGATGCCCACGTTGGCGCCGGGGTGGAACCGGGTGCCCCGCTGCCGGACGATGATGGCGCCGGCACGCACCGGGGTGCCGCCGAAGGTCTTCACGCCGAGGCGCTGGGCGTTCGAGTCGCGCCCGTTGCGGGTCGAGCCGCCGCCTTTGGTCTTGGACATCTCTCGGGTCTCCTTGTCGTCACGGCACGGACCGGCGCCGTCGGGGCGGGCCGGGGCAGCCGGGAAGGGGCGTCAGCCGGCGCTGATGCCGGTGATGGTGATGGTCGAGTACCGCTGGCGATGGCCCCACCGGGTGCTCTGGTTGGACTTCGGCTTGTAGGTGAAGCCGCGGACCTTCGGTCCGAGCTCCTCGCCGGTGACCGTGGCCGTGACCGTGGTACCGGCCAGCTGGACCGGCGTGGCCAGGACCGTGGCGCCGTCGACGAGCAGGACCGGCGTGAAGGTGATCTCGGCACCGGGGGCCTCCCCCAGCAGCTCGACACGGAGCTGCTGGCCCTCGGCCACCCGCTCCTGCTTGCCTCCGGTTTCGATGACGGCGTACATAAGGCCAGGAGTCTACAGCTCGGGGTCGTCGATGAGTATTCCCCGGCCCCCGCAGACCTCGCAGGTGGTGGACAGGGACTCGATGAGGCCTTCGGAGACTCGCTTGCGGGTCATCTCGACCAGACCGAGCTCGGAGATGTCGAAGACCTGGGTCCGCGTCTTGTCCCTGGCCAAGGCGGTGCGCAGGGCGCTGCCCACCTTGTCGCGGTTCTCCCTGATCTCCATGTCGATGAAGTCGATGACGATGATGCCGCCGATGTCCCGGAGCCGGAGTTGGCGGGCCACCTCCTCGGCCGCCTCCAGGTTGTTGCGGTAGACGGTCTCTTCGAGGTTCGACTTCCCCACGTTCTTTCCGGTGTTGACGTCGATGACGGTGAGCGCCTCCGTCCGGTCGATGACGAGGGAGCCGCCGGACGGCAGGTAGACCTTGCGGTCCAGCGCCTTGTGGAGCTGCTCGTGGACGTGGAAGCGCTCGAAGATGGGCAGCGGCTCGAACTCGGGGTCGAAGAACTCCACTCGCTCGGCCAGCTCGGGGTTCACGGCCCGCACGTACCCCTGCACCTCCTCGAAGAGGTCCCGGTCGTCGATGACCACCGCCCGGTACTCGCGGTTGAGCTCCTCCCGGATCACCCGGAGGGCGATGTCCGGCTCGCGGTAGAGCAGGGCCGGTCCCTGGCCCTTGCGGGAGGCGACGTCGATCTTCTCCCACTCCCCGACCAGCCGGGTCACGTCGCGCTCGAGCTCCTCGGCGCTCGCCCCGGCCGCCGCCGTCCGCACGATGAGACCGTGGCCGTCGGGGCGCACGGCGTCGACGATGCGGCGCAGGCGCTTGCGTTCGGCGTCGTCGAGGCGTTTGGAGATGCCGTAGGCCGTCGAGTTCGGCACGAGCACGACGAAGCGACCGGGGAGAGAGACCTCCTGGGTCAGCCGGGCCCCCTTGGCCCCGATCGGGTTCTTCGTGACCTGCACCAGGACGGTCTGGCCGGCCCGGAGCAGCTGCTCGATGCGGGGCTGGCCCGGGCCGCTTCCCGACTCGACGTCGTCGGTGTCGTAGCGGACGTCGCCGTGGTAGAGCACTGCGTTCTTCGGCGTGCCGATGTCGACGAAGGCGGCCTCCATGCCGGGCAGGACGTTCTGGACGCGTCCCCGGTAGATGTTGCCGTCGATCTGGGTGGCGTCGTCCGAGGCCCGGGAGACGTAGTGCTCGACCAGCGTCCGACCCTCGAGGAGGGCGATCTGGGTGGCGTCCTCCCGGACGTGGACGGCGATCATGTACCGGCCGACCGCCTTGCCCCGCCGCTCGCGGCCGGCCTTGCGGCCCTCACCCCGCGCCGGTGCCGCCTTCGGAGCCGGCGGTCGGGCGTCGCCCTCGGTCGCGCCGCGGGGGCCACCCCCGGCCCGCGACCGGCCGCGGCCGGCACCGGCGGG
>DAHVAJ010000127.1 GCA_027314705.1 Acidimicrobiaceae bacterium
ACGGCCCCGGCCGGGGCGGCCGGTCCGGTGGAGGTCGTCCCCCGGAGCAGCGACGAGGCCTTCGCCGCCGCCGTGGCCACGGTCGTGGCCGCCGTCCGGCGCGGCGAGCTGGCCAAGGCCGTCCTGGCCCGCAGCGCGGACGTCCTGGTGCCCGGCGGCGTCGACGTGCCCGGCCTCCTCCGCCGCTGGCACCGGCTCGAGCCGGCGTGCACGCTCTTCTCCCTACCCACCACCGGCGGCCAGTTCGTCGGGGCCAGCCCCGAACTCCTGATCGCCCGGTCCGGCCGGGAGGTGCGGAGCCGTCCGCTGGCCGGGACGGCCGGGCGCGACGGCGCCGGGGCGCACGGCCGGGCACCCCTGCCCCCCGAGCTGCTGGCCTCGGCCAAGGACGCCGAGGAGCACCGGCTGGTGGTCGAGGCCATCCGGGCCGCCCTCGCCCCCGCCTGCGAGGCGCTGGTCGTGCCCGACGAGCCCGAGCTCGTCCACCTCCACAACCTGGTCCATCTGGGCACCACCGTCCGGGGCACGTTGGCCGTCCCGGCACACGGCCCCGTCCCGTCGGCACTGGCCCTGGTGGGCGCCCTCCACCCCACGCCGGCCGTCGGGGGCGTCCCGCTCGACTCCGCCCTCCGGCTCATCGCCCGCCTGGAGCCCGACGGGCGCGGCCCCTACGCCGGACCGGTCGGCTGGATCGACGCCGCCGGGGACGGCCGGTTCGTCGTCGGCATCCGGGCCATGACCGTCGGGGACGCCTCGGTCCGCCTGACCGCCGGGGTGGGCGTGGTGGCCGGGTCCCGGCCGGAGACCGAACTGGCCGAGGCCGACCTCAAGTTCCGGGCGGTGTTCGACGCCCTCGCCCCCGGCGCGGCCTTCTCCACGGCGCCGCTTCCGGCCGACGGGCGGCGCGCCGCGGTCTGACCGGCCCCCGCCGGCCCGGGGTCAGGCGGTGTCGGCCCGGGGCGGGAGCCGGTCGCGGTAGCGGGCCACCACCCCGGCCAGGACGTCCGGTGCGTCGCGGGCCACGAAGTGGCCGGCCCGGGGCAGCTCGATCAGCTCCGCACCGGGAACCGCCGCGGCGAGGGTGCGGGCCGAGGCCGGGCGCACCACCACGTCCCAGGCCCCGGTCACGACGGCGGTGGGCACGGCGACCCGGCCCAGGGCGGCGGCCACGTCCGGCAGCTCGGCGAGCAGGGCCCGCTCCTCGGCCACGAAGGTCCGCCGCCGGCGCCCCCGCGCCCCGCGCACCTCGCCGAGGACGGCCCGGTCGGGCAGGAGGGTGGCCAGCCGGTCCCGGAAGCGTTCGGGTGCCCGGTGGACGTGCCGGCGCAGGCGGGGGAGGAGGTCGCCCAGGACCACCAGGCCGGCCGCGGTGAGGGCGCTGCCCACGCCCGGGAGGGCCAGGAGGCGGTCGGTGGCGTCGAGGCTGTCCGGGGTGCAGGCCGCCCCCACCAGCACCAGGGAGGCCACCAGGTCGGGCCGGTCGACGGCCAGGAGCACGGCGGCCCCGCCGGACCAGCTGTGGGCCACCACGGTGGCCGGGTGGGCGGCCCGGTCCTCGAGCAGGGCGGCGGCCCACCGGGCGTTGGCGGCCAGTCCCACGGCCGGCCGGCCGGCCGGGTCGTAGCCGGGTCGGTCGGGCGCGAGGACCCGGTACCGGCCCTCCAGGAGACGGGTGACCGGCGCCCAGACCGTGCCCGAGCCGGGCTGGCCGTGCAGGAGCAGCACGGGCCGACCGGCCCCGTGCTCCCCGTCCGCGTCCGCGTCCATCACGCCTCGCTACGGTCGGCCCCGTCGGCCCCATCGGCCACCGGCGCCCCTCAGGTGCGCACGGGCAGCGGCCGGGGGCGGCCGGACCCCACCAGCCGCTGCACGCCCCACCAGGTCACCAGCCCCAGGGCCTCGACCACGATGTGGAGCGACATCTTCGACTCGCCCTCGACCCGGTCGACGAAGCGGATCGGCACCTCGACGATCGAGGCGCCGGCCCGCTTGGCCTCGTAGGTCATCTCGACCTGGAAGCCGTACCCTTCGGCCCGGATCCGGTCGAGGTCGATGCGCTCGAGCAGGGTGGCCGCATAGGCCCGGAAACCGGCGGTGGCGTCCGCCACCCCCAGGCCCAGCAGGAGCGATGCGTAGACGTTGCCCCCGCGGGACAGCAGACGGCGGTGCCAGGCCCAGTTGGGGATGGAGCCCCCGGGCACGTAGCGCGAGCCGATCACCACCTCGTGGCCGGCCTCGAGGGGGGCCACCAGCCCGGGCAGGGCCTCGGGCTCGTGGGAGAGGTCGGCGTCCATCTCCACGCAGGCGTCGAAGCCCCGCTCCAGCCCCCAGGCGAAGCCGGCCCGGTAGGCGCTGCCCAGGCCGGACTTGCCCTCGCGCCGCAGCACCTCGACGCCGCCCAGCTCCTTGCCGATGCGCTCGGCCATGTCGGCCGTCCCGTCCGGGCTGCCGTCGTCGACCACCAGCACGGTGGCCGTCGGGAGCGCGGTGCGGATCCGGGGGAGGACGTGGTCGATGTTGGCCGACTCGTTGTAGGTGGGCAGGACGACGAGGACATCCATTGGCGCAGCTTACGGGACGGACTGCCCGTTGGCTCCGTCGCCCTCCGCGACCGTCCCGGGGCCGGCCGCGGACTCCGCCGGCCGGGTCCGCTCCCACACTTCGCGCAGGACCACTTCGACGGCACCGCCCACCGGGATGGCCACGAGGGCCCCGGTCAGCGCCCCGAGGGAGGAACCGAACGCCCCGCCGAGGTTGGCCCCCACCAGGACGGCGAGCAGCACCCACAGGGGGTTCATCCGCACGGCCCGGCTCATCACCACCGGGTACAGGAAGTGGTTCTCGACCAGCTGGAACCCGACGAAGACGATGACGGCCACCACGCCGGCGGTGGGCGAGTGGAGGAAGGCCAGCAGGACGCTCGGCACCCCGGCGACCAGCCCGCCGACCAGGGGGATCATGGCCACGAGGGCCACCCACAACCCGATCAGCAGGGCGAAGGGCACGCCGAGGATGACCATGGTGACGAAGATGACCAGGCCGAACAGGAGCGAGAGGATGATGCTGCCCACCACGTAGGCCGTCACCGAGTGCGAGACCGTGGTCGAGATCTCCACCATGGTGGCCCGCAGGTCGGGGCGCACCGTCCGGAGGAGCCCCCGCCGGAGCCGGGGCGCCTCCAGCATGAGGAACAGGGTGAGGAACCCGATGGTGACGAGGG
The DNA here is from genome assembly GCA_027314705.1 of Acidimicrobiaceae bacterium. Taxonomy (GTDB): domain Bacteria; phylum Actinomycetota; class Acidimicrobiia; order Acidimicrobiales; family RAAP-2; genus Bog-756. The sequence continues at coordinate 3,221 of DAHVAJ010000127.1, forward strand.
CCACGATGGTGGACACCACGGCCGAGGCCAGGTTGGTGCCGACCGAGAGGGCCGGCTTGCCCAGGTTGTGGGCGGCCGCCTTGAGGCGCGGGGCGTTGCGCTGGACCCAGGACAGGAGATGGAGCTGCTGGAGGGTGTGGGCGAGCCAGCCGTGTCCCCGCTGGACGTCCTGGACCATGGTCGGGAGCCGCTCGGCCAGCCGGGTCAGGGCGTTGACCAACGGGTAGCCGAAGAGGACCAGCAGGCCGGCGAAGGCCAGCAGGGCGGCCACGAACACGACGGCCACCGCCGTGCCCCGGCGCAGGCGGTGGCGCTGGAGGAAGGCCACCGCCGGGTTGAGGACGAGCGCCAGGAAGGCGGCGATGAGGATCCACAGGATGATGATCCGGAGCCGGCCGACGAGGTGGTAGAGGAGGAAGGTGGCGATGACCACGGCGTCGACGGTGAGGATGGTGCGCAGCGGGACGCCCTTGGCCGACGCCGCCGCGAACAGTCGCTCGCGCCGTGGGGCGTCGGGCCCGACGGCGCGGTCGCGGACCTCGGCGGTGGTCTCGCTGATGACGGTGGTGGTCCCCGAGGGCGCCGCCGGGGGCGGGGCGGGCTGCTCGGTCGGCGCGTCCACCGGCCCAGCATTACAGGTCCGGAGTGGCGCGCCGTGCCAACATTGGGGCGATGGCCAGCCCGGGACGACCTCCGCGCGCCCACCGGCGCTGGTGGCATCGGGGACCCTTCGTGCGCCGCGAGGTGCGCCTCAGCGTCGGCACCGTCCTCGCCTTCCTCTTCGCCTTCTACGTCGCCCTCCCGGTGCTCGCCGCCCACCGGCGCCAGGTCGACGCCCTGGCCCACATCAACACGGCCTACCTGGCCCTCGGCGTCCTGCTCGAGATCGGCGCCCTGGCCGCCTACTCGCAGCTCACCCACTCCGTCCTGCCCGCCGGGGGACCCCGGCGCCGGCGCCTCTTCCGGATCAACCTGTCCACGCTGGCCCTGAGCCACGTCTCGCCCGGGGGAACGGCCCCGGGGGCTGCGCTCGGGTACCGCCTGCTCACCCAGTCGGGCGTCTCCGGCGCCGACACCGGGTTCGCCCTCGGCACCCAGGGCATCGGCTCGGCCGTGGTGCTGAACGGCATCTTCTGGTGCGCCCTGGTCGCCTTCCTCGTGGCCCACGGCTTCCACGTGCCGGCCCGGCGCGCCCACCAGTCCACGTCGGCGTCCATCCTCGTGGTGGTGGCCGCCGGCGTCGGGGTCGTCCTGCTCGGCGCCTTCGGCGGCCTCTTCCTCCTCCTCACCCGGGGCCAGCAGTGGGCCGCCCGGGTCATCCACCGCCTCTCGGAACGGACCCGGTTCCTCGACGCCGACCGGGTCACCTCCCTCGTCGAGCGCCTGGCCGCGCGGTTCGCCGTCCTCCTGGACGACCGCGGCCTCCTGCGCCGGGCCGTGGCCTGGGCCGCCGCCAACTGGCTCCTCGACGCCGTCTCGCTGTGGGTCTTCGTGGCCGCCTTCAGCCACTTCATCTCGCCGGTCGACCTGCTCGTGGCCTACGGACTGGCCAACATCCTGGCCGCCATCCCCCTCACCCCCGGTGGCCTCGGCGTGGTCGAGTTCGTACTCGTCACCTTCCTCGCCGGGTGCGGGCTCACCGACGGGCAGGCCCTCTCCGCCGTGCTCGCCTACCGGGCCGTGAACTTCTGGCTGCCCATCCCGTTCGGGGGCCTGGCCTACGCCAGCCTCGAGCTCGAGCGCAGCGATGCGCTGCGCCGCCTCCGCCAGCGGGCCGACCGGGCCCGGACGGGCGTCAGCCGCCGGCGCGCGACCCGTCGGCCCGGGGCCGCCGGCGGCGCCACCACGACCCCGGCGATGGGAGTGGCGGGGTCCGGGTCCCAGGCGGCGGCGGCGTTCGCTCCGGCGGCGGCCGTCGACCTTCCCCCGTCGGGACCGGCCGGGTCGGCACTGCAGGCGGCGCCTCGTCTCGGAGACGTCGGAGGCCGTCACGCGTCTGCCTTCGGAGGTGAGCCTGCAGGCTGAAGCCGTCCGGACCCGACGGGGCCAGGCGCCGCCAGGCACCGTCGGGTCCGAGCGACCAGGCGTTGACGTCGTCGCGGAGGGCGGCGTCGAGGACGGCCACCAGCCGGTCGCGGATGGTCGGGTCCGCCACGGGCACGAGGACCTCGACCCGGCGGTCGAGGTTGCGCTCCATGAGGTCGGCCGAGCCGAACAACAGCCACAGGGGGCGGCCGGCGACGCCCCCGAACCGGTAGAGGCGCGAGTGCTCGAGGAAGTGGCCCACGATGGAGCGCACCCGGATGGTCTCGGACAGGCCGGGCACCCCCGGCCGGAGGCAGCAGCGCCCCCGCACCACGAGGTCCACGGGCACGCCCGCCCGTGACGCGGCGTAGAGGGCGTCGATGATCTCGGGGTCGGTCAGCCCGTTGGTCTTGGCCACGATGCGTCCCGATGTCCCGGCCGCCGTCTCCGCGGCCACCGCGTCGAGGAGGGCCCGGCGGGTGGTGAGCGGCGACACGAGCAGGCGGCGGAAGGCCACCGGCGCCCCCGAGCCCTGCAGGAGGGTGAAGAGCTCACCCACGTCGGCACCGAGGTCGGGGTCGGCGGTCAGCAGCCCGACGTCCTCGTAGGAGCGCGCCGTCACCGAGTTGTAGTTCCCGCTGCCCACGTGGCAGTAGCGGGCGATGTCGCCGCCCTCGCGCCGGAGCACGAGCGAGGCCTTGGAGTGGGTCTTCAGCCGCACCAGGCCGTAGGTCACCTGCGCGCCCGCCTCCTCGAGGGCCCGGGCCCAGGCGATGTTGGCCTGCTCGTCGAACCGGGCCTGCAGCTCGACGACGGCGGTGACCTCCTTGCCCGAGCGGGCGGCGTGGATGAGCGAGTCGGCGATGGGGCTGTCGGCCCCGGTGCGGTAGAGGGTCTGCTTGATGGCCAGCACCGCGGGGTCGGCGGCGGCGGCGGCCACGAAGGCCTCGACCGATGCGGCGAAGGACTCGTAGGGGTGGTGCACGAGCACGTCGCCTTCGGCCAGGACGGCGAAGAGGTCGCGGCCACCGGCCAACTGCGGTGGCGGGAGCGGCGTCCACGGCGCCGCGGCCAGGTCGGGCCGGTCGAGCTCGCACAGGGCCCGGAGCCCGCCGAGATCGAGGGGCACGTCGAGGACCACGACGTTGTCGGGCGGGACGTCCACCTCGCCGACCAACATGGCGAGCAGGTCGGCGGGGATGCCGGCGGAGGCCTCCAAGCGGACGGCCTGGCCGAACCGGCGCCGGTGGAGCTCGAGCTCGACCGCGGCGAGCAGGTCCTGCGTGTCGCCCTCGTCGACCGACAGGTCGGCGTTGCGGGTCACCCGGAAGAGGTGGTGCTCGGCGATCACCATGGACGGGAACAGGGCGTCGAGATGGGCGGCGACCACCTGCTCCACGGGGACGAAGCGGTGGCCGTCGGGCAGGGCCACGAACCGGGGCAGGTTGGGCGGGACCTTGACCCTGGCCACGCGCCGGACGCCCCGGACCGGGTCCTCGACCTGGACCACCAGGTTGAGCGAGAGGTCCGAGATGTAGGGGAACGGATGCCCCTGCCCCACGGCCAGCGGCGTCAGGGTGGGGAAGATCCGCCGGACGAAGACGTCCTCCAGGTGGGCACGGTCCGCCGGCCCCAGGCCGGCCACGTCGGTCACGGCCACCCCGGCCGCGGCCAAAGCCGGGGCCACGGCCCCGGCGTAGATCCGGCTCTGGCGCTCGACCAGCGCCGCCACCCGCCCGGTGATGGCGGCCAGCTGCTCGGCCGGACGGAGCCCGTCGGGGGAACGGGTGCGCACTCCGGCGACCACCTGGTCCTCCAGGCCGGCCACGCGGACCTGGAAGAGCTCGTCGAGGCCCTCGCTGCAGATGGCCAGGAAGCGGGCCCGCTCCAGGAGGGGCTCGTGCTCGTCGGCGGCCAGATCGAGGAGGCGGTCGGCGAAGTCCAGCCACGACAGCTCCCGGTTGAGGAACCGGGCCGGTGACGCCTCGAGCGGCAGCCCGTCGGGGACGGGCGTCGGCGCGGCCGTCTCGGAGGTCGCCGTCGCCGACACCGTCGGCCCGGAGGTCGCCGGCCGGGAGGTCGCGGTCCAGGACGCCGGCGGTCCGTTCGCCGCCGGCGGGTACGACGCCCGCCGGTCGGTCACTCCCCGGTCGGTCACGCGCCCGGGCCGTGCCCCGGTCGGGGACGGGCGTCGGCGGGGTGCGTTCGGACGTCCATTGCCGGTGCATCGTACCCGGGGACCCGGCAGGTCCGGTGGTACCGCCCGCCCCGCTCCCCCGCGGCCGCACCCCCCGCCGGTAGGCTCCCCGCAGTGCCGCTCCCCTCCCTGCGCCCCGCCACCGCCCGCCGGCCGCGCCGCGGGGTGAAGGCCCGCCGCCGCACCGAGCTCGGCCTGATGCTCGGCGCCGGGGGCATCGTGGTGGCGACCTACGTGCTCATGATCCTGGGCGAGACGTCGAAGGTCCCCTCGGACGTGGTGCCCCTGCTGGTGGCCATCCTGGCCCTCGGTGGCGTGGCCCACCTGGCCAACCGCATCCTGGTGCCCGACGCCAGCGCCGTGGTCCTGCCCATCGTCTTCCTCCTGAACGGCCTCGGGTACGTGATGATCTCCCGCATCGACCTGGCGCTGGCCAAGGACTACGCGCCGCTGCAGGCCGCCTGGACGGCCATCGGGGTGGCCGCCTACGTGTTCACCCTGGTCGTCGTGCGGCGCTCACGCGACCTCGACCGCTACCGCTACCTGGTGCTCACCGCCGGCATCGCCATGCTGCTGCTGCCCCTGGTGCCCGGGATCGGCGCCAACATCTACGGCGCCCGCCTGTGGATTCACGTCGGATCGATCGAGTTCCAGCCGGTGGAACTGGCCAAGATCCTCCTCTGCATCTTCTTCGCCTCGTACTTCGTCGACAAGCGCGAGCTGCTCACCATCCCCACGGCGCGCCTGGGCAACCGGCTGGTCGTCGACCCCCGGCCGCTGGTCCCCATCGTGCTGGCCTGGGGCTTCGCCATCCTGGTCATGAGCCTCGAACACGACATCGGCTTCTCGGCCCTGCTCTTCACCCTCTTCATCGGCATGCTCTGGGTCACCACCGGACGCACCGGCTACCTCGTCTTCGGCATCGTGCTCTTCGCCATCGGGGCCTACGTGACGACCAAGTACTTCTCCCAGACCCACATCCGCATCGAGACGTGGCTCGACCCGTGGAAGTACGCCTCCGGCCAGGGCCTCCAGCTGGTCCAGTCCTGGTACGCCCTGGGCAGCGGGGGGATCGCCGGCACGGGCCTGGGCCTCGGGTCGGGGGCCTACCTCATCCCGGTGGCCTGGACCGACTTCATCTTCGCCGTCATCGGCGAGGAGATGGGCCTCCTCGGCGGCACCATGGTCATCGTCGCCTTCCTCCTGCTCAGCGGGGCCGGGCTCCGCATCGCCCAGACGGCCCGCTCGGAGTTCGCCAAGCTGACGGCGGCCGGGCTGACCCTCATCATCGGCCTCCAGGCCTTCTTCATCATCGGCGGCATCATCCGCCTCCTGCCCCTCACCGGGATCACCCTGCCCTTCGTCTCCTACGGGGGGTCGGCCCTCGTCGCCAACTACGTGCTCATCGCCGTGCTCATGCGCATCTCCGACGAGGGGACGGCGGCGGCCGACGCCGCCGAGCAGGAGGCCTACGATCGCGAGCAGGAGCGGCGCCGGCAGCTCATCGCCGGGAACGCCTGACCCCGGGCCGGCCGGTCAGGTGCCGGGGGCGACGTCCCCGTCCCCCTCGAGCAGGCGGACGTCGATGAGGACCGGCGCCGGCACCGCCTGGCGGAGGGCGAGGGTGAGGGCGTCGCTCGGCCGGCACGAGTGGACCGACCGGCCGCTGCGGCCCCGCAGGTCGAGCTCGGCGAAGAGCACCGCACCCTGGCGGCCGACCATGCGGACGGCCACCAGGTCCACATCGAAGCGGGCCAGCACCTCGGCCATGAGCTCGTGGGTCAGCGGCCGCGGCGTGGGGATCCGGCGGAGGGCGTGGGCCAGCGTCACCGCGTCCGGCAGGGCCAGCGGGAAGGTCAGCTGGCGCCGGGGGGACTCGAGCTCGCGCAGGACGACGGACGGGTGCTGGCTGGGCAGGTCGAGGGTGACCGAGGCCACGACGGCCGTGCGGAACTCGGGACCGGCCGCCGGGGGGGCACCCTCGGGCGCGGCCACCGGGGTGGTGTCGCTCACCGCGTGCTCCGGTAGTGCACGCTCATGACCAGGCCCATGGCCGCCATGAAGCCGATCATGGCCGAGCCCCCGTAGGAGAGGAAGGGCAGCGGGATGCCGGCCACCGGCATGATGCCCATGTTCATCCCCACGTTCTCGAAGACCGAGAAGACGACCAGGGCGAACACCCCGGCGCACAACAGCCGGCCGTAGGTGTCCTTGGCCAGCTGGGCCGTGCGCAGGATGCGCCAGGCCAGGACCCCGTAGGCCAGGAGCAGGACGCCGGCGCCGACGAAGCCCAGCTGCTCGCCGACGGCCGAGAAGATGAAGTCGGTCTGCTGCTCGGGCACGTAGGCCAGGTTGGTCTGGGCCCCCCCGCCGAGGCCCCGGCCGAAGATCCCCCCGTTGGCGATGGCGATCTTGGCCTGGTCCACGTTGTAGGTGGCGGCGGTGCTGGCCCCGTTGGGCGAGAGGAAGCTGGTCAGGCGCTGGATCTGGTAGTGCTTCACCAGGCCCAGGTTGAGCGCGAGGAGGATCACCACCCCGGCCGACACGAGGAGCAGGACCAGGTAGCGCCCGGGCATGCCGGCCGCGGCCAGCATGACGAGGAGGATGACCGACATCACGATGGCCGTGCCCAGGTCGGGCTGCTTGATGATCAACAGGATGGGGAAGGCGGCCATCAGCACCATCCGCACCAGGTCACGGAAGTCGAGCCCCTCCGGTCGCCGGGCGCAGTAGGTGGCGATGGCCACGATGAGGACCAGGGTGGCGAACTCGGAGGGCTGGAGCTGGAGCGGGCCGACGGAGAACCACCGCTGGGACCCCAGCGCGTGGGAGCCGACCGGGGACAGCACGGCCAGGAGGGCGACGACGATCCCGACGTAGAACACGGTGGCCAGGGACTCGAGCCGGCGGTAGTCGAGGGCGGCCATGGCCACCAGCACCACCACCGAGATGACGAAGAAGGCGGCCTGGCGCTTCAGGTAGTAGTGCGGATCGAGGCCGGCCAGCTCCAGCTTGCCCCTGGTGGCCGAGTAGATCATGACGATCCCGGTGACGCCGAGGAGCAGCGTGGTGCCGAGGAGGATGGGGTCGACCCGGGTGGTCAGGTGCCGCGAGCGGGTGGCGAGGGTGTCGGTCGCGTAGGTCACCAGGCTGCTCCGGGGCCCCAGGCTACCCGGTGGTGGGTGCCCGTCAGGGGCCGCCCACCGCCCGCCACATGGCGCCCACCGGTGCCGGACGTCCCGTCCACCGGGTGACCTGGAGCGCGGCCTGGTGGACCAGCATGCCGAGCCCGTTGGCCGCCGTCGCCCCCCGGGCGCCGGCCGCCGCCAACCAGGGGGTGACCGGCGGGTGGTAGACGAGGTCCACGACGATCTGGCCCGGGCCGAGCAGCGCGGCGTCCACCGGCGCGGCCGCCGGCCCCCCGGTCACGTCGGCCATGCCGGCCGGGGTGGCGTTGACCACCAGGGCGCAACCGGCCGCGTCCGCCGCCGTCCCCACCCGGCCGACCGGGCCGGCCAGGGCGGC
>DAHVAJ010000052.1 GCA_027314705.1 Acidimicrobiaceae bacterium
TGTCTTCGGTCGACGGGCCATCACGCCACTTCCAGCTCGGCCAGCCAGCCCTCGAGGCACTGGCGACGGATCCGGAGCGACCCGTTGGGCAGGCGCACGAAGTCGGGCCCTCGGCCCGAGCGCCGCCAGTCGTCCATGGTCGAGCGGCTGACGGCGATCTCGGCGCAGGCCTCGACGAAGGTCAGCCAGGGGTTGGGGTTGGGGTTGTGGTTGGGCTTGGAGGTCACGGTGGGTCCCTTCACTGACCCAAGCAACGTGCTTGGTGGAAGGACCCGTCCGTTGAGTTGATTGTGTGGCAATCGGCGCCGGGTGGGATCCGGGCGAATGCACGCGTGGAGGCGCGGCACGGTCTCCTCGACCGTCCTGCCTGCCGTGCGCGCTCCGGGCGCGCAAGGTACAGTGTGGCCCCGCACTAGGGACAACGTCCCTGTTCAGGGCCCCTTTCGTTCAGGGGCTGGGGATTTGTAATCCCAAGGTGCCGGGATCGAGACCCGGGCGGCCCACTCCCGACGGGCCTCACGCCGGCTGCCCGGAACGGGCGGCCGCGACCGTGGCGCGGAGCGCGTCGTCCCACGGGGTCGGCGCGAGCCCGAACGTACGCTCCGTCTCCGCCGCGTCGATGACGAAGGGGGCCGTGAACTGGTAGGTCACGGTGGAGAGCGCCCGGACCATCGGCGAGACGAGCCCGATCCCCCGGAGGGCGACGTCGGGGATCCGCGAGACCCGGGGCGTGTCGACGCCGGCCTCGTGTGCCGCCGCGGTCAGGAGCTCCCGCTGGGTGCGAGGCGACGGGGACGGCACGTGCCAGGGCTGTCCCCAGGCGCGCCCGTCCGTGCCGAGCACGGCCAGCGTGCGCCCGACGTCGGGGACGTAGGTCCAGGAGTGGGGCTGGTCCGGGTCGCCGAGGACCCGGACCGGACGTCCCCGGAGGAGCCGGGGCAGCGCCCGGCCGAGGTGCGACGTCGCCCCCGTCCCCGGGCCGAAGAAGTCGGAGGCCCGGGCCTCGGTGGCCCGCACCCGCCCGGCGGTGTGCGCCGCCTCGGCGTCTCGCCACATCGAGGCGCGGATCCGTCCGTTGGTGAAGGTGGCGGCGAGCGGATCGTCGGTGCGCAGCGGGTGGTCGACCGGGCCGTACCCGTAGAGGTTCGACATGGTGACGAGCACCGCCCCCGTCGTGCCGGCGACGGCCAGGAGCGAGGAGGCCAACGGGGGCCACTCCTCGGCCCAGCGGTGGTAGGGGGGATTGGCGCAGTTGTAGAGGGCGTCGGCGCCGGCGGCGACGGACGCCAGGCCGGCGGCGTCAGCGGCGTCGGCCGCCACCGGGGCCACCCGTGCGTCCCCCGTCGCCGCGCCCCGCCGCGTGACCACCACCACCTCGTGGCCGAGCTCGGCCAGGCACCGGGCCGTCGCCCGGCCGACCGCACCCGCCCCCACGATGACGTGCCTTCCCATGGTTCCTCCTTGCGTCTACTGCTCCTATTTGTGAGCACTGCTCACCTTATAGGATGCGAGCAGTGCTCGCAAGTGGGAGGGGTGTCCTAGGCTGTGGACGTGCAGGAGACCGCCGGAGCCATCCGGACCCGGGCGAGAGCGGCCCTCCGTCGGGCGATCCTCGACGCGGCACTCGACCAGTTGGCCACCACCGGGGCCGACGGCCTCTCGGTCCGCCAGGTGGCGCGCCAGGTCGGTCTGGCCTCGTCGGCCATCTACCGGTACGTCCCGAGCCGCGACGCCCTCCTGACCGAACTGATCCTGGCGGGCTACGACCAGCTCGGGGAGGCCGCCGAACAGGCCGAGGCCGGCTGCGACCGGGGAGACCTCCGGGGCCGGTTCGCCGCCACGGCCCGGGCCGTCCGCTCCTGGGGCGCGGCCCATCCCCACCACTACGCCCTCCTCTACGGCTCACCCGTCCCCGGCTACGCCGCCCCCGAGGAGACCGCCGGTCCGGCGAGCCGGGTGCCGCTCGTGCTCTCGGGCATCCTGCGCGACGCCGCCGTGGCCGGGGCCCCGCCGCCACCGCGGCCGGGCCCGGAGCCCGACTCGGGGATCCTCGAGCCCGAGGTGCTCACCACCGTGCTGGCCGGCGTGGCGCCCCGGGCGGCCACCGAGGCCGTCCTGGTGTGGGCCTCGCTCTTCGGGGTGGTGAGCTTCGAGCTCTTCGGGCACTTCGTGGGCTCGGTGGCCGACGCCGACCGGTTCTTCGAGGCGGCCCTCGGCTCCCTCATGGACCGGCTCGCGCTACCGGGTTGAGCCCGGGCCGCGCCGCCGGCGGGCGACCGGACCGGCCGCCGGGAGGCCCTCGTTTCGCCCGCGTGAACAGTTCGCGCGCGCTCTTGCGCCGACGCCCGCCGTCGGCGAGGGTGAGGACCGTGAGCGCGCCCGAATCCGCCACGCCCCGGCCGGCAGGGTCGCGCCCTCCGGCCGAGGGGACGCCACCCGGCCCGTGCCGGTGGGCGCGTCCACCGGGACCGCGGACATGAGCGGGTCCGGGGGCTGTGGGGCGTCCCTGCCCCGACGCATCGACCAGTGCGAGTGCCATCTGCCCCCCGGCCACCCGCCCCCCCACCGGTGCGGCGACTGCGGTCTGGAGTGGTTCGAGACGGCCCGGTCGATCGCCGCCGTGCGCCGCGACCACGGCGACGCGGGAGCGCCCGGCGCCGGGGGCCAGGCCCCGTCCGTCGGCCCGGCGTGAGCCGCACCCGCCGGCATTGCCGTGCCCGCCCGGGCCGGCGAGAATGACGGTCATGGGCGACCCGGGCACCTGCGGGACGGAGCGGCGGCGGCGGCGCGGCACCTGCCAGTGCCGCCTGCCCCTCGGCCACCCCCCGCCCCACCGGTGCGGCGACTGCGACCTGGAGTGGTCCGGGACGGCCCGGTCGATCGCGCCGGCGCGCCCCGACGGAGGTCCCGGTGGACCGGCGCCGCCGGGCGCCGCCGGTCCGCACGACTGATCCCGGCCATCCCCGGCGCACGGCCCCGCGGGCCACCGGGATCGCGCCGGCCGTCAGGCGATCTCGGCCTGCGTCCCGGAGCCGACCCCGGGATCGAGCACGACGACCGGACCCTCGGGGGCGACCTCCCGACCCGGTGCCGACCTGCCGGCCACCTCCTCCAGGGAGCGTCCCGACGGCTCGGGCAGCGGCAGCGTGAGGAGCACCCCGGCGACGGAAGCCCCGGCGGCGACCAGCAGCATGCCCCGCAGGCCGATGTTCCTCTGCAGGGTGGGCACGAGGAACACCCCGACGAAGGCGCCCAGCTTGCCCAGCCCGGCGGCCACGCCGTGTCCGGTGGTGCGCATGTTGACCGGGAACACCTCCGACGGCAGCACGAACGTCGTCATGTTGGGCCCGAACTCGATGAAGAAGTAGCTGAGGCCGAAGATGAGGAGGAACGGCACGATCAAGGTGGTCAGCCGCCCGAAGATCCCGAGCGCGCCGAAGGCCACGGCCATCACCGAGAAGCCGATGATCTGGAGCCGTTTGTGGCCGATCCGGTCCATCCGCACGATGGCCAGGAGGTACCCCGGCACGGCGAAGACGACGAAGAGGCCGAGGGTCCACACGAGCTTCAACGAGAGCGACGCGTGCGGGCTGACTTCCTTCAGGATGGCCGGCAGGCTGAGGGTGTTGCCGTAGTAGGCGTAGTCGAAGAGGAACCACGACCCGGCCGTCCCGAGGAGCAGGACGAGCATCCGGCGGTCCCGGAGGAACGAGCCGAGGGTGAACAGCCGGCGTTCGGCCACCCGGTCCACCGCCGGGACGTCCACGCCGGTGAGCGCGGCGAGGTCTGCCGCCGCGGCCTCCACCGCACCGTGCACGTGGGCACGGAAGCGTGGCGACTCGGGGATCTTGGTCCGGAGGTAGACCACGGCGGCGGCCGGCACGGCCCCGAGACCCAGCAGCAGGCGCCAGGTCAGCTCGTGGTCCACGCCGGTGGCGATGAGCAGGAGGGCGACCAGCGGCCCCACGACGAGACCGACCGCCTGCATGGAGAAGACCATGCCGACCAGACGGCCGCGGTCGCTCCGGTTGGAGTACTCGCTCATCAGCACCGCGGAGACCGGGTAGTCGCCGCCGATCCCCAGGCCGAGCAGCAGGCGGGCGGCCACCAGGACGCCCACGTTGGGCGCCACGGCCGAGGCCACGGCCCCGACGATCATGACGATGGCCACGAGGGCGTAGACCCGCTTGCGGCCGATCAGGTCGGCGATGCGGCCGAAGACCAGTGCGCCCACGAACGCACCGAGGATGGCCGAACCGGTCACCCAGCTGGTCTCGGCCGTGCTCAGGTGCCACTGGGCGGCCACCAGCACGGCCACCGTCGAGATGACGAAGAGGTCGTAGGCGTCGGTGAAGAAGCCGACTCCCGAGACGACCACGACGCGGTGGTGGAACGACCCGGTCGGTGACTCGTCGAGGACGGCGTCGACCGAGCCCGACGAGTGGGCCCGGGGCGCTCCCGCCGCCGTTCGATGGTCTGTCGCCATGTCCCCTGCTGCCTCCGGACGCCGCTCTGGAGCCAACACTGCTTGAACAAGGTGAACGAAACCTTTCCTGCAGATGAACGGATGGTGATCACTCCGTGAACACCGGGCGGCTCGCGGCTAGGGTCACCCCCCATGCCGACGGGGGAGGCGCAGGAGGAGATCGACCGCCGGGTGACCCAGCTGTTCGCCCTCGTCTCGCAGGCGCTGGCCCAGGCCACGGTGGCCCTCCTCGACGGCGACCTGGCCCTCGGCCAGCAGGTGGTCGAGGGTGACCAGGGGGTCGACGAGCTCACGGCCGAGGTCGAGCTCCTGGTCTGGGACCAGATCGACCGCGCACCGGGCGTCCCCGAGCTCCGGCGGCTGGTCGGCCTCCTCCTCATCCTGCCCGAGCTCGAGCGCAGCGCCGACCTGGCGGAGCACGTGGCGCAACGCGCCGTGGGCAACCTGGGCGTCGACATGAGCCCGCTCAGCCGCGGCATCGTCCAGCGCATGACCGAGGTGGCGCTCGACATGTGGCGAGCCGCGGCCGACGCCTACGGCGACCGCGTCCCCCGTTCCGAGGACCTGGCCGAGACCGACGTGGAGATGGACATCCTCCACCGACGCCTGATGGACGAGATCGCAGCCGAGGCCATGCCCACCCCGGTGGCCTCCCAGGTCACCCTCCTGGCCCGCTTCTACGAGCGCCTCGGCGACCACGCCGTCAACCTGGCCCGCCGGATCGAGCTCCTCCCGGCCGTCGACTGAGCGACGTCCTCCGGGACCCGGCGTCCTCAGCCCGTCGGGGCCCAGCGCGGCGGGCGCTTCCCGAGGAAGGCGGCGACGGCCTCGGCCTGGTCGTCGGAGCCGACGCAGAGGAGCTGGGTGTGGTTCTCGAGGGCGATCGCCGCCTCGAGGGCGGGCACCTCGAGCGACGCCCACATCGTCTCCTTGGTCATCCGCACGCCGAAGGGCGAGTTGGCCAGGACCAGCCGGGCCTCCTCCAGGCACCGGTCGAGGAGCAGCCCGTCCTCGACCACGTCGAGGACCAGGCCGAGGCGGGCCGCCTCGGCCGACTCGACGATGCGCCCGGTGAGCATCATCTCGTGGGCAGGGCCCACGCCGACCAGCCGGGGCAGCAGCCAGGAGGTGCCGATGTCGCACCCCGACACCCCGATCTTCACGAAGGCGGCACTGAACCGGGCCGACGCTGCGGCGATCCGGAGGTCCGAGCCCAGCACCAGGGCCAGGCCCCCGCCGGTGGCCGGACCGTTGACGGCGGCGATGACCGGCTGGTGGACGGCGCGCAGGTGGCCGACGAGGGAGGCGATGTGCTGCTGGGTGGCGAGGGCCAGGGTGGTGCCGTCCCCGCCGGCACCGGGCGGGGTGCCGTACCCGGCGAGGTCCAGCCCGGCGCAGAACGCCCGCCCGGTGCCGGTGAGGATCACGACGCGGCACGCCCGGTCCCGGGCGACGGCATCGAGGGCGTCGTGGAGGTCCTGGACGAGCTCGGCGGTCATGGCGTTGAGCCGTTCGGGGCGGTGGAGGCTGAGCAGCGTCACCCCGGGGGCCGGGCGGGTGGTGAGCACGGTGTCCGTCACCGGCTCAGCCTGGCACGGGCGGTCCCCGTCCGCCACGGGCGGGAGGCCGGCACGGTGGCCGCCTAGGATCGCCCCATGGACCTCGACCGGGCGCTGGCCTTCGCCGGCGGTCGCCGCAACGGCCTGCTCACCACGTTGCGAGCCGACGGCCGGCCGCAGCAGTCGGTCGTCTTCTTCGTGGCCGACGGCCGCCGCTTCGACCTCTCGACCACCGACGGCAGGGCCAAGACGCGGAACCTGCGCCGGGACCCCCGGGCCGCCCTGTTCGTACCGGGCGACGACGTCTTCACCTGGGTGAGCCTGGACGGGACCGTCGAGCTCGGCCCCGTCGCCACGGCCACCGACGACGGGGCCACCGACCGCCTCGTCGAGTACTACCGCCGCGCCAACGGCGACCACGAGGACTGGGCCGCCTACCGCCGGGCCATGGTGGAGGAAGGGCGCCTGCTCGCCACGTTCACCGCCACCTCGGCCACCGGCATCCTGCCCGGCTGACCCGCCCCGGCCCGGGGCCCCGTGCCGTCCGGGAGGCCGTCCCCGGGTGGACCGCGCCACCAGCGCCGGGCCGGCCCGCCGAGGCCGTAGTGTGCGGGCACCGACGTGGGAGGAGGCCGCCGCCATGGGCAAGACCGTCATGATCACCGGAGCCGGTTCGGGGTTCGGCAAGGGGGCGAGCCGGGCCCTCGCCGCCCGTGGCCACACCGTGATCGCCACCACGGAGACCGACGACCAGGCGGCCGCCCTGGCCGCCGAGGCCCCCGAGTTGACCGTGGAGCGGCTCGACGTCACGACCGGCGACGTGGCCAAGGCGGCAGCGTGGGACCTCGACGTCCTGGTCGACAACGCCGGGGCCGGCCAGACCGGGCCGATGGCCGACGTCCCCATCGACCGGGTGCGGCGCCTCTTCGAGGTCAACGTCTTCGGCACCCTCGCCGTGACCCAGGCCGTCCTGCCCGGCATGGTGGCCCGCGGGTCCGGCCGGATCGTCATCCTCTCGTCGATCGCCGGCGTGCTGTCGGCCCCCGGGTTCGGTCCCTACGCCATGACCAAGCACGCGCTCGAGGCCATGGGCAAGGCCATGCGGGCGGAGCTGGCCGGCCAGGGCGTCGACGTCACCCTGGTCAACCCCGGTCCCTACCTGACCGGGTTCAACGACCGGATGGCCGACTCGATGTGGGAGTGGTTCGGCGAGGGATCGCTCAACGCCCCCTCGACCCCCCTCTTCGAGATGATGCGGCAGTTCGTGACCACCGACCAGCGGGACCCGGTCGAGGTGGTCGACCGCCTGGTCGAGATCGTCGAGGCCGAGACCACCGAGGAGCACAATTTCATCCCTCCGGAGATCGCCGAGCTGGCCGGGGGCTGACCGGCGGGTCCCCCGGACCGCCGCCGGGCGGTGGCGTCGGGCTCAGCGCGCCACCCCGGCGGCACCGGCGGCGACGCCGTCGAGCAGGCGCACCTGGCGGTGGCCCACCGAGGGGATGCGCGGGCCGTCGAGCAGCGTGCCGGTGAGGTTGAGGGGGTCGGCCGCGGCCACGGTGACGTCGGCACCGAGGGCCCGGTCGCGGCGGACGTCGGCCAGGAGGGCCACCGCGTCCGGGCACGCGTACTGCTCGCCCGAGACGCCGGCCACGAACCGGCCGCCGAGGGCCTGGCCCCGGGCCTCGAGACGGCGCAGGGCCCGGACCACGTCGCGCCACGGGACCCGGTAGGACTCGCGGGACCAGACCTCCCAGCAGACGACGCCCCACCGGGCCAGGAGCTGCCAGGCCACGGCCTCGGCGAGCTCCTCGGCGGGCGGACCCCCGGGTGCCGTGCCACCCGGTGGGCCGGGCTCGGGGAGGAGCGACCACCGCCCCTCGCCCACCCCGGTGCCCACCACCGCCCGGCGGCGACCGAGGGCGGCCCGCCGGGCCGTGGCGCGGCCGGGGCCCCGGGACGCCCGGGTCCGGGCGGCCAGCAGCGAGCGGACGGCCGAGAAGGCGTCGGCGGTGACCAGTCCCCGGGCCACCAGGTCCCACAGGCCCTCGTCGACGTCGGCGGCCAGCCGGCCCGTCCCCGGCGCCAGCTCCGAGCGGAAGCAGGCGCCGCGTGACCGCAACAGGGCGAGCACGTCGGCGGCGGCGCCGTGGGCCGGCTCGACCAGCACCCGGTCGGCCCGCACGGCCGCCATGGTCCACCCCAGGTCCTCGCGGGTGACGAGGGCCAGGGGCGTGGCCGGCGACGGGGTGGCCGAGCCCCGACGGGCCGGCGCGTCGCCGGCCGGCCCCTCGGCCCGGGGGGTGAGGCGCCCCCACGCCATCTCGCCGCTGAGGCAGAGCTCGTCGAGCCAGTGCGGGTCGTACCCGGCGACGCGGGCCGGGAGCACGGTGCGCTCCCACTCGCCGGCCGCCACCTCGACGCCCTGGAGCTGCTCGACCACGGCGAGCAGCCCGGCCCGGCCTTCGACCCGGGTGCCGGGGGCCACGCGCTGCCAGCAGGCCAGGAAGCGCACGAAGGTGCGCACGGGCACGGGGTCGACGAGGCGCCGGCGTCGGCGCCGGCTGGCGGCGTGGAGCCGGACGAGCAGGTGGCGGGCGCACCACCGGCCGTCGGGCAGCGCGACGGCCAGCCCGGTCGACTCGAGGGCACCCAGGCCGGTGCGGACCCGGGCGGCGGTCAGCGGCGCGCCGCGGACCGATCCGGTGGGCAGGGGTCCCTCGGCCACGAGCTGCTCGACCGTGACCGGACCGGACAGCTCGAGATGACCGGCCACGCACTCGGCCAGGGCGTGGTCGGCGCCGACGAGCGGGTCGGCGAGCGAGCGCTCGAGCTCGGCGGCCCACGCCCGGCGCTCCGTCGCCGCCCACGACGACCCGATGACCAGGGCCCGCCCGTCCCGCCGGAGCTCGTCGAAGAGGGGCTGCCAGACGGCGACGGGACGGGCCAGCACCAGCGAGAGGAGGAGGTCGTGGAGCTCGTCGGCGGTCCGTGGTCGCGGGCGGACCCGCTCGAGTACCTCGGCCGCGGCGGCCCCGTCGAGCGGGCCGAGCTCCGCCGGGTCGACGGGCAGCCCGGCCGGCAGGCCGTCCGCCCCGAGCGCCGGGAGGCCGCGGGGCACGGCCACGGCCCGGGTGCGGCGCTCCTCGAGCGGGGCCCCGTCGAGGAAGGTGTAGGGCCGACCGGTGAGAATGCCGTGGGCCAGCGGGGAGGGTTCGGCCGACTCCACGAAGTGGACCCCCACCCGTCCGGACTCCACCCCTTCGAGCAGGGCGACCAGCCCGGCCGCGTCGAGCGGCTCGGTGAGACAGTCCGCCACGGTCTGGCGGACGAGCACGTGGTCGGCGACGGGCACGGGCCCCGGCGGCGCGTTCTCCTGGCACGCGGCCAGGGCCGGCCAGGTGGCGGCGAGCAGGTCCTCGGCCTCCATGCGCTGCAGGTGGATGGGGCGCCGACGTCCTCCCTGGGAGCGGGGGACGACCAGGGCGCGGTTGAGGTTCCACCGCCAGCGGGCGGCCAGCATCGGGTGGGGCAGCACGGCCTGGACGAGGACGTCGACCGCAGTCCGGCTCTGCAGCATGCGGGGGACGTCGGAGAGCGGGAAGCTGTGGTGGGGACCGAGGGAGATGACCACGGTGTCGTCATCGGCCGCGGCCTGCAGCTCGAAGTCGAAGGCCACGCAGAAGCGCTTGCGCAGGGCCAGGCCGAGCGCCCGGTTGACCTGGCCGCCGTAGGGGGCGTGGACCAGGAGCTGGCTGCCCTCGACCTCGTCGAAGACCCGCTCGATGACGAGGTGCTCCCGGGTGGGCAGGACGCCGAGCGCGGCCAGACCGGCGCCGAGGTAGGCCACGACCTGGTCGGCCACGTCCGCCGACACCCCGGCCCGGAGCCGCACCTCGGCCCGGGCGCCGTCGCCGTCGCCCGCGGCGAGGAGGGGCTCGAGGGCGGCCCGGAGGGTGCTCACCTCCTCGGAGAGCTCCGGGGTGCGGGCCGGGGCCTCGCCCAACCAGAACGGCACCGTGGGCGGGAGGTCACCGGCGTCGACGACGCGGACGGTGCCCGTCTCGACCTTGGTCACCCGCCAGGAGTGGGTCCCGAGCAGGAAGATGTCCCCGGCCGTCGCCTCGACGGCGAAGTCCTCGTGGACCGAGCCGACGGTGACGCCGTCGGGGTCGAGCACCACCCGGTAGTCACCCGTCTCGGGGATGGCACCTCCGCTCGTCAGCGCGGCCAGCCGAGCGCCGCGGCGCGGCCGCAGGCGGCCGTGCACGGCGTCGTGGTGGAGGTGGGCACCCTTGCGCCCCCGGCCCGTCCGCACCCCGTCGGACACCAGCTCGACGACGTCGTCGAAGTCGGCGCGGGCCAGTGAGGCGTAGGGGGCCGCCCCCCGCACCAGGGCGACCAGGTCGTCGACCTCGCACTCCTCGGCCGCGGCCACCTCGGCCACCAGCTGCTGGGCCAGCACGTCGAGCGGTGCCACCGGGGGTCGGAGCAGGTCGAGCCGGCCGGCCCGCACGGCGGCCAGGAGGGCGGTGCACTCGACCAGCTCGTCACGGGTCAGCGGGTAGAGGCGGCCGGCCGGGGTGCCCTCCAGGTGGTGGTTGGCCCGGCCGACCCGCTGGAGGAACGTTCCGATGGATCGGGGGGAGCCGATCTGGCACACCAACTCGACGGGACCCACGTCGATGCCGAGCTCGAGGGAGGCCGTGGCCACCAGGGCCCGGAGGTCACCGGCCCGCAGCCGCTGCTCGACGATGCGCCGTCGGGCCGCGGAGAGGCTGCCGTGGTGGGCGGCGACCTGGAGGGCGGGGTCGATCGGCCCGCCCTCGGCCGCGGGCGGGACCCGCGGGACCGGGGCGCCCGTGCCGTCGGTGCCCGGTCGGTCGGGCCCGGACGGTCCGGTGCCGGTAGTACCGGCGCTGCCGGCGCTGCCGTCGGTACCGTCCTCGGCCCCGAGGCGCACGGCGAGCTGGTGGGCCACCCGCTCGGCCATCTTGCGGGTGTTGACGAAGACGAGGGTCGTCCGGTGGTCGAGCACGTGGGCGGCGATGCGGTCGAGCACGTCGGCGAACTGCCCGCCGCTGGCCACCGCCTCGAGCTCCGTCTCGGGCAGTTCGATGGCCACGTCGACGTCGCGGGCATGGCCACAGTCGACGACGGTGGCGGCCGCCCGCCCGGGGGCGGTGCCCGACAGCAGCCGGGCCACGACGTCGAGCGGTCGCTGGGTGGCCGACAGCCCGATCCGCTGCACCCGGCCCCCGGCCCCCTCGACCAGCCGGGTCAGGCGCTCGAGGGTGAGGGCCAGGTGGGCCCCGCGCTTGTCCCGGGCCACCGTGTGGACCTCGTCGACGATGACGGTGTGCACGGCGGCCAGGGCGGCCCGGGACGAGGCCGCGGTCACGAGGAGGTAGAGCGACTCGGGCGTGGTGACGAGCAGGTCCGGCGGCGAGCGGCGCATGGCGGCCCGCTCGGCGGGCGGGGTGTCCCCGGTGCGCACGGCCACCCGGAGCTCGGGTGCCGACAGGCCGAGCCGGGCCGCCTCGGCGGCGATCCCGTCGAGGGGCACCCGGAGGTTCTCCTCGACGTCGACGGCCAGGGCCCGCAGGGGCGAGACGTAGACGACCCCGGGGCCGGGAGCCGGGAGCCGCACCGCCGAGGCCGGGGGCGCACCGGCCGGGCCCACCGACGCACCCCCCGGCCCCACCCACGGGCGGGCCGCGGACTCGGCGTGGGCGCGGTAGGCGGCGTCGATGGCCACGAGGAAGCCGGTCAGCGTCTTGCCGGTACCCGTGGGCGAGGCCACCAGGACGTCGCCCCCGTCACGGATGCGGGGCCACGCCTCTCGCTGGGGCAGGGTGGGACCTCCGGGGAACCGCCGGCGGAACCAGCCGGCCACCGCCGGGTGGAATGCGGCCAGGAGGGCCTCGGTCGCGGGACCGGTCGCGGGACCGGTCGCCGCACCCGGCGGCGGCCCGGCCACGGCCGGCGGGGTGGAAGGGGTGGCGACCACGGCTGTACTCCACCCTAGAGGTGTGACGGGCGGCCCGCCCCGGCCGGTCCGGGCCTCGAGGCGACGGCGAACGGACGGCCCGGGGGCACCGGAGGACGGCCGTGACCAGGGAGTTCACCGAACACCAGGAAATTCCCATCTTTTCGCTCAAGTTCCGCCGTCGCCGTGCCGATACGGCGACCGGGAGGCGGCGAGGTGACCCGGGAGCCGGACCAGGACCCGCCACCCGAGCAGGCCGAGTCCGACAACGGCCAGGGCCACCCCGACGAAGGCGGCGACCACCCCCTGCCCCGACGCCCCGCGGAGCACCATGGCGGCGGCCACGCACACCGGCCAGACGACGACCCCGGTGGGGACCAGCGCCGCCGGCCGGTCCCAGGCCCGGACCGCGGCCCACCCCACGGCCAGGCCCACCAGGAAGGGCCAGGCCGTCCTGGCGATCCCGGCCACCGTCAGGCCCTCGGTGTGCGACGTCCGGCCGAGGACGACGAAGACGAGGATCCAGCCGGCGTCCAGGGCGGCCGCCACCGCCGGATGGAGCCGGCGGACGGGAGGGGCCACCGGGGAGGGGTCCGGCCGCTCAGCGCCGGCGGAGGCCCGGGTGGCGCTTGGCCACCATGGGCACGAGGAGCCCGCGGGGCGACATCCAGGCCAGGGCGGCGCTCACCCGGTTGGCCGTGCCGGGGATCACGACGGCCCGGTTGGCGTGCATCCCCTCGACAGCGGCCCGGGCCACGTCGGCGGCCGACACCCACATGAAGCGGGGCATGGCCTCGGCCGCTTCGGCCTGGTCGAAGCCGGCGGCGGCCACGAACCCGGTCTCGACCGGCCCCGGGCACAGGGCGGTGGCGGTCACCCCGTGCGGCCGGAGCTCCTCGCGGATGGCGTGGGTGTAGGAGAGCACGAAGGCCTTGCTGGCGGCGTACCCGGCCTGGCCGGGAAGGGGCTGGAAGGCCGCCGTCGAGGCCACGTTGAGGACGGCCCCGCTGCGACGCTCGACCATGCCCGGGAGGAAGAGGGCGCAGAGGTGGGCCACGGCCTCGACGTCGGTGCGGACCATGGCCACCTCGCGCTCGGGGTCGGCGCGGTGGACGGGGCCGACCGTGGAGAAGCCGGCGTTGTTGACCAGCACGTTGACGGCGAGGTCCCGGCCGGCGACCTCCCCGGGAAGGGCCCGACGGGCGGCGTCGTCGGTGAGGTCGGTGGCGATCACCTCGGCGCGCACGGCGTAGCGGTCGGCCAGGAACCCGGCCAGGTCCGAGAGCTTGGGCCCGGTGCGGGCCACCAGGGTCACCCCGAGACCGCGGGCGGCCAGGCGCTCGGCGATCTCCGCCCCGATGCCGGAGGAGGCACCGGTGACGAGGCAGGTCCGGTCGGGGTCGGGTGCGGGGAGGGTCATGCCTGCGAGCGTAGGCGGGCGCCGGCGGGGGGGGCTCCCCGCGGCGAGCCGGGCGAGCCGGGCGAGGCGTAGACGGCACGGGCCCGGTACCGCAGGGGGCGCTCGTCGAGCTCCTCCAGGTAGTGGGCCACCCACCCGGCCACCCGGGCCACGGTGAAGAGGGTCTGGCCGGCATCGGCCGGCAGGCCCGCCGCCCAGGTCACCGCGGCCAGGCCGAGGTCGACGTTGGGTGGGGGGAGCTCGGCCCGGGCGGCGAGGTCGACGAGGGCGTGGACCAGGTCGACCTGGGCCGGGTCGGCCAGGGCGCAGAACAGGCCGTCGAGCACCCGGTAGCGGGCGTCCCCGGCGCGGTACACGGGATGGCCGAACCCCGGTAGGTGGTCCCGGGTCCGCAGGGTGTCGGCCACGGCCCGCTCCACCCCGAACTGGTCGGCGTCGACCAGCAGCCGGTGCACCTCCCGGCTGGCCCCGCCGTGGAGGCGACCGCCCAGCGTGCCGAGGCCGGAGAGCACCGCGTCGTACAGGTCGGCCCGGGTGGACGCGGCCATGCGCACGGCCACGGTCGAGGTGGCGAGCTCGTGGTCGGCCAGGAGCACGAGGGCGGCGTTGCCCGCCCGGACCAGGGCATCGTCGGGTGCCGGGTCGAGCCGGGCCGCCAGCCGGCCGGCCAACGAGTCCCCGAGGACCCGGCCGTCGTCGAGCACCAGCCGACCCGGGGCGGACGCCCCGGCCACCGGGTCCAGGGAGTCGACCATGGAGGCGGCGACGGTGCGCGCCGTCCGCACCACCGCCGCCGGGCGCAGGTCGCCCCGCACCGGGTCGGCGCCGGCGGCCATGACCACCGCCCACCGCATGCGGTCGGCCGCGGTGAACGCCGGGGGCGGTCCGAGGGCGGCCGCCTCCCACCTCCCGGGGTCGGGCACCCCCCACAGCAGCACGGCCACCTCCTCGAAGGAGGCGGTGGTGGCGAGGTCGGCGGCGGGCACGCCCCGGTAGTGGGGTCCGTCGTCGGTCAGCTGGCAGACGCCCGTGGTGACGGTGGCCATCCGGGTCTCCACCGACTTGCCCTGCCGTGACCGGCGGGCCAGCTGCTCCACGTCGGCCGCGGCGAACAGGCTGTGTCGCCCGCCGGGCTCGGGATGGGAGGCGAGCAACCCCCGGCTCACGTAGGCGTAGAGCGAGCTCACCTTGATGCCCAGCCGACGGGCGGCCTCGTCACTGCGCAGCATGCGGTCCACCGGCGGCCTCCCGGACCCGAGTCAGTATTGACTTGATCAATATTTACAACCCCGGGGCCGCGTGTCCACACTGGAGGGGACGCCACCAGGCGGGAACCACGCCGCGGACCGCCGCCGATCCCGAGGAGCCCACGATGCCCACCGCCGTCCAGCAGCTGATGTCCTCGCCTCCGGTGACCTGCGCGACCGGCGCCTCGCTGGCCGAGGCCACCTCGCTCATGCACGAGCGCCAGATCGGGTCGGTGGTGGTCACCGAGGGCGCCGCCGTCGTCGGGATCCTGACCGAGCGCGACCTGCTGCGGGCCGCGGCCGGCCGGGCCGACCCGACCGGCGAGCCGGTCCACCGGTGGATGACCGCCCGTCCCGACGTGCTCCGGTCGGACGAGGAGGTCGGCGCGGCCTGGTCGGGCCTCACCCACCACCACTACCGCCACCTCCCGGTGGTGGACGGCGGGGGCGTGGTCGGCGTGGTCTCCCTGCGCGACCTGCTGGCCGTGGCCCAGATCCGGCCGGCCGAGGAGGCCGGCGGCGCACTGCCCCGCGGCCTCGAGGGCGTGGTCGTGGCCGAGACCTCGGTGGGAGACGTCCGCGGCCGGGAGGGCTTCCACCACTACCGCCAGTACCCGGCCGTCGAGCTGGCCGCCCGTCGCTCGCTCGAGGACGTCTGGCAGCTGCTCTTCGACGGCGCGCTGCCCGACCGGACGGCATCGGCCCGATTCTGCGGCGAGGTGGCCGCCCAGCGGGAGCTGCCCCCCGGGCTCGCCGCCCTCCTGCCCTCGGTCGCCCGCCTCGGCGGCCCGCTCGACGCCTTGCGCACCGGCGTCTCGCTCCTCGGTGCCGAACTGGGCTGGCGGCCGAGCCACGACATCGGGCCCGACGAGCTGCGGGCCCAGGCGCTCCGCCTGTGCGCGGTGGTCCCCACCCTGCTCGCCGCGGCCCACCGCCTCCGCCACGGCCTCGACCCCGTCCCCCCGCGGGCCGACCTCCCCACCGCGGCCAACTACCTCTGGATGCTGCGGGGGGAGGAGGCGCCGGCGGCCCACGTGCGGGCCGTCGAGCAGTACCTGGTCCTCACCATCGACCACGGGTTCAACGCCTCGACCTTCACCGGCCGGGTGATCACCTCGACCGGCGCCGACCTGGCCGCGGCGGTCTGCGGGGCGGTCGGCGCCCTGTCCGGCCCCCTGCACGGCGGGGCGCCCAGCCGGGCCCTCGACATGCTCGACGCCATCGCCACCCCCGACCGGGCCGAGGGGTGGATCCGCGAGGCGGTGGGCCGGGGCGACCGCATCATGGGCTTCGGCCACCGTGTCTACAAGACCGACGACCCGCGCTCGGTCTTCCTGCGCGGGGTGGCCCGCTCGCTCGGGGGTCCGCTGGTCGACCTCGCCGAGCGCGTCGAGGCCACCGCGGTCGGGGTCCTGGCCGACCTCAAGCCCGACCGGCGGCTCTACACCAACGTCGAGTTCTTCGCCGGGGTGGTCCTCGGCACCTGCGGGATCCCCCGGGAGCTGTTCACCCCCACCTTCGCGGCCAGCCGGACGATCGGCTGGGCCGCCCACGTGATGGAGCAGGCCGCCGACAACCGCCTCATCCGCCCGGCCGCCCGTTACACCGGCCCGCCCCCGCCGGAGGCCGTGCCGCCGGCCTGACCCCCGGCCCGGGGGGTCAGCGACCCGGTCCGGTGCGGGGGAGCGGGCGCTCCTCGGTCCCCCGGAGGTGCAGCGCGCGCCGGGCGATCCGCCAGCCGTCCCCGGTGCGCCGGTAGGTGTCGACGTAACGGAGGTGCCAGATGGTGTCGGTCCCGGGCCCGTCCCCACCGGACGGGCCGGCGGAGAGGTGGTGGGCCACCCCGGTGACGTCGCCGGTGGCCGTCTCGCCGTCGACGGCGAAGTCGGCCCGGCCCACCCCGTGACAGGTGGCGTGGTAGCGGGCCAGTCCGGCCGGTATCCGGGCCAGGGCCTCCCGGCCGGCCCGGCGGACCACGGGGTCCCCGCCCCGGGTCACGTCGGGCACCCACAGCTCGCCGTCCTCGGTGAACAGGTCGGCGAAGGCCCCTCCGTCGAGAGCATCGACCGCCGCCGCGTACCCGTCCGACAGCCGCCGGAGGGCGGCGCGGTCGCGTGCGCCGCGGTCGGCGCCGGGGGCGGCGACCGGCTCAGCCACGGACCGGCGCGGTCAGCCCGAACCGTTCGGCGAACGTCGTCATCTCCGCCGCCAGGGCGTCGAGGTCGTCGCTCATCGAGGTCGAGACCAACAGGCGGTCGACCCCGACCCGTTCGAGGCCGGCCACCTCCTCGTCGGTGGTCGTGGGCAGGTACCCGGAGACGGCGAGCTCGATCCGACCCGGATCCCGGCCGGCGGCCTCGGCGGCCTCCTGCATCTGGGACAGCCGGAGGCGGAGCTCGTCGTGGGTGAGGCCGAGGGGTTGGAACCCGTCCCCGAGCCGGCCGGCGCGCCGGGCCGCCGCCTCGCTGTGCCCGCCGATGTGCAGGGGGACGCCACCGGGGCGGACCGGCTTCGGGAAGGAGTGGGCGTGGTGGAAGGTGACGAACTCGCCGTCGAACCGGGCGCCCTCGGGCCCGCTGTCGGCCCACAGGGTCCGCAGGACCTCGATCGTCTCGTCGGTCCGGCGTCCTCGCGAGCGGGGGTCGGCGCCGGTGGCCCGGAGCTCCTCGTCCATCCACCCCACCCCGAGGCACATGCGGACCCTGCCCCGCGACAGGACGTCCACCGTGGCGATCCGCTTGGCCAGCACCACCGCCTGGTGGTTGGGCACGACGAGCACCCCGGTGGCCAGGGTGATGCGCTCGGTGACCGCGGCCAGGAAGGCCAGGAGGTCGAGCGGATCGGGGATGCGGCAGTCGTCGGGCAGGGGCATCCGGCCCGAGGAGGCGTACGGGTACCTGCTCTCGTAGCCGGAGATCACCACGGCGTGCTCCACGGCCACCAGGGACTCGAACCCGCAGGCCTCGGCGTGCCGGGCGAAGGCCGTCATCCACTCGGGGTCGGCGGTGGCCCCGGTCCGGACGGGCGGGATGATTCCGAATTCCAACGTGACAGCTCCTCGGTGGGGGCCGGCTCGGGCCGGCCGGTCCTCGCGTCGCGGGCGCGACGGGGGTGGTGCTCGGGGCCGAGCGTACGCAGGACGGGCAGGGGCCCGCCAGGGGGGCCCGGGCCTCCGGCCGGCCGTCGGGGCCCGTCCGGCGTCGGCGGCACGGCGTCGGTAGCCTGGGTGGTCGCCCGGCGCGCCCGACGGCGACCGCCGGGACCCGGCGGCGGACGACGGGCGGGCGAACCAGACCGGCGCGACGAGCAGGCGAGGCATGAGCAGACCAGGAGCCCACAGCCCCTCCCCGAAGCGCGGGGACGAGGGGGACCATGGCGAGGCGGCGCCCGCGGTCAGCCGCCGGCGCTTCCTGGGCTGGACGGCGGCCGGCGTGGCCGGGGCCGCGGCGGCCACCTTCGGGGTGGTCGAGGGGGTCGGCCGCCACACGCCCGACCGGTTGGCCGCCGCCGTCGGCCGGCCCGTCCGTCCGACGCCGGTGCCGGGACCGGGGGTGACGGTGCTCGACGGGGTCAGCCTCCCGACCAACCCGGTGATCGTCGCCGAGAACGCGAGGCCCGGTGCCGCCTGGTGGGTGACCACCCCCCAGCGGGCGGGCGACATGGAGGGGTACAGCGACCACGTGAGCGCCGCCGTCGGCGACACCGTGACCCTGTACGTCAACACGAAGGCGACCACCTTCCACGTCGACGCCTTCCGGATGGGCTACTACCAGGGCATCGGCGCCCGGCGGGTGTGGCAGTCGGCGGAGACCCCGGGCGTGCGCCAGGCCCTGCCGGAGCTGCTGGCACCCACCAACACCATCGAGTGCTCGTGGACACCGTCCCTGTCCTTCGTCGTCGACCGGACCTGGCCGCCCGGGGCGTACCTGCTCAAGCTGGTGGGGGCCACGAGCGAGCAGGGTTTCGTCCCCCTCTGCGTGCGCGACGACGCCTCGGAGGCGGCCCTCGTCATCCAGCACGCCGTCGCCACCTGGCAGGCGTACAACCGCTGGGGCGGCTACTCGCTCTACTACGGCAACCGCGGTGGCGCCCTGTCCTTCACGCACAACCCCGGGGGCGGCACCTACGCCGACCGGGCCCGCATCGTCTCCTACGACCGTCCCTACGACCACGACTGGGCCTCCGGGGCGGCCGACTTCGTGGGCAACGAGTTCCCGGTCGTCTTCCACGCCGAGCGGCTGGGCCTCGACGTCACCTACTGGACCGACCTCGACCTCCACGCCCGGCCGGAGCTGGTCGGACGCCACCGCGGGCTCGTCTCCCTCGGGCACGACGAGTACTGGTCGGCGCCGATGCGCTACGCCGCGCAGGCCGGCGTGGCGGGCGGGCTCAACCTGGCCTTCCTCGGTGCCAACGCCTGCTACCGGCAGATCCGGCTCGAGCCCTCGCCGCTCGGACCCGATCGTCACGAGGTCTGCTACAAGTCCGCCGCCGAGGACCCCATGACCGGGCACGACGACGCGCTGGTGACGGTCAACTGGGCGCAGCCACCGGTCAACGACCCCGAGGCCAGCCTCATCGGCAGCACCTACCAGGACATCGGTGCCCAGGCCGACATGGTCGTCGCCGACGCCTCCCACTGGACGCTGGCCGGCACCGGGCTGACCGACGGCCAGCACCTGCCCCAGGCGGTCCGGGGGGAGTTCGACCGGTACGTCCCGGGCGGTGCCAATCCCCCCGACACCGACGTCGTGGCCCACTCCCTCGTGGCCAACCGGCGCGACAACTACTCGGACGTCACCTGGTACACGGCCCCGGCCGGCGGTGGCGTCTTCGCCACGGGCGACGCCTCCTGGGTGGGACAGCTGGCCGACGCCCCGCTCATCCCGTCCAACGTGCTGGCCCCGGCCGAGCCGGCGGTGACCCCCCATCTCCTGCGGATCATGGAGAACGTCTACAGCGTCATCGGGGCCGGACCGGCCAGCATCACCCACCCGTCCACCGGCACGTGGCGAGCCGTGTACACACCGGGATCGACGTCGTCCCGAGCGCCCACCTCGGGCAGCGCCTCCTGAGCGGGCGCGGCCGCCGGGTGCCCCCGGGGGACGCCGGGGGGCCCCGGGGGACGGCAGGTGCAGCGGCCCGGGACGCGTGGACGCGGCCCGGGCCGGCGCCGGTGGTCGGCCCGCCCGGCCGCGGGTGCGGCCGGGCGGTGCCCGCTCAGGTCACTCGCTGAGCGAGATCGGCTGGTCGTCGAGCTCGAGGCCGTCGGGGACCGCGCCGCCCGTCCCGGCGGCCTTCTCCGCGTTCTGGGCGGCGAGGTGGTCGCGGATGCGCTCGTCGATCTCGGCCATGAGCTGGGGGTTCTCGGTCAGGAAGGTCTTGACGTTCTCACGGCCCTGGCCGAGCTGCTCGCCCTCGTAGGTGAACCACGCCCCGGACTTCTTGATGAAGCCCAGTTCGACCCCGACGTCGAGGAGCGACCCCTCGCGGCTGATGCCCTTGCCGAAGGCGATGTCGAACTCCGCCTGCTTGAACGGCGGCGAGCACTTGTTCTTCACGACCTTCACCCGGGTGCGGTTGCCGATCTGGTCGGCCCCGTCCTTGATCGTCTCGATCCGGCGGATGTCGAGACGGATCGAGGAGTAGAACTTGAGGGCGCGCCCGCCGGGCGTCACCTCCGGCGAGCCGTACATGACGCCGATCTTCTCGCGCAGCTGGTTGATGAAGACGGCGATGGTCCGCGACTTGGACAGGGTGCCGGTCAGCTTGCGCAGGGCCTGGGACATGAGCCGGGCCTGGAGGCCCACGTGGGAGTCGCCCATCTCACCCTCGATCTCGGCCCGGGGGGTCAGGGCGGCGACCGAGTCGATGACCAGCACGTCGAGGGCGCCCGAGCGGATGAGCATGTCGGCGATCTCGAGGGCCTGCTCGCCGGTGTCGGGCTGGGAGATGAGCAGGTCGTCGATGTTGACGCCGATGGCCTTGGCGTACACCGGGTCCATGGCGTGCTCGGCGTCGATGTAGGCGCAGATGCCACCGTTGCGCTGCGCCTCGGCCACGACGTGCATGGCCAGGGTGGACTTGCCCGACGACTCGGGGCCGTAGATCTCGACGATGCGACCCCGCGGGAGGCCGCCGATGCCGAGGGCGAGGTCGAGGGCGAGGGCGCCGGTGGGGATGGCCTCGATGTTCATGTGGAGGTTCTCGCCCATCCGCATGACCGAGCCCTTGCCGAACTGCTTCTCGATCTGCCCGAGGGCCATGTCGAGTGCCTTCTCACGTTCCATCGGTGCTCATCTCCTCGGTGTTGTCGCTCCAGGTGGTCGGGCCGACCCTACGGTGGGGCTGTGACGCCCGTCGGGCACGTGGCCCGTGGGCGCCGGGGGCCGGAGCCGTCCCTCGGCGCCGCCACTGTAGATCCGAACGCATGTTCGATGGTGGACCCCACCGGGATCGTGGCCGGTTGGCACCGCCGGCCACCGCCCGCGCACTAGCGTTCCCCCGATGGCCGACGACCCGACCCGCTCCGGGGGGACCGCCGACGACGGCACGCCCCCCGCCATCCTCAGCCGCAAGGACCTGCGTGCCCGCCGGTCCCACCGGAGGTGGTGGTGGACCCTCGGAGCCGTGGCGGTGCTCCTGGTGGGCACGGCGGCCGGACTGATCGCCACCCGCAACCACCATGGTGCCTCGGCCTCGACCACCTCCACGGCGCCCACCACGACGCCGGGGCCCACCGCCACCTGTCCCCTGACCGGCACCCCGGCGCCGGGCGGCGCCGTCCCGGGCCGGCCGGCGTTGGCCGTCAAGATCGGCAACTACAGCGGCGACCGGCCCTCGGCCGGCCTCAACCAGGCCGACGTGGTCTTCGAGGAGCCGGTGGAGGGCTCCTACACCCGCTTCGTGGCCGTCTTCCAGTGCCAGGGCGCGCCCCTCGTCGGCGACCTGCGATCGGCGCGGGAGCCCGACGTGGCCATCCTCTCGCAGCTCTCCCACCCGCTCTTCGTGCACGCGGGCGGCATCAACCCCGTCCTGGCCCTCCTGGCCCAGGCGCCGATCCAGGACGAGAACGTGCTGGCCGGTGCCAGTTCGGTGAACGTCCACCCGCCGGGGCGCGTCGCTCCGTACTCGACGTTCGCCAGCACGACCTCGATGTGGGGCCTCGCACCCTCCGACACGTCGCCGCCGGCGCCCATCTTCACCTACTCGGCCGCCCCCCCGGCCGGGGCCGTGCCCGGCTCGGGC
The DNA here is from genome assembly GCA_027314705.1 of Acidimicrobiaceae bacterium. GTDB lineage: Bacteria > Actinomycetota > Acidimicrobiia > Acidimicrobiales > RAAP-2 > Bog-756. The sequence goes on from DAHVAJ010000052.1 coordinate 21,950, forward strand.
GCCTCGGTGCACATCCCCTTCTCGTCCGACGCCGACGTGACCTGGACGTGGAGCACGTCGTCCGGCCAGTACCTGCGGTCGTACTCGGGGACGCCGGACCGGCTCATCGGGGGTGCCCAGACGGCCACCACCAACGTCGTGATCATGACGGTCCAGACCTTCATCGGCCCCTGGTACGAGAACAACGTGGGGGGCCGGGAGGTCGAGGTCGTGGCCACGGGGAGCGGGCCGCTCACCGTGCTGCGCAACGGCGTGGCCATCACCGGCACCTGGTCCCGGTCGAGCCTCACCCAGCCCGCCACCCTGACCGACTCGGCCGGCCAGCCGATCACCCTCCAACCGGGCTCGACCTGGGAGGAGCTGGTGCCCCAGGGCGTCCCGGTGACGACGGCGGCCGCCCCCGCCGCGCCGACCACGACCCGGCCCTGAACGGGCGCCGGCCCGCGGCCCCCCCGGTGGGGCGGGGAGGGGGCCGGGTGGGCCGGACCGTCAGACGTCGGCGGCCAGCGCCCGGCGCAGGTGGTCGAGGGCGGCGATGGTCGCGTACTGCCGGACACGGGCGCGATCGCCGGGCACCGCGAGCTCGACGGCGGCGGCGGGCCGGCCCGGACGGGCCAACCCCACGAACACCGTGCCGGGCGGACGCCCGTCCTGCGGGTCCGGGCCGGCCACGCCGGTCACGGACAGCCCGACGTCGGCCCCGAGGACCCGCCGGGCGCCCTCGGCCATGGACCGGGCCGCGGCGTCGGACACCACGGGGCCCCCGGGGACCCCGAGCACGTCGAACTTGACCTCGGACGCGTAGGAGACGACCGCCCCCCGGAACCAGCCACTGGCCCCGGCCACGTTGACGAGTCGCGACGCGGCCAGGCCGCCGGTGAGCGACTCGGCCAGCGCCAGCGTCAGTCCGGAGGCCAGCAGCACGCGGGCCACGGCGTCCTCGATGGCCTCGTCGTCGACCCCGAAGACCACGTCCCCGGCGGCGTCGGCGAGCACCGACCGGACGGCCCGCTCGTGGTCGTCCAGCAGCGTCGCGGCCGCGGCCGGATCCGCGGCCCGGACGGTGATGCGGACCTTCATGCCCTCGATGCCGCTGGCCAGGAAGGCCAGGGTGGCCCGTCCCGGGGGCGCGGGCCCCGCATCGGTGGCCGGCACCGGCTCGTCGAGGAGGGCGATGTAGGGGCCGAGCACCTCGCCCAGGCGCGACTCGCTCAGGCCCCAGGTGCGGAGCACCCGGCTGGCGATGACCCCGGACGCCTCGCCCCGCCCGGCCATCCGGCGCAGCAGGTCGGGGGCGACGGCCCGGTCGAACATCTCGGTCATCTCGTAGGGGACGCCGGGCACGGCGTAGACGACCTTGTGGCCCACCGGACAGACGAGGCCCGGCGCCGTGCCCGTCGACTGCGGGATGAGCCCGGCCCCCTCGGGCACCTCGGCCTGGCGCAGGTTCGACTCCGGCATCCGGCGGCCGCGCGACTCGAACAGGGACCGGATGGTGGCGGCGACGGCGTCGTCCCGGCGGAGGGGCACCTGCATCACCTCGGCGATGGCGTCCCGGGTGATGTCGTCGTGGGTCGGGCCGAGGCCGCCGCACACGATGACGCCGTCGCTGCGGGCGAGCGCCGTGCGGAGGGCCAGGACGATCCGCTCCTGGTTGTCACCCACGGCCTGGTGGAAGTGCGAGGCCACCCCGAGGGCGGCCAGGTGTTCGCCCAGCCACTGCGAGTTGGTGTCGGCGATCTGTCCGAGCAGCAGCTCGGTGCCCACGGCGACAATCTCGATGCGCACGGCCGCCCCTCAGCCGGCGTCGGTCGCCGGCGGCTGCCGGTCCGGACCGGAGACGGCCCGCGTGCGGGCGGCGCGGCGGCCGTCGACCAGGTACTGCGCGCCGGTGACCACCGTCATGGCCGCGGCCACCCAGATCCCCGTCGTGAGCAGCACCGTGTGCCCGGCCAGCGGGGGCGCCAGGCACAGGCCGATGGCGAGGTCCTGGAGCAGCGTCTTGATCTTGGCCGAGCGGCGGGCCGGGACCGAGATTCCCTGGCGGCCCACGACCGACCGGTAGACGCTCATGGCGATCTCCCGCACGGCGATGATGGCCACCGGCAGCCAGCCGATGATCCCCTTGGCCACCAGGGCCACCAGGGCGCCGAGGACCACGACCTTGTCGGCCAGCGGGTCGAGGAACGCCCCCGAGCGGGTCGTCCCCTGGCGGCGGGCCACCCAGCCGTCGACGCCGTCGGACAGGGCCAGCAGGCCGCCGAAGACGAAGGTGAACCAGCTCGCCCCCCAGACCAGGATGAGGGCGATCATCACCGGGGTGGCCAGGAGTCGCAGCGCTGTGATGCCGTTGGCCGGGGTCAGGAGGGCGGACGGCCCGAAGGTGGGCGCACGCCCGGTGCTGCCGGGGACGGACAGGCCGCGGGTCGCGCCGTCGCTCACCGCCCGACCCCGGTGGCCACGGCACGGTCGGCGGCGGGCGCCGGGGTGGCGACCAGGTCCGGCCCCTGGGCGCCTTCGACGACGACCTCGGCGAAGGACCCGACGGGCAGCGTGCGGGGGACGAGCACGACCCCGTCGATCTCGGGCGCCTCGCGGACGGACCGGGCCTCACCCGGTGCGTCCACCAGCACCTCGATCGTCGTGCCGAGGAGCTGGTCGCGCCGGTCGGCGGTGATGGCGTCCTGGAGCTCCGAGCACTCGCGCAGCCGTTCGGCGGCGAGGGCGGCCGGGACCTGGCCGTCGAGACCGTCGGCGTGGGTGCCCGGCTCCCGGCTGAAGGGGAAGAAGCCGACCCAGTCCAGCCGGGCCTCGGCCAGCCACTCGAGGAGCGCGTCGTGGTCCTCCTCGGTCTCGCCCGGATAGCCCACGATGAAGGACGAGCGCAGGGCGGCCGACGGCTCGGCGGCCCGGATCGAGACGATGCGCCCGAGGAACCGCTCGCCGTCGCCCCAGCGGCGCATGCGCCGGAGCAGCGGCCGGGAGACGTGCTGGAGGGAGAGGTCGAAGTAGGGGACGCCGGTGGCGAGCACCGCCTCCACCAGGGCGTCGTCGAGGGCCGACGGGTACAGGTAGAGGAGCCGGGTCCACGGCACGCGGGCCGAGACGGCCCGCACCAGGTCGACGAGGGGGCGGGCGGCGCCGCGCACCGGGCCGTCGGGCCGCACCCCGCCACGATCGAGCCCGTAGGAGGCGAGGTCCTGGGCGACCAGCACCACCTCGGCCAGGCGTCCGCCCCCGGCCAGCTCCTCGACCTCGGCCAGGACCGCCTCGGGGGTGCGGGAGCACTGACGGCCCCGGAACGACGGGATGGCACAGAACCCGCAGGTCCGGTCGCACCCCTCGGCCACCTTCACGTACGCCCACGGTGCGGCGGCGGGCGGCCGGGCCAGGTTGAGCAGGTCGAAGTCGGGGACCCGTTCGGCGGGCCCCGCCGGGGCCGGTTTCGCGCCCAGAGCGACCGCGACGGGGGCCGGTGCCGTCGGGGCCGCCGTGGTGGTCAGGGACGCCCCGAACGGCGCCACCAGGTCGACCTCGGGCAGGGCCCGGGCCAGCTCGTCGCCGTACCGCTCGGCCATGCAGCCGGTGACCACCAGGCGGGCGCCGTCCCGCCGGGCGTCGGCCAGGGAGAGCACGGTCTCGACCGACTCCTGGCGGGCCGCCTCGATGAAAGCGCAGGTGTTGACCACCACCAGGTCGGCCCGGCTCGGATCGTCCGCCGGGGTGAGCCCCCCGGCAGCCAGCGTGCCCGCCAGCTTGTCCGAGTCCACCTGGTTCTTCGGGCAGCCCAACGTCTCCAACCAGTAACGCTCGGGCACCGCAACAATCTACCGGCAGCGTGGTGCTCGGGCACCGGTGGTGCCCAGCTGGCGGAGAGGGAGGGATTTGAACCCTCGGACCCGGTTACCCAGGTCAACTCATTAGCAGTGAGTCCGATTCGGCCGCTCTCGCACCTCTCCGAGGGGCGCCTGCCCGGTCACCGGCCCACCGCGCGCCGGCGGTGCCCCGGGCCGTGCCGCTCCCGTAGGGGGCAGCATAGGTGAGCGCCCTCCCCCGGCGCGTCACGCGCCGGTCCGTGGTGGGCCCGCACGAGCGCGCCGCACGGAGCCGGGCGCACGAGCTCGCCGCACGGAGCCGGGCGCACAGGCGCGAGGTGCCGCGTCGTACCGGAGGGCCGGAGGCGCGGTCCTCAGCGTCGACCTCCGCCCCTCGGCCGGTCGCCGGGACCTCTCCCCTCCGGCCCCTCCGGCATCGGCACCAGCTCGGCGACCTCGGCGAGCGGGCCGTCGGCGACCACGGCCCGCAGGACGGCGTCGGCCGACGCGAGGTCGCCGCTCGTCACCTGGGCGACGAGAGAGCCGTTGAGCTCGGCGACGACCTCGACGATGGCCCGCCCGTAGGCGGCACCGGCCTCGGTGAGCACGACGTTGCGCATGCGGGCGTCCGCCGGGTCGGGCTCCACCGTGGCGAGCCCACGGGCCTCGAGGCCACTGGCCACCTTGCGGGCCGCCTGGCGGGTGACGCCGAGCGCCGTCCCCAGCCGGCCGACCGGGGTCGGCCCCCGGAGCAGCAACCGGACCGATCCGGCGTCGCTCGCCCGGTAGTCGGGGTAACCCCTGGCGGCGAGCTCGGCTCCCATCCGCAGCACCCACGTCCGTCGCGCCAGCGCCAACAGGTCGCCGAAGCGGTAGGGGGTCGTGCCGCTCACCGCACGAGCGTACCGGGGAGCTCTGCAACACGGTTGCGCTGTGGTGGGGGGTCGGGCCCGGCGCGGTGCCGTCGAGAGAGCCTGCCTCCGCCCGGTCGACAGCTCCGCGACGGGTTGGGTACCGTGACGTGACAACCGCACCGGAGGTCCGACCGACGGGTGCGGCGGCTGGGGCAGTCGGTGAACGGGGGACGCAGATGGATTCCACGCGCAGGCACGGCCGGCAGGTCGTTCGGCTCGCCGTCCTCGTCACGACCGGAGCGGTCCTCCTGGCCGCCTGCAGCTCGTCAGCGGCGTCGTCGCCGGCGAGCGCCGCGAGCACGCCTGCACCCAAGGGCTTCCCCGGCTTTTACGCCGTCCCGCGGTCGCTCCCGACCTCCCCCGGCGTGCTCGTCAAGGACACCCCGGTGACGGTGTCGGGCGTCGACGGGACCAGCTACCGGGTCATGTACACGTCCGAGAACGAGCAAGGCAGGGTCGTCGCCGTCACCGGCCTGGTCTTCGTGCCGCGCTCGGCACCGCCTGCCGATGGCTACAAGGTGGTGGCCTGGGGGCACGGCACGAACGGGATGGCCGACCAGTGCGCGCCGTCTCTCGCGCCCGGCCAGGCCGTCCCGTCGCTGAACGCCTTGCTGGCCAAGGGCTGGGAGGTGACCGCCTCCGACTACCAGGGTGAGGGCACGCCACCCGGCGTCCTCGCCTACCTGGTCGGGAACCTCGCCGCCGAGAACACCATCGACCTCGTCCGGGCCGTCCAGCACGTCGCCGTCTTCCACGCCAGCCCCGACTACGTCGTCTGGGGCCACTCGGAGGGTGGCCAGACCGCCATGTTCGCCTGGCACATCGGTCCGACCTACGCCCCGACCCTCCACCTGCTCGGGGTGGTGGCCGGCGCCCCTCCGTCGCAGTTCAAGTACATCTACGCCGCGCTCCAGAAGAGCAAGTACGCCTTCTACCTCTACATGGCGGCCGTCGGGTTCAACCTCGCCTACGGCAACACGGCGGCGCCGCTGTCGGCCATCACGACACCGAAGGCGCGCACCCTCGTCTCCCTGGTGAGGAACGGTTGCTACAACTACCTCCAGACGACGCTCGACAAGTACCCCCTCGCCTCGCTGGTCACCCACGACCCCTTCTCCGTCCCCCAGTGGAAGGTCCTCCTCGAGGAGAACGACCCGGGCGCCTTCACGACGCCCACCACGGTGCCGCTGCTCATCATCCAGGGGACGGCTGACGGCCAGATCCCACCGATCTCGACGCAGCTGCTCGCCACGCACCTGTGCTCCATCGGGGCCGAGGTCCAGCGGTGGATGTACCCGGGCGAGCACCACGCCCAGGTGATCGTCCCGTCGACCCCCGACATGGTCCACTGGATCGCCGACCGCTTCGCCGGCCAGGCCGCCCCGGACCCCTACGCTCCCCACGGGCTGTCGAACGTCCTCGCCCAGGACTGCGCCACGCCGGGCGGCTTCACCACCCCGGCACCGTGACGTCGCCGTCGTCACCCCGCTTCGCAACGGAGGTCACCCTGACCGGGCCGTGGCGCGCCCCGGCCCAGATGCTCGCCGACCAGGTGATCGACGGGCACGCCTCGGTGCACGACGCGGACGCCGCCGCGTCGATGGGCCTCGCCGGAGCGCCCATCGAGGGGCCCACCCACCTCAGCCAGCTCGACCCGCTCGCCACGCTGCTGTGGGGACAGCGGTGGTTCGAGCACGGGTGCGCGAGCTGCCACTTCCGCACCATGGTCGTCGAGGGGGAGGAGGTGCAGGCCACCGTCGTCGCCGACGGCACCGACCTCGCCCGGGCCGAGGCGCACAAACGGGACGGCACGCCGGTGCTCGTCGGCACCGTGTCGGTCGGCGACGCCGGCCCCACCGAGCTCGGGTCACGCCTCGCCGCCCTCGCCGACCCGGGCGAGCTCTTCGTCGTCGACCGGCTCGAGGTCGGCATGCGGGTGGACGCGGGCGTCGTCACGCTGTCCCGCACCGAGCCCAACGGGCCCCTCTACCCGTTCTCCCTCGACGACAAGGTCGCCCGGATCACCGAGCCGCACCCGTGGTACACGGCCGAGGGCGGCGCGTCCTCGCCGTGGGGACGGGCGATCGTCCCGATCGAGATGGTGAGCGTGCTGGCCCACAAGTCGGGCGGAGGGTTCCCGGTGCGGTCGCCGGCCCTCGGGCTCTTCCTCGACCTCGAGGTCCGCCTCGTGGACGGGCCGGTCCTCGTCGACCGGCCCTACGCGCTCGCCCGCGAGGTGGTCGGCCTCTCCCAGAGCCGGCGGACCGAGTCGTACTGGACGCGCACGACGCTCACCGACGTCGAGCGGGCGACGGTCACCGCCGAGGTCCTCCTCCACCAGGGCGTGTTCAAGGAGTCCTACCCCGGCTATCCCTCCGAGCGCCTGGCCTGAGCGAAGGGGTGCGCGGGCCGGGCACCTCCGGACCCGTGCGAGCGACCGCTCGCCGAAGCGGGTCGCCCGCCGGGCGGGCCGGGCAGCCGGTGGCGCACGTCGTGGACGACGACGTGCGCCACCGACCTCGCTACGCTCCCTGGCGATGGCGCCGACGGAGGTGAGCACCGACCCCGACGACTTCGTCGTCGCCCGCAACCCCGATGCGGCGTCGACGCTCCCCTACCTCGTCCGCGTCCCGCTCGGCCGCGACGGCATCGTGCTGAAGGCCCGTGACGTCTGGCCGCGGACGGCCAAGGTCTACTGCCACCCCGCGACCGGGTGGCCGGACCAGCCCGACGTCGTGGACCGCGCCCCCGTGCGCTCCTGCACGCGGCGCGGCGCCGCCATCGACCTGGTCCTCGACCGGGGGCGCGAGAACCGCTCCCAGTTCGTCTTCGCCGAGGCGCGTGGCCGTCAGGTCATCTTCTGGCAGAGCGCACGTACCACCCGCAAGGCGAGACCGGCGGTCGTCCTCCCCACCCGACGGGCGTCGGGGTCGACGGTACACGTCCTCGTCGACACCCGCGAGCGCTACCCGTGGAGGTTCACGGCCCAGCAGGCCACCACCGAGCGAGCCGCCTTGGTGGTCGGCGACTACGCCGTCGAGCACGAGGGTGCCGTCGTCGCCGTCGTCGAGCGCAAGAGCCTCGACGACCTCGCGTCGACGGCGAGCAGGGGAGGTCTTCCCGGCCTCCTCGCCGGGCTGTCGGTCGTCCCACGTGCCGCCCTTGTGGTGGAGGACCGCTACGGCGCCGTCTTCCGGCATCCCCACGTGCGCCCAGGTGTGCTGGCCGAGCTCGTCGCCGAGGCCCAGGTCCGGGTGCCCGACGTCCCGATCGTCTTCGCCGACACCCGCAAGCTGGCCGAGGAGTGGGCCTACCGCTTCCTCGGTGCCGCTCTCGCCCACCACGCGGCCGACGTCCTCGCCGCCGACCTCGTCGAGCCGCTCGTGTCCGCAGGCCCGCTCGCCCCGGCACCTCCCACCGCCGCAGCGGTACGGGCGTGGGCCCGTGACGCCGGCATCGACGTCCCCGAACGGGGGCGCGTCCCGCGTGCCGTGCTCGGCGCCTACTGGGAGGCCCACCCCGCAGGCAGCTGACCCGGCCGGGGAGCTGAGCGGCTGGGCAGCTGACCCGGCCGGGGAGCTGAGCGGGCGGGGACCACGGTAGGCGGGTTCCTCACCCTGTCAACGGCGGTCGCCGGCACCTCTGTCGGAGGTGGTCTCTCCCCCGCCCAGCGCCTCGGCGAGCGAGGCGCACGGCAGCCCGTGCGCCTCGGCCACCGCCGGGTAGACGACCGCGCCGTCGACCACGTTGACGCCTCGGGCGAGGGCGGGGTCGAGGGCGACCGCGGCGGCGAGCCCGGACCGGGCGATCTCGAGGACGGAGGGGAGGGTGACGTTGGCGAGCGCGTGCGTCGAAGTGTGGGGCACGGCGCCGGGCATGTTGGCCACGCAGTAGTAGACGACGTCGTGGACGGCGAAGGTCGGCTCCGAGTGCGTGGTCGGGCGGCTGTGGGCGAAGCACCCGCCCTGGTCGATGGCCACGTCCACCAGGACGGCCCCTGCCTTCATCCGCCGGACGAGGTCGTCGCCGACGAGCTCGGGGGCACGTGCCCCGGGGACGAGCACCGCCCCCACCACGAGGTCGGCGTCGAGGACGACGCGCTCGACCTCGAAGGCCGTCGACGCGAGCGTCTGGACGCGTCCCTGGAACATCCGGTCGAGCCGTCTCAGCTTGTCGACGTCGCGATCGAGCACGCAGGTGGCGGCGCCCATCCCGACGGCGACCGCCGCCGCGCTCGTCCCCACGACCCCGGCGCCGAGGACGACCACCTCGGCGTCGCGCGCCCCAGACACGCCGCCGAGGAGCACCCCCCGACCGCCAGACTCCCGCTCGAGGACGTGGGCGCCGACCTGGGGCGCCATCCGACCCGCCACCTCCGACATGGGGGTGAGGAGCGGCAGGGTGCCGTCGGGCCGCTGGACCGTCTCGAAGGCGACCGCGGTGGCCCCCGAGGCGACGAGGGCCTCGGTGCACGAGCGCGACGCGGCCAGGTGGAGGTAGGCGAAGAGCACCTGGCCGGAGCGGAGTCGCCCGTACTCCTCGGGGACGGGCTCCTTCACCTTCACGACCAGGTCGGCGGCCTCCCACACGGCGTCGGCAGTCCCGACGACGTCGGCGCCGGCTGCCGCGTACTCGCCGTCGGCGATCGACGAGCCTGCTCCTGCGTCGCGCTCGACGAGTACCTGGTGGCCGGCCCGCACCAGCTCGTGGGCGCCCGCCGGCGTCATGGCGACCCGGTACTCGTCCGGTTTGACTTCCCTCGACACCCCGACGCGCATGGGCTCCACCTCCGGTCAGACCGCGCACTCTCTACCATGCCCTCTCACGGCCGCCTCTCACGGCCGCCTCTCACGGCCGCCGGGCGCCGGCCGCCGGGCGCCGGGCGCCGGGCGAACGACCCGAGCGCCAGGCGTACCAGCGCGCCAGGCGTGCCAGCGCGCCAGGCGTACCAGCGCGGCCGGGCGTCGGTCGGGTCCTCGTCGACCGCACCCGGGTCATGGCACGTCGACGTCGCCTCGGGGAGCGCGTCGGCCGTCTTCGTCGACGTCCAAGCGTCCTCCCTCCCGCAGCAGGTCGCGCGCCGACGTGTCGCTCCGGACGCTGCCGCTCACCCCAGACGGCGCTCCCGGCACCAGACCCCCTCCTTGGCGTGCGCCGCCGGCTCCGGCGCGCGCTGCCCGGCGGCGCGCTGCCCGGCGCCGCACCCGCAGCCGTGCGAGGACGAGACCGAGCAGGAGGAGGAGCACGACCGCCGCGGCGACGAGCACCGCCACCCTCGCCCCGTCGACCCGGCGGACCGGCGGCGCCACCCGGGTCTGCCTGGTCGGCCTCGGGTGCGTCGTGGTGGTCGTCGAGGTGGCCGGGGTCGTCGGGGGAGCCGGCGCTCGGGCGGCGGCGAGCACCTGCGCGGCCTGCGCCGCCGCCGGGCATCCGGGGGTCGGGGTCGCCTGGACGACGGGGGCGACCTGGGGTGCCTCGGGCAGCCCGAAGAGCGTCGTCGGGATGGCATCGGCCATCGCCACCTGGCCCGCCGTGTTGGGGTGCAGGTTGTCGGCGGTGAAGTACGGGGGATACGGGAGGGTCGGCTGGCATGCGCCGTCGTAGACGTCGGCCATGACGGCAGCCAGATCGATCACCCCGTCGAAGCCGGTTCCCGGCCCGAGCAGCCAGCCGTTGACCGCCTCGAGCGTGGCCTGCTCGGCCGGCGTCCACGCCTCGGGCTTCTCGCCCGCGGGGATCTGGCCCGCGAACGAGGAGCTGCGCGGCAGCAGGGTGACGGCGAAGACCTTCATGCCGGCGGCGTGGGACCGCTGGACCACCTGCTGCATGCCGGCGATGATCGCCTGCGCCGTGCCGAAGGTGGGCAGGTGGTCCGTTCCGCCGAACCAGACGTCGTTGGTCCCGAGGAACAAGACCACGTCCTTCGTGCCCGGGAGGTCGAGGGCGTCCTGGTCGAGCCGCTGGAGACCGGGGAGCCCGCCCGACGTCCGCGCGTAGGTGGTCCCCGGCGGGAACACGGTCAAGGTGTTCCCGGAGATCCCCTCGTCCACAACCGCCAGCTGCTCGGCCGGCGGCAGCTGGTCCACCCGCTGGGCGAGGACCTCGGGCCAGCCGAGACCGTTGTTCATGAACCCCTCGGTGATCGAGTCGCCGAGGGCGACCACCGTCCCCTGGGCCTGTGTCCCCGACACGGCGACGGCGGACAGCCACGACGTCCGCAAGTTGGCCGGCGCCAGGACGAACGGGGCGGCCGCAGCAGTGCCGACCTGGTTGCCTCCGCCGTTCGCGGTGGCGTAGGTGACGATCTTCCCTGCGCAGCAGTCGTGGACGTCGATCTCGGTCGGCCCGGGGACCCACAGGCTCACGGAGATGGGCTCCCCGGCGCGGACGGTGAACGGCACCGGGTCGCTCATCACGTCTTGGCCGGGGGGAACGGTGACGGTGGGATGGCCACCGCCGAAGGTCACGGGCACGACCGGTCCGACGACGGCGGCGCCGCCCGACGGCGCCTGCGCGGCGACGGTCACGGCACCGAAGGTGACCGGCAGGGTACCGAAGGTGTTGGACAGGCGGAGCTCGAGCGACGTCCCGGCGACCGCCACCGTGGCGACGTCGCGCACCGTGGCGTCGACAGCGGCGTCGGCCGGGTACGGGAAGAGCAGGTCCATCGGCGACGTCCACGCCGTCTGCCACTGAGGCGCGGGCGGAACGGTGGTCGTGGTGGGCGGTGCCGTCGTGGGAGGGACGGTGGACGACGGCGTGCCGCTCGGTGCCGCCCCCGCGGCAGGGACCACCACCGGGCTCACGGCTGCGGTGAGCGCCAGGGCGGCGAGCCCCGACGCGAGCAGCCCGGGTCGCCACGAGCGGGGCTTCCGTGATGCAGCTCCGAGCGGGGACGAGCGGCCACTACGGAGACGGCGCCAGGCTGGGCGCGCCTCGTGCACCGGGCGCCCGCGCGCCCGGACTGCCGGAACGGGCCGCCGGGTCACCGAGCGGTCACCGGCCGAGATCCTCCGACATGCTGCGTCAGTCTACGAGGTGGCCCACCGTCGACGGAGGCGACCGTGGCGCCGGGGCGATGGTGCCCGCGCCTACCATCGCACCGTGCGCGGCACCGTTCGACGGCGAGCCGGGCGGAGGCGCCCAGGCGGGGATGACGGTGCCTGACCTCCGTACGGTCGGCACCGAGCTGGGCACGGCTCTCGGCATGCTGGGCCCGGTACGGCTGGACGACCTCGGCGACGAGCCACCGGACGCGTTGGTCGGCGTCGACCCGAGCCGCTGGGCCCAGCTGGTGGCGGCGACCTGCGGTCCCCATCGCGACGCCGTGGCGGCGGCCGTCGCCAACGGCCGGGCGTTCCTCGCTGCCGACGACGGGCTGCGCGGGCGCGTGCCGGTACGGATCGAGTGGAAGGGCCCGCACCGCCCGCCCGGCTACGACCTGCTCCCTGCCGACCTACGGGTCGACCACGTCTACCTCGTCTCGTGCAAGTACTCGTCGAAGCTGCTCGTGAACGCCGCGCCGGCCCATCTCTTCGACCGTGGCCTGCAGGACCGCTCGGACGCGGCCGCTGCGGACTGGTACGAGCTCGTCGCCCCCGACGAGCTCGAGGCGCTCTACCGTGCCGTGCGGGCGGTGGTCGACCCCTCCCTGCCCGCGTCCTCGGCCGAGCTGACCAGGGCAGATCGCGACCGGATCGCGGCCGCCTGTGCACGGCGCTGGCCGGAGCCGCTGCGTGCTCCGGCGCGGCGCTTCGCCGAGACGGTGGCGACCCGTACGGCCGAGCGCTGGCGGGCCGCCCTCCGCTCGCTGCACCAGCGCGAGCTCGTCCTGTGGCGGATGTTGCGCCTGTCGGAGTCGCCGTACTTCGTGCTGGGTGCGGGCGCCGGAGGAAGCATGCGGCTGCGCATCGGGACCCCGTGGGACTGGCGACAGCAGTTCGAGCTGCTCGCCTTCGACGTCGACGCCGAGACGAGCGAGCAGCCCCGCGTGGCCTGGCGGGCCCGGGTTGCCGAGCGGCGCGGGCACGGGGAGCATGTGGTGCGAGGTCACGTGGAGGTCCGGTGGAGCCACGGTCGATTCTGCGGCATGCCCGAGGCAAAGGTGTACCTCGACACGCCGCACGCGAGCGTCCCGGGCTACTTCCCCCTCGAGGAGCCCCGGCAGGCCGTGCTCGCCGTGGCACCGCCCGGGGACGTGGCACCGCCCGGGACCGACGGCGGCGCGGACAGCCGCCTCGGCCCCTCGACCGTCTGAGCCGGGGCGTGCTCCGGCACCACTCGGCGCGCCGGGCGGCCGCGGTCCGCCGCCGGCCCTGCCGAGTCGGCGTCGCTACGCTGGCGCGATGCCGGACGAGCGGGTCGAGGCGGCCATGGAACGGATCCGGGCGAGCGGCGGGCGCGCCACGGTGGACCGCCGGGCCGTGCTCGAGGCGCTCGTCCGCAACCAGGACCACGCGACCGCCGAGGAGCTGGCCGAGCTGGTCCGGGCCGAGCACCCAGACTGCAACCTGGCCACCGTGTACCGGACGCTCGAGCTCCTCGAACGACTGGGGATCGCCTTCCACGTCCACCTCGGCCACGGGCCCTCGCAGTGGCACCTGGCCGAGGCCGTCCATCACCACCTCGTGTGCGACGAGTGCGGCGCGGTAGTGGAGGTGGGCGACGCCGTGTTCGACCCCCTGCGGCGCCGGATCCTGGCGGACACCGGCTTCGTGCTCGACCCCCACCACTTCTCCCTCAGCGGCCGGTGCGCACGGTGCACCGCCGCGTCTTCGTCGCCGAGCTCCAAACGGAAGGGGTGACCCGAGCAGCGAGTGGTGTTACATTCTCGACTCGATATAACATCTCGCCAGTGGCGGCGGGAACCGTCTGCGAACGAGAAGTGGGGGCACCATGGCGAGGCGAACGGAGGGACGGGGCGCTCGCCGCGTCCGGGTGCCCCCTCTTCCCGTGCGGCACGGGCCCGGGGGACGCTGGTCGGGTCGGGGCCTGGTGGCGACGGCGGCGGTCATCGTCCTCGGCGCGTCGCTCACGGCGTGCGGGGGCGCCAGCGCCGGTGCGCCGAGCGGGCCGGTGGCTCCGACCGTCACCGAGCACGCCAGCTACACCGGGCACGGCTCGATCGACAAGGCATACGCGCTCGGGGCGACGCCCGGGACCCACCTCCTCCTCGTCGACGCCAGCGGGCACGTCGTCGGCCGCGGCACGGCGGACCGTCTGGGCAGCCTGATCGTCCGCGACGTCCGACCCGGGCCCGGGTACACGTTCCGTTCCGTCAGCCGGGGGTCCGTCAGCCGGGGGTCCGTCAGCGGGGGGTCCGTCAGCGGGGGGTCCGTCGCCGGCACGTCGCCGTTCACCGTGCTGTCGCCGTCGGACACCCCGCCCGAGCGCTTCTACGCCGACCAGCACCTCCACGTCGGCCTCAACTACCTCACCATGCGCGACGGCGTGAAGCTCGCGGCCACGCTGCGGCTCCCGCCCGGCAAGACCCTGGCCGACGGCCCCTTCCCGACCGTCATCGAGGAGTCCGGGTACGCCATCGCCGCGCCCCACAGCCTGCTCGAGGCCGTCCTCCACCAGGGTGGCGAGACCCTCTCGGACCCGCTCGTCCCCTCGACGGCCACCGCGGTGGGCTCGGTGGTCGCCCCCCTGCTCGGCTTCGCCACCGTCAGCCTGCAGATGCGGGGCACGGGGTGCTCGGGCGGTGCCTTCGACCTCTTCGGGCTGTCGACGACCTACGACGGATACGACGCCGTCCAGATCGTGGCGGCCCAGCCCTGGGTCGCCCACCACAAGGTCGGGATGGTCGGCATCTCCTTCTCGGGGATCTCGCAGCTCTTCGTGGCAGGGACTCGGCCGCCGGGCCTCGCCGCCATCGCCCCGATGAGCGTCACCGACGACCTCTACTCGTCTGGGTTCCCCGGCGGGATCTTCAACGACGGCTTCGCGGCGACGTGGCTCGCCCAGCGCGAGGCCGACGCCCAGCCGGCGCCCGGCGGCGGCGAGCGCTACGCCAAGGCCCTCATCGCAGAAGGCGACACCCAGTGCCTCGCCGACCAGGCGCTGCACCTCCAGACCCGGAACCTGCACGCGCTGCTCGCCGCCAGCACGCACCGCGTCCCGTCGCTCTACGACCCGCGCTCCCCCTCGACGTGGGCGAGACGCGTCGACGTCCCGGTCTTCCTGTCGGGCGCCTTCCAGGACGAGGAGACCGGCGGCCAGTGGCCCGCCGTGGTCGACGAGCTCTCCCGCGACCCGCACGTCTGGGTGACGATGGTCAACGGGACCCACGTCGACTCGCTCGGGCCGGGGACGATCACGCGCTGGGTCGAGTTCCTCGACCTCTTCGTCGCCGACGAGCTGCCCCACGCGTCCCCGCTCCTGCCCGTGCTCGCCGGTGCCCTCTACCAGCAGCTGGCCAGCGCGCCCTCGGGCGCCCTGCCGCCGCTCCAGTTCACCCACGAGCCGAGCCTCGCCGCGGCACGGGCCGCCTTCGAGCGCCAGGCCCGCGTGCGCGTGCTGTTCGACAACGGCGGGGGCAGCGCCGGCCCTGGCGCCATGCAGCCCGTGTGGCACGAGGACTTCACCTCGTGGCCCCCGCCGACCGCCCGGGCGACGACGTTCCACCTCGGCCCCGGGGGAACGCTGACGGCGGTGCCACCCGCGGCCACGTCGGTGTCGTTCCGCCCGAACCCCGCGGCACGACCGGCGACGGACCTGCCCTCGGGCAACGTGTGGTCGGCTCTCCCCCCGTACGACTGGGCGCCGGTCACCGGCAGCGACGGCCTCGGCTTCCTCTCGCCCCCGCTCGCCCACGACGTGGTGGCCGTCGGTCCCGCCAGCCTCGACCTGTGGGTGAAGAGCACGGCCACGGACACCGACCTCCAGGCGACCATCTCGGAGGTGCGTCCCGACGGCAAGGAGCTCTTCGTCCAGACGGGCGTGCTCCGGGCCAGCGACCGGGCCCTCGACCGGCGCGAGTCGACCCCCACCCACCCGGTCCCCACGTACCTCGCCGCCACGGCCCGACCTCTCCCCAAGGGCGTCTTCACCGAGGTCCGGATCCCCATCCTCCCCTTCGCCTACGCCTTCCGGGCCGGGTCGCGCATCCGGGTCACCGTCACCGCCCCCGGCGGCGACCGGCCCGTCTGGCAATTCGCCACCTACCAGACGCACGGGACCGTCACCGACACCGTCGGGCTCGATGGTGCCCACCCGTCGGCCCTGGTGCTCTCGGTGGTCCCCGGTATCACGCCGCCCGACCCCCAGCCGGCCTGCCCGTCGCTGCGCGGCCAGCCGTGCCGGACCTACGTCCCGGCGGGCAACGGGGGATGAGCCTGCCGGCGCCCGGGCCCGCGCCGACGCCCTCCGGGCTCCCTGGCCCTTCGAGGCGCTCCGGAGCGACACGACGCCGGCTCCTCGACACGGCCGCCGCCCTGCTCGCCGAGCGGGGCATCGATGTGCCGATGGCCGACATCGCCGAGCGGGCCGGCGTCACCCGCATGACCCTCTACCGCCAGCTGGGCACGCGCGACGAGCTCCTCGTCGCCGTGCTCCTCCACGAGTCGCGCCACGTCGGGTCGGCGGTGACCGCCATCCTCGACGAGAGCGGGCGGCCGTTCCCCGATCGGCTCGTCGACGCCGTCGTGCAGGTGGTGACGGCGGTCCGTGACTCCACCGTGCTCAGCCTCTTCGTGACCCGAGTCTCGCCGACCGAGGTCGAGGAGCTCGACGGCAGCGAGGCGTTCGTCGCGGCAGTGTGGGCCCTTCTCCAGCCCTACTTCGAGGAGCCGGAGGTCGCCGCCACGCTTCGGGCCGACCCCGAGCGCTCCCTCGACTGGACGCTGCGCCAGGTCCTCCTCCAGCTGATCGTCCGGGGTCGCTCGAACGCGACGGCAGCGGCCCTGCACGACGAGCTCGAGACCTTCCTCGTCCCCTCGCTCTTCGGCACGTCGACGGCGGGCGAGGGGTCGGCGGGCGAGGGGTCGGCGGGCGCGGGGTCGGCGGGCGAGGGGTCGGCGGGCGAGGGGTCGGCGGGCGCGGGGTCGGCGGGCGCGAGCACCGCCGGGAGCCGGCTCAAGTCAGGGCGTGGACGATGAAGTCGCACGTCTCGTCGACCGCGTCGGCGAGCGGCCACGGGGCCGGCTCGGCGACCCGCACCGACAGGGCGCCGAAGAGCTGCTGGCCGATGAGGGACGTGGCCCGGTCGGGGTCGAGGGTGCGGAAGAGACCGGCCTCCACGCCTTCGACGTAGAGGTCCTGGAGGAGCCGGGCGACGTCGAGGCCGATCAGGGCGAGCTCGGACCCTACAGCTGCCGCGCCGGCCGCCGGGGCCCCGGCTGCTGCGGCCTCTTGGGTGACGAGGGCGAGGCGGAAGAAGGCCGGGTCGTCGTCGATGCGCTCGAACATGGCCTCGATGAGCGACCGGAGACGTTCGACCGGCCCCCCGGACCGCTCCCACCGGCTCGCCACGACCTCGAGCAACTGGTTGTGCATCCGCTTGAGGCAGGCCCGCAGCAGCTCGTCACGGTTGGCGAAGTAGACGTAGACGGTCGAGCGGGCGACTCCCGCCTCCTGGGCGATCTCGTCCATCGACACCTCGGTGGTGCCACGCTCGCCGAAGAGCCGACGCGCGACGTCGATGACCTGGTCGCGTCGGAAGTCGCGCAGGACGTCCTTGGTGGTCTCGGGTGGCGTCCGCACCGTGCCCAAGCGTGCCACACGGGCCTCGACCGCCGATGCCCCGGTCGGCGGCTCCGCAGCCGGGCGAGCACTCGCCGAGCCGGCCGACCGGACGCTCCGGGACCGGCGAGTCGACGGAGCGGCGCGACGGCTCAGGCGGCGACCCTCGGCCCCGGGGTGAAGCTGATGGGCAGGTGCTTGACGCCGTTGATGAACTGCGACTGGAGGCGCTCTACGGGGCCGGCCGGGACGAGGTCGGGGATCCGGTCGAGGAGGTGCTCGAACATCACGCGGATCTCGAGGCGGGCGAGGTTCGCTCCCAGGCAGAAGTGCGGGCCGCCACCACCGAAGGCGATGTGCGGGTTAGGCGTGCGGGTGATGTCGAACCGGTGCGGGTCGTCGAAGACGGCCTCGTCGCGGTTGGCCGACACGTGGAAGAACACCACCTTCTCGTCCTCGGCGATGCGCTGGCCGCGGAGCTCGAAGGGGGAGGTCGTCTGCCGGCGGAAGTTCATGACCGGAGTCACGAACCGGAGCATCTCCTCGACGGCGCCCGGTAGGAGCGAGCGGTCGGCACGCAGGCGCTCCCACTGGTCGGGATGCTCGAAGAACGTCGCCATGCCCCCCGAGATCAGGTTGCGGGTCGTCTCGTTGCCGGCCACCGTGAGCAGCAGGAAGAACAGCTCGAGCTCGAAGTCCGACAGGCGCTCGCCCTCCATCTCGACCTCGGTGAGCACGCTCATCAGGTCCTGGCGGGGATCGATCCGCTTGGCGGCGAAGAGCTCGGCGGCGTAGGCGTAGAGCTCCATGGAGGCCTGTTGGGCCGCCTCCTCGTTGTTGGTCTCCGCGTACTCGGGATCTTGGTTGCCGACCATGCGGTTTGACCAGTCGAACATGCGGTGGCGGTCCTCGTTGGGGACACCGAGCAGCTCGGCAATGACCACGAGCGGGAGCTCAGCGGCGATGTCCGTCACGAAGTCGGCGCACCCCTGCTCGATCACGTCGTCGAGGATCGCGTCGGTCGCCTGGTGGATCCGGTCGTGCAGCTGGGCGACCATGCGCGGCGTGAAACCCTTGTTGACCAGCCGCCGGTAGCGGGTGTGGAGCGGCGGGTCCATGTTCAACATGACCAGCTGCTGCTGCGCGAGCGCCTCCTCGGGCAGGTCCCAGATGAAGGTGGCCTTGCGATGGGAGGAGAAGTTGCCGTGGTCGCGGTTGACGGTCACGCAGTCGTCGTAGGAGGTGACCGCCCAGAACCCTGGGCCGTCCTTCTCCTCGTGCCACCAGACGGGTGCGTTCCGCCGCAGGAACGCGAACCAGTGGTGCGGGACGCCGGAGACGAAGTGCGCCGAGTCGGTGAGGTCGATGTCGTCGAAGGTGACGGGCTCGCCGTGCTCGTCGGGGACGGCGTCGGCGCCCTGGCCGGCTGCCGACTTCGACCCGGCCGACCCCGACGCGGCTGACTCGGTGCTCGCTCCCACGGACGCCCCCTCCCACCGATCGGACAGCGTGTCCGAACGGCCGGATGGTAGGTCTGATCTGACGGTGCGTCAAGCAGTCGCGGGCCGGCCGGCCCCCACGGCCCGTCCGGCCGTGGAGCATCCGACGGTGGCTCGTCCCGCCGCGGCGGGACCGTGGCCAGGTCGAGCGGCGTCCAGGCGGGCCCGAGCCGGGACGTCGGTCCTCTCCGGCCTCGCGACCGTCCCCGTCGGGGCCGTCCCCGTCGGGGTCGTCAGCGGCCGAGGTCGTCTGGACCGTCGAGGACGACCCAGGGCTCCTCGGTCACCACGTGCTCGAGGTGGTCGACGTCGAGGAAGTGGCCGAGGTCCTCGTAGACGGCGGCGAAGTCGGGCTCGGCGACGTGGGCCCGGTACTCGTCCATCGACGCGAACCACTGCACGGTCACCCCGTCGTACCCCCGCCGGTCGTCGTCCTCGCGGTAGTCGTCGAGCGGCCGCGGATGCTGCTCGTAGCGGAGCACGTGGCTCCCGCTCCGGGTCCCGATCACGAACGGCCCGTGGTGGTCCCGCCAGTAGGCGTGGAACTCGGCCGGGCTCAGGCCCTCCTTCCGCCGCAGCAGGCACGTGAGCCTCACCATCGCGATCCCCCTTCCCTCCCGCTTGCCTCGCACTGGGGCGGCGAGCCGCACGGCCGCCGCCACTGAACACTCGCACGCGGAGGGTCACCGCGCCCGTCCGTCGAGCTGGCGGCCAAGACGCCGTCGGTTAGCGTCTGGGCCGTGCCCGAGCAGCCGACCGAGCGATGCGGTCCCTCGGCAGGCGGACCACCGTCGCGCCGCCGAGGGATCCGACGGCTGGCGCGACTCCGCCGCGACGGGTTGAACACCGCCGTCAACGCGGCGTGGGACCGGCTGTGCGCGATCGGCGCCAGCGGCGCGGGCGACCGCCGGACCCGGGGCTTCGGCGCCTTCGGCGCACGCAGCTGTCTGTCGTTCCCACCGGGCGCCATCTTCGGCGAGCGCTGGATCCACGTCGGCACCGACACGCTGATCGGCCCCTACGTCAGCCTGTCGGCGGGCATGGTCCCTGGCCAGCAGATGATCACCGACCCCGTCGTCCGCATCGGCGACCGGTGCATGATCGGTCGGGGCAGCCACATCGTCGGGCACTTCGGCATCGAGATCGGGGACGACGTCCACACCGGGCCGTACGTGTACATCACCGACCAGAACCACGGCTACGAGGCGGTCGACGAGCCGGTCCACTCGCAGTGGCCCTCCGACCGGCCCGTGCGCATCGGCGCCGGGAGCTGGCTCGGGACGGGCGTCGTCGTGCTGCCGGGCACCGAGCTCGGTCGAAACGTGGTGGTCGGGGCGGGAGCCGTGGTGCGGGGGACGTTCCCCGACCACAGCGTGATCGCCGGCGTCCCCGCCCGCGTCGTGCGGCGCTACCGACCCGGCGTGGGCTGGGAGCGTTCGTCGGAGGCCGGCGGGGCGACCGGCTGAGCCTCGGGCTCGGGGTCGACCGGCGCCGCGCCGTCGTCGGCCTGGGCCGCCGTGGCCACGGGGGACGGCATGGCCCCGACCCGGACACGAGGGAGCCGGGCGGCGAGGCTCTGGGCCGACCGCGGGACGGCTCGGAGCAGCTCGCGGGCCCGGGCGTCGTCGACCAGCTCGCGGAGCCTGCCCACCCCTCGTTGCACCTCGCCGGGAGCCGGGCCGGCTGGGTGGTCCGGCTCGTCCCCGACCAGTGCGGGCGGCTGCGGGAACGGCCCGGCCGCCGGGTCCGGGGCGTCCACCGGAACCGCTCGACCCGCCTCTGCCGCTGGGCCACCTGCGTCGGGCGCCGGCGACCGGAGGTGCGGCACCGATGGACCACGCCCCGCCGATGGAGGCGGCACTGGCCCGTCCACGACCTCTTCCTGTTCCTGTTCCTGCGAGCTCGGGCCGTGCCCGAAGGCCCCCGCCGCGTCCTCTCCGGGCGACGGTGAAGCGTGGACGGCAGGGACGGGCTCGCCCAGGCCGAGGGGCCCGAGAATCCCCATGGCGGCCTTCCGGCCCTCGGCGATGAGCTCGTCGGTGTCCGAGAAGTCCATGTAGTCGCGCGTCGCCGTGCCCCCGGCGCTGCACACGACGACCTCCACCCCCGGGGGGACCGTGGCCAGCTCGCGGGTGAACCGTGCATGCACGGCGACAAAGAGGGCGTTGAGCATGACCTCGACCGGGCGCCGGGCCGGTGGTGGTGCGTAGTCGAGCGGGCCGCACAGCAGGACCACGACCCGGGTTGCGCCCGCCTCGATGGCCCGGCTGATCGGGACGTTGTCCACCACCCCACCGTCGACGAGCCGGTCCCCGTCGAGCTCCACCGGTGGGAAGATCGCCGGGATGGCCGCCGAGGCGAGGATGGCGTCGACCGCCGGCCCGCTGGTCAGCCACCGCTCCGACCCGTCGACGAGCGAGGTGGCGACGACCTCGAAGGGGACGCGGGCGTCCTCGAGGCGCTCGAAGGTGAGCCCTTCCTCGACGATCCGCCGCAGGCCGCTGTTCGGGTGCACCGAGGGCCGTTGCTGGAGGAACTGCCACGGTCCGTGGACAAGTCGCTGAGGGTAGATGTCCCCGCTCCTGATCCCCCTCCAGACCCCGGTGATGCGCTCGACGCCCTCGACGGTGGGGTCGCCGGCGAAGCCGGCACCGTTGACCGCCCCGACGGAGGCGCCGTAGACGCGATCGGGCACGAAGCCGTGCTCGGCGAGGACCTGGAGCATGCCCACCTGGACGGCGCCGCGTGTGCCCCCGCCACCGAGCACCAGCGCCGTCACGGAGCGCGGCGCGGCATCGGTCTCCTGCCGGGCACCGGCGGCCCGTTGCTCCTGTTCCCACGCTCGGCGCGCCGCCGCCCCGTTGCGGAGGATGAACGGGACCACCAGGACGAGCAGGACGACGACCCCGGCGACGAAGAGCCCGAAGACGAGGTCGAACGCCGTGATGGCAGCAGCGTTCGTCACCCGGCCAAGGCTAGCGGCGGGGCCGGGCCGGCCGGTGCGACCGGCTCGAGGTGGGGGCGGGCTCGAGGTGGGGGCCGTCCCTGTGACACCCGGGCGGCACACTCGCGCCATGCCCGCCCCTGAGCTCGCCACGACGCCGACGGCTCCCCCCGGCACCGGCAGCGGGCTCGCCGACGACGCCGTGGTGACCGACGACGCCGTGGACGTCGGGGACGCCGTTGGCACGGCGGCGGGGACCGGTCGACCGGTGGCGGGCAGGGGGCTCGTCGGGGAGGCGGGTGACGCGCTCACGCTCCTCCGGCTACCGGGCCAGGCGAGGCTCGCCGCCGAGCCCGGCCTCGTCGGCCACGTCCGCTCGCGGCTGGTCGCCGCGCTGGGTCCCGGGCGTCGTGGGCCCACGACGCCCGATAGGGGAGCACCGACGGCGCGTGGCCCGCTGCCGCCGAGCCCGGCAACCCCCGGGCCGGACCGGGTCGTGCTCACGCGGTCCGTCGTCAACCGTGCGCTCGCATGCCCGCTTCACGGGACCGTCCCCGGCACCGGCACCGGCAGCGACGCCAGCGCCGGGCCTGACCTGGCGCTCGCCCGGGCGGCGCTGGTGCGTGCGCTCTTCCGCCAGCTCTTGACCGTGGGGTCGATCGGCGACCCGCTGGCCGACGGGCTCGAGGCGCTCGAGTCGGACCCGTCCGAGGCGCCGCTCGCCCGTTGTGTGCAGGTCCTCCCCCGGGCTCGCCGGGACGCGCTCGCACGTGACGTCGCCGGGCACGCCCGCCAGCTGACCGCCCACTGGTGCCGGCCCGCACCCGCGTGGCTCCCCCGCACCGCCGTTCGGCTCCACGCCGCCCTCGGGACCTCCGGCTTCGAACTCGCCGGGCACGTCGACCTCGCGGTCGGGGAGCCCTCGCCCGACCGGGCGTCCGTGGCCCTCGTCTCGCTCCGGACCGGCGACCGCAGCCCGGTCCACGAGCTCGACCGGCACCTCGCGGCGCTCGCCTACACGCTCAGCCAGGGAGTACCGCCCTTCTCCGTGGCCACCTTCTACTCGGCGACGGGAACCCTGGCCGTCGACGCCGTGGACCTCGCGATGCTCGAACGCGCCGCCGACCGCGTCGCCGCGGCGGCGAGGCGGATCGCCGGGGGGCACCAGGACGACCGCGTTGCCGCTGGATCGGAGGACGCCCGCTGCCCGTGGTGTGGCGACCTCCCGGCGTCGGGCTCGACGCTCGCAGACGCCGTCGCCGGAGCGGGCGGCGGGCTCGCAGGAGGCGTTACCGGGCTTCGCCACGGACCGGGGGGCTACCCCGCGACCGCTCGTCAGACCGGTCAGGTGTCGCAGCCGACCGGTCGGGTCGCCGGGCAGCACGGTGCGGGGCGTCCAGGCGCCGGAGGCCCGGTGCCTCCGACCTCGCCGTACGGGTCGTGCCGGCGGCACCGCCGGCGATGACCGCGCCGACGGAGCTCCTCCTCGGCACGGCGAGCGCCGCTTTCACGACCGCCGACCTCGCGGCGGTCCGGTCGTCGCTCCGCGATCGGCTCTGCCACCCTCACGCCACCAGCGTCGACCTCGAGGTGCGACCCGACGTGCTGCGCGACCCGGCGCGAGCTGCGGGGTCGGACCGCTTCCGGTGGTCACCGGCCACCGTCCGCCGGTCGCTCGGCCTGGCCGCGCTGGACGCATGTGCGGCGGGCAGGTTCCGGACCCCGGCCGAGGCCGTCATCGGCGTGGCCGACGAGGCGGTCGACGCGTGGCAGCGGACGGGATGGCGGCAGTTCCACTGGGAGCCGTGGCTCGCCACCGCCGGCCCGGGTGCTCGCGGCGCGGTGCTCGCCGAGGCTACGACGTGGGCGTCGCTCCTCTGGCCCATGCTCGACTGGCAGGGCCTCACCACGCAGCGCCAAGTGCGCTTCGGAGGTCCCGCTCGACGGGTCACCTTCGCCGGCGGCCCCGTGGGGCGGCTCCGGGCACGCGCCGACGTCCGGGTCGGCCGACCCGGTGCCAGTGAGGGGCATCCTGGGGACGGCGTGCAGCCAGGGGGTAGCGAGCGCCCGGATGGCGAGGGCTCGCGACGCCGTGATGTGCAGGGGAACAGCGGGCCGGGCGCCGAGGGCGGCGCCGGGACCAGCGCGAGAGACGACGCAGGCGAGCACGTGACATCCAGCACCGTCGTGACGGTGTGCGCCGGCACGCCGGGGCCGACGTGGCGCGCCGAGCTCGCGCTGGTGGCTCTCGTCGACCTGCTGGCCGGCCCGCCGCGGCCGACCGCCCGCCGCGTGGTCGGCCTGTGGCCCGAGTCCTGCACCGCTCGGTCGCTCGACGTCGGGCGGGACGAGCTCGAGGTCGCTGCACGCGCCGTCATCGACGTGGTCGGTGCCGTCGTCGGCGCCGCAGTCCGTGTGGCCGCAGGTCCGGAGGCAGGTGCCGCCACCGCCAGCTCACCCGGCGGCAGCGAGCAGTCGGCCCACCCGGCTGTGCAGGAGGAGGCCGCCTGACCCGAACGGTCCCGGAAGCCGGGCGTGGGGCAGGTGCCGGCCTCAGAGCCTCAGCGGATAGGGACGCATCCCGGTGACCACCGGTTGCGCCAGTCGATGAGCTTGGCGGTGATCAGGAACACGATGGCGAGGGCGAGCTGAGCCCGGCGGTGGAGTGGCCTGCGGTCGGTGTTGCGCCGGAGCTGTCCGAAGTTCGAGAGCCAGGAGTTGGTCCGCTCGACCGGCCACCGGGGGCCGAGGGCGATTGGTGCCTTCTTGCGCCGACCTGCCTTGGCTCGAGGTCGGCACTTCGGGATGACGTGCTCGACGTGACGCTCATCGAGCGCCTGGCGCACGAAGGCGAAGTCGTAGCCCCGGTCGAGGTGGAGGGTCTCGACGTCAGCCAACAGCCCGCGGGTCGCGACCTCGTCGACCGTGTCGGCGAGGAGCTTGCAGTCGTTGGTGTTGGCCGCTGCCACCACCCAGCCCACGGGGATGCCGTCCTCGCTCGTGGCGATGGACCACTTCCAGCCCGATCGCCCGTTGTCGGTGCAGTTGGGCCCCGTTCCTTCCCCACCAGCAGGGGCTTTGTGCTGGGAGCCGTCGATGGCGACGTCGTCGAGGGTGAGCCCGATGATCTTGTCGTAGGCGCAGAGGGCCTCCTCGGCAACGATGTCGAACACGCCAGCGGCGATCCACTCGTCCCGTCTCGCCCGCACGGTCGTGTCCGAGGCTTTGCTGCCGCAGAGCCGCTCGGCGTCCTCCCACGAGCAGCCGGTCACCAACCGGACGAGCATCACCTCGAAGCAGTCCCTGTCGGGGAGCCGGCGGCGATGGCAACCCAGGGGATGGGTCTTCGGTGCCGGTGGCACCAGGGGTTCGATCGCAGCCCAGACGGTATCGACCACCTCGGGATCGAGCGCGCGCATGATGGTGGGGTACCTCCACTTGGTCGTCGGTGGGTGTGACGGCACCCCGATCATCTCGGGGCCACCCCCACGACCGGTGGATGGTCACCGGCCCCTGCAGGGAGATCCTTGACAGGGCCGCGCCTACGTCCCTATCCGCGCGCTGGCTCACCCTGAATCCACCGATCGAACTCGCGCGTGACCTGGGGGAATGACCCCTGACCATGCGCGGAAAATGCCCTTCCACCAGGAAGGATGGGAGTTGCTGAGACAACCGTCCTGACCTGGAGGAAAGGG
>DAHVAJ010000129.1 GCA_027314705.1 Acidimicrobiaceae bacterium
CGCGACGGCGGCGGGCGCGCTCCCGCCGCCGATGGTCATGACGAAGTCGGACATCGGTTCCACCTCCGGGATGTGGCCGGGACCCCCCGAACCTACCGCACCCCCCGGCCGAACCTCGAGCGGCGCCCCCGGGGCCCGGGCCGTCCCCGCTCCGGCGGCGGGTCAGGCGTGGACGGGCTCGGCCGCCGGCTCGGCCGGAGGCGGACCGGCGGGCCCGTCGACGTCCTCGTTGGGGTCGACCGACACGCGGGGCAGGAGGCGGTCGAGCCACGAGGGGAACCACCAGTTGGCCCGCCCGAACAGGAACATGAGCGCCGGCACGATGGCCATGCGGATGAGGACGGCGTCGATGAGCACGCCGGCGGCCAGGCCCAGGCCGAACTCCTTGATGACCCGGATGCCGCCCAGCACGAAGGAGCCGAACACGAGGATCATGATCAGTGCGGCGGCCGTGATGGTCTTGCCGGTGGCGGCCAGCCCGTTGCGGACGGCGACCTTGTTGTCGCCCGACTTGAGCCACTCCTCGTGGATGCGCGAGATGAGGAAGACCTCGTAGTCCATGGACAGTCCGAACAGGATGGCGAACAGCATCACCGGCAGGAACGCCTCGACGGGACCGGTCTTGGAGATCTGGAAGGCCGCGTCCAGCCAGCCCCACTGGAACACGCCCACCAGGACGCCGAAGGCCGCCCCGATGGAGAGCAGGTTCATGACCGCCGCGGTGAGGGGGATCAGGAGGCTCCGGAACACCACCATGAGCAGCAGGAAGGAGAGCAGCACCACGAGGCCGATGAAGAGCGGGAGCTTGCCGGAGATGACCTGGGCGAAGTCGGCGAAGATGGCCGTGTTGCCGCCCACGTACACGGTGGTGCCCGTGCCGTCGACCACGGCCGGGATGGTCGAGTCCCGCAGGTGGGTGATGAGGGCGGTGGTGGCGGCGGCCTGGGGGGAGGTGGTCGGGTAGACCGTGACCAGCGCCACCTGGCGCCCGTCGGTGGCCGGCAGGACGAGGGGTGCCTCCACACTGGCCACCCCGGGCTGTCCGGCGAGGGCGGTGGCCAGCCGGTCGAGCGTGGCCGGGTCGGCCTGGCCCTCGTGGACGGTGGCCAGGAGGAGGGGCCCGTTGAACCCGGGCCCGAACCCCTGGGCCAGCAGGTCGTAGGCCTGGCGGGTCGTGGTGTAGGTGGGATCGTTGCCCTGGTCGGAGATGCCGAGCCGCAGGGAGAAGAAGGGCAGGGCCACGAACACCACGACGATCAGGGCCACGACGGCGGGGACCACCGGCCGGCGCCGGATGAAGTCGGCCCAGCGGGACCAGAAGCCCCTGGTGCCGGCCCCGACGATGCGGGGCCCGTGCTCGGCCAGGCTCCGCTTCTGCCTGCGGCTCAGCACCCGGGGCCCGATGAAGGCGAGGAGGGCCGGCAGCAGGGTGAGGGCGGCCACCATGGTGCAGGCGACGCCGAGGGCGGCGGCGATGGCCAGGCCGTAGAAGAACGTGATGCCCAGGGCGAACATGCCGAGGAGGGCGATGCAGACCACGATCCCGGCAAAGAGCACGGCCCGGCCGGAGGTGTTGACGGCGGTGGCGATGGAGCTCTCGACGTCCTCGCCGGCCAACAGGCCCTGCCGGTGCCGGGTGACGATGAACAGGGCGTAGTCGACGCCCACGCCGAGGCCGATGAGCAGCACCAGCTCGGTGGAGAAGACCGGCATCTTGAGCACGTTGCTCAGCAGCCCGATCACTCCGATGGCCGTGCCCAGCGAGGCCAGGGCCGACAGCAGGGGCAGGGCCATGGCGAAGATCGAGCCGAACACCAGCAGGAGCACCACGCCGGCGAGCAGGATGCCGAGGCCGGTCCCGCCGAAGGACTGCCGGTTGGCGCTCTCGGCCACGTTGCCGGCCACGGCCACCCGGAGGCCCGCGACGTGCACGTCGGTGGCCGTGTTGACGAACCGGTGGGCCTCGGCCGTGGGGATGTTCGGTGCGGCGGTGTCGAACGTCACCGTGGCGAAGGCGGTGCGCAGGTCCTTGCTGATCTGGTGGCCGCCGAACGCCGAGTACGGGCTGAGCACGGTGGAGACGTGGGGGAGCCCGTGCACCTCGGCGAGCATGGCCTCCACCGGCGCCCGGACCGACGGCGCGGTGACGGGCACGCCGCCGGAGGTGTGCCACACGATCTGCTCGCGGTCACCCGACTGCGCCGGGGCGGCGGCCTGGAGGAGCTGGAGGGCCCGGGTGGAGGGCGTGTCGGGCAGGTTGAAGGTGTTGGAGTACGCCGTGCCCACCACGTTCGAGAGCCCCTGCACGAGGAGGAGGGCGGCGAGCCAGAGCAGGACCACGAGGACGCGGTGGCGGGCGCACCAGCGGGCGATGGACTTCATGCGGGGAACTCCTGACGGGGGGAGGGCAGTCGGGGGGGTGGCGCGGGCCGCCGGGGGGCGACCCGCCTCCGGGCCCCCATTCTCGCCCACGGAGGCCGACCACCGGTAGTCCGCCGGCGCTCCGCCGGCTCACCTGGAGGGTTGCCCGGGTCCGCATCGACGGTTCCGGTCCCGGCGGCCATGATGGCCGGATGGACACGCCGTCGCGCCTCGTCGCCCTGGAGGGCGCCTACAACTTCCGGGACCTCGGGGGCTACCCGGCCGCCGGCGGACGGCGCACCCGCTGGGGCCTCCTCTACCGGTCCGACACGCTCCACGAGCTGACCCCGGCCGACGTGGCCCACCTGCGCCGGCGGGGTCTGCGCACGGTCGTCGACCTCCGGACCGAGCGCGAGCTGGCCACCACCGGGCGGGGACCGCTCGCCCCCGAGCCGGTCGCCTTCCGCCACCTGGCCGTCGTCCGCGAGGGGGAGGGCCGCTCGGCGGAGGGGGAGGCGCTGGCCGCACCGGCGCCGGTCGGCGACGACCTGGCCGAGCGGTACCTCTGGTACCTCGACGTCGGGAGGAGCGCCCTGGTCGAGGCCCTCGGCCTCCTCGGCCACCCGGCCCACTACCCGCTGGTCTTCCACTGCGCGGCGGGCAAGGACCGCACCGGGGTGGTGGCCGCCCTCGTCCTCGGGATCCTCGGGGTGCCCGCCGACGTCATCGTGGCCGACTACGTCCTCACCGCCGAGCGCCTCGAGCTCATCATGGACCGGTACCGGGCCGACCCGGGGGTCGCCGAGCGGATGGCCCGGGTGCCTGCGTCACGCTTCGGCGTCGAGTCCTCGACCATGGAGCGTTTCCTCGAGGGCCTCGAGGAGCGCCACGGGGGGGCCCGGGCCTGGGCCCTCGGCGCCGGTGTGCCGGCCCCTGCCCTCGAGGCCATGGCCGCCCACCTCCTCGAGGCCGCCGGCTGAGGGCCAGGTGCCACCGCCCCCGGCCGGCCCGGCCGTAGAGTGGGAGAGTGGACGCCTCCCTCCTCGAGTTGTTGGTGGCCGGTGCGGCGGCGGTCGTGGTCGGCGTGGGGGTGGCCGTCGTCGTGACCGGGCTGCTCCTCTGGCGGGCCGGTCGCCGCCGGTGGCGGGCCTTCCGGTCGCACGGCGTGGTGACCGGCGCCGTCGGCCTGTGGGAGGCGTCCCGGACGCTCGCCTGGTCCCGGGGCGGCGCCACGCCGCCCGAGCGGATCGGCCACCTCCCGGCCCGGCTGGCCCGCCGGGAGCTGTGGCGCTCGGTCGATCGCGCCGCCGCCGCCGTGCGGGCCGCCGACGGCATGGGGGCGGCCACCGCCGGGTTGCCGGGCCTCTGCACCCGGCTGCGGGCCGTGGCCATCGATCTCGACCGGGTGCTGCGGGTCGACCCCGGGGCGCCGGTGCCGCCCTCCGCCCGCGACCAGCTCGCCGAGGTGGTGCGGGCCGCCGACGATGTCCGCCGGGCGGCGCTGGCCTCGGCCGGCGAGGCCACCGGGCACCGCGTCAGCCATCTGGCCGAGGACGCCGGCGCGGAGCTCTCGCTCCTCGAGGCCGGGCTGGCCTCGGCCCGCCGGGCGCTGCCGCCCCCGAGCGCCCGCTGACCGCCCCGGGCCGCCGGGCGGCCTAGCCCTCGGCGGCGACCGCCCCGGCCAGGACGTCGAGGCCGTCGGCCAGCAGGTCCGGCTGGATGACGAGGGGCGGGAGGAGCCGGATCACGTTGCCGAAGCTGCCGCACGAGAGGGCGACCACCCCGGCCCGGTGGCAGGCGGCCACGATGCGCCGGGCGGCCTCCGGGTCGGGCTCCCGGGTGCCGGGTCGCACCAGCTCGACGGCCTGCATGGCGCCCCGCCCGCGCACGTCGCCGATGCCCGGGTGGGCGGCGGCCAGCGCCTCGAGGCGCTCCCGCACCGCGGCCCCGATGCGCCGGGCCGCGGCGGACAGGTCGAGGCGCTCCATGGTCTCCACCGCGGCGAGGGCGGCGGCGCAGGCCACCGGGTTGCCGCCGTAGGTGCCCCCGAGCCCGCCCGGGTGCACGTGTTCCATGAGGTCGGCCCGGCCGGTCACCGCGGCCAGGGGCATCCCGCCGGCCAGGGCCTTGGCCGTGGTGACGAGGTCGGGCACCACGCCCTCGTCGTCACAGGCGAACCAGTCCCCGGTGCGGCACCAGCCGGTCTGGATCTCGTCGGCCACGAACACGACGCCGTTGGCCCGGGCCCAGGCGGCCAGGGCCGGCAGGAACCCCGGCGCCGGCACGATGAAGCCGCCCTCGCCCTGGATCGGCTCGACGACCAGGCAGGCCGTGTCGTCGGCGCCCACCCGGCGCTCGATCTGCTCGATGGCCCGGGCCGCGGCCTCCGCGCCGGACATGCCCTCCGGGTCGCGGAACGGGTAGGACGCGGGCACCCGGTAGACCTCGGGGGCGAACGGACCGAACCGGTGGCGGTAGGGCAGGTTCTTGGCGGTGAGGGCCAGGGTGAGGTTGGTGCGGCCGTGGTAGGCGTGGTCGAGGGCGACGACGGCGTCGCGACCGGTGGCATGGCGGGCGATCTTGACGGCATTCTCGACGGCCTCGGCGCCCGAGTTGAACAGGGCCGACCGCTTCTCGTGGTCGCCGGGGGTACGGGCGTTGAGGACCTCGCAGACGGCCACGTACGGTTCGTACGGGCTGACCATGAAGCAGGTGTGGGCGAAGCGGGCGACCTGGTCGGCCACCGCCTCGACCACGGTCGGCGCGGCGTGGCCCACGCTGACCACGGCGATGCCCGAGCCCAGGTCGATCAGGGAGTTGCCGTCCACGTCGACGAGGACGGCGCCCGAGGCCGCCTCGATGTAGAGGGGGAAGACCGAGCTCACGCCGCGGGCCACGGCGGCCGTGCGCCGGGCCTCGAGCTCGAGCGAGCGCGGTCCGGGCAGCGCGGTGACGAGGCGGCGCTTCTGGGGGACGGCGGGGCGGTCCACGCGGGTGAGGCTACCGGAGGCCCCGGTCGACCGACCGGGGCCTCCGGCCGCACCGGGTCACCGGCGTCAGACCGGGCCGGCCAGGGCGATGACCGCGAACACGGCCCCGGTGGGATCGTCCAGGACGGCGAAGCGACCGGGCGGGATGTCCGTGGGCGGGACGGCGACCCCGGCCCCGGCGGCACGGCCGGCGGCGACGGTGGCGTCGCAGTCGTCCACGGCGAAGTAGGGGAGCCAGTGGGCGGCGACCTCGGCGGCGACCTCCTCGGGCATGGGCCTCATGCCGGCCACCGTGTCGTCGCCGAGCTTCCACTCGGTGTAGGGAGCGTCGCCGACCTCCACGGTCGAGGCCCTCCAGTCGAAGACCGCGCCGTAGAAGGCCACGGCCAGGTCGGGCTGGCCGGTGGCGAGTTCGTTCCAGCACAGGGCGCCGGGTTCGTTGACCACTCCGGCACCCTTGTGGGCGCGGGGCTGCCACAGGGCACCGGTGGCGCCGGTGGGGTCGAGGAAGACGCACATGCGCCCCACGTCGAGCACGTCCATGGGGGCGACGAGGATGGTGCCCCCGGCGGCGACGATCGCCGACGAGGTGGTCTCGGCGTCGTCCACGCACACGTAGGTGGTCCAGGCGACCGGCTGGTCCGGGAACATGACCGGCCCGGCCCCGGCCACCGGCACGCCGCCCCGCTCGAACATCCGGTAGCCGCCGGCCTCCGGCGGGAGCTCGGGCGCCTCCCACCC
This sequence comes from Acidimicrobiaceae bacterium, assembly GCA_027314705.1. GTDB lineage: Bacteria > Actinomycetota > Acidimicrobiia > Acidimicrobiales > RAAP-2 > Bog-756. The sequence continues at coordinate 6,093 of DAHVAJ010000129.1, forward strand.
GAACAGGCCCCGGTAGAAGGCGACCGAGGTGACCAGGTCCGGAGAGGCGAGGTCGACCCAGCAGGGCGTTCCCGGTGCGTAGCTGTCCTTGGTCGTCATGTGCGACTCCTCACGTGGTGTCGTTCCGGTGACCGCTCCCCTCGGCCGGCCCGTCGCGGGCGCCCCTCACCACCAGCCTGGCACGCCGGCGATCCACCCGTCCCGGCCGACCGGCGGGTGCGCCCGCCCCCGGCGCTCAGGTGCCGAAGTTCCAGGACACGCCGTCCTCGTAGCGGTGGAGGATGTTCTTCGCCATGAGGATCTTGTGGACCTCGTCGGGCCCGTCGGCCAGCCGGAGGACCCGGGCGGCGAGGTACATCTGGCCGAGCGGCAGGTCGTTGCTCACCCCGGCGCCGCCCCACACCTGGATGGCCCGGTCCACCACCCGGTGGTAGGCGGCGGGCACGAAGACCTTGATGGCCGAGATGGCGGTGCGCACGTCGGGGTCGTCCGCCGCCACCTTCTCGGCGGCGTTGATGGTCATCAGGCGGGCCGACTGCACGTCCAGGTAGCTCTCGGCGATGAACCCCTGGATGAACTGCTTGTCCTTGAGCAGCCCGCCGTGGACCTCGCGGGTCAGGGACCGCTCGACCATGAGGTCGAAGGCCCGCCACATCTGGCCCACCGAGTTCATGCAGTGGTACACGCGACCGGCCCCGAGGCGGTCCTGGGCGGCCTGGTGACCCTGGCCCACCAGTCCGAGCGTGTTCTCGATCGGAACCCGCACGTTGTCGTAGACGATCTCGCAGTGGTCGGAGGTCGAGTGCCCGAAGACGCCGATGCCGCGGAGGATGTTCACGCCCTTCGCGTCGGCCGGGACGATGATCTGGGTCATCCGGCCGGGCTGGCCGAGCTCGCCACTGGGATCGTTGGCCCGGCACATGACGATGAAGAAGTTGGCGTCGATGCCGTTCGACGTGAACCACTTGTGGCCGTTGATGACCCACTCGTCGCCGTCGCGCACGGCCTCGGTGGTGATCGACCGGGGGTCGGAGCCGGCGTGGTCGGGCTCGGTCATGGAGAAGCCGGACTCCATCTCCCCCTCGATGAGGGGGAGGAGCCACTGCTTCTTCTGCGCTTCGGTGCCGTACTTCACGAGCACGCTGGCGTTGCCCGAGTTGGGGGCGGCGATGCCGAAGAGGGACGCGGCCCCGACCGCGTAGGCCAGGATCTCGTACATGTAGGCGAGCTCGAGGAAATCGAGGCCCATCCCCCCGTACTCCGTGGGCAGATGGGGCGCCCACAGGCCGGCCTCGTTGACCTTGGCCTTGACGTCCTCGCGCAGCTCGATGCTCTGGCGCCGGCTGTGCTCGCGCTCGTCCTCGGTCTGGCCCATGGGCTGCCGGCGGCCCCAGAGGGCCTCCTCGTTGGGGAGGATCTCCGCGTTGATGAAGTCGGCGGTCCGCCGGCGGATGGCGTTGACGGCCGGATCGAGGCCGGGGATCGGCGTCACGTTGATGGCCACGGGGCCTCCTTGGTCGGGCGTCGGGGGTCCCTCACATCATGGCCCAGGCCGTCCCCGGCCCACCGGTGCCGCGGCAGGCCCGGGCGGCCGGGCGCCCGCCCCGGTAGGTGCCGGACCCGTCGCCACCGGCCGCTACGGTGGCCGGGTGGCACCCGACGATGTCGCCATCGGGCCGCTCGCCCTCGACCGGCACGCCCTCGACGAGGTGGGCGTGCTCGGTGCCCGCGGGTTCTTCGACGATCCGTTCTTCATGCACCTGTCGGCCGATGCCCGGCTCCGGGCCCGGGGACTGGCCATCTTCGTGCGCAGCCACCTGGCCGTGCTGGGCGACCGTGCGGTGGCGGCCGGCGCGCGCGACGAGGCCGGGATCCTCGTCGGGGCGAGCGTCTGGCAGCGCCCGGGCACCTACCCGTTGCCGCCCCTGGCCCAGGCCCGGGAGCTGGTGGGCTCGTTCCGGGCCCTGGTGCCCCGGCCCCCGGCCCTGCGCACCGGGCTCCGCTACGTCACGGCCATGGAGCGGGTCCGGCCCCGGGACGAACACTGGTACCTCGCCCTGTTGGTCACCGACCCCATGCGGTGGCGGAGGGGCGTGGGCACCGCCCTCCTCGAGCCGGCGCTGGCCTCGATCGACACCGAGGGCCTGCCCTGCTACCTCGAGACCCAGAAGGAGGCCAACCTGGCCTTCTACCGGAGGTTCGGCTTCGCCCTGACGGAGCGGCTCGAGCCCACTCCGGGTGGGCCGCCGCTGTTCACCCTGACCCGCCCGGCCCGCTGACCGGTCCGGGCGGCCTCCCGGCGGGACCCCCGGCGCCCCGCCCTCGGGCCCCGGTGGGGCTCAGTCGACCGGGTGCTCGGGGCGTCCCGGTGGGTCGCCGGCCTCGGTCGGGGCCGGTCCACCGGCGTCCCCGGGGGACCCGGCGCCGTCCGCGGTGCCGTTCCCGGTCCCGGGGCGGGCCCCCACTCCGGACTCGTCGTCGTCCCCGACCCTCGGCACGGCCGGCGCCGGCGGCTCGGCCGGCAGGTGGACGGCAAACGACGTGCCCTCCCCCGGCGTGCTGGTCGCCTCCACCCTGCCCCCGTGGGCCCCGACGATGGCCTGGACGATGGACAGGCCGAGGCCGGTGCCCCCGTGGAGGCGGGACCGGCTGGGGTCCGCCCGGTAGAAGCGCTCGAAGGCGTGGGCGGCCTGGTCCGGGTCCATGCCCGGGCCGTCGTCGGTCACCGTGACGGCCGCCCCTGCGCCCTCCCGGGTCACGGCCACCCGGGTGGTGGTGCCCGGTGGGGTGTGGGCCCGGACGTTGGCCAGCAGGTTGTCGACGACCTGGCGCAGGCGGGAGGCATCGGCGCGGACCTCGAGGGGCTCGGCCGCCGAGAAGGTGACGGGCCAGGCCGGTCCCACCGTGGACGCCGTCTGGACGGCCTCGGCGCACAGCGCCACCAGGTCGACGGGGTGGACGTCCAGCGGCCGCCCCTCGTCGAGGCGGGCCAGCAGCAGGAGGTCGGCCACCAGGTGCTCCATCCGGCCGGTCTCGGTCCGGATGCCGCCGAGCAGACGCTCGAGGTCCTCCTTCTGCTCCGAGGCGCCGCGGTCGAAGAGCTCGGCGTAGGCGGACACGGCGGCGATCGGGGTGCGGAGCTCGTGAGAGGCGTCGGCCACGAACCGGCGCATGCGCGCCTCCGAGGCCCGCAGCCGCCCCTCCGAGGCGACGCGGGCGGCGAAGGCCGACTCGATGCGGCCGAGCATGAGGTTGAGCGTTCGGGCCAGCCGGCCGACCTCGGTGCCCTCGTCCTCGCCGGGCACCCGCTCCCGCAGGTTGCCGGCGGCGATCGACTCGGCAACCCGCTCCATGTCCCGCAGGGGGCGGAGGCCGAGGTGGACGAGCCACAGCCCACCGGCCAGGGCGATGACCACGGCGCCGCCGGTCACGGCCAACTCGATGAGGAGGAGGCGGTGGAGGGTGCTCCCGACATCGCCGAGCGGTTGGGCCAGGACGAGGACGTTGCCGTCGGGCAGCGTGGAGGCCAGGACGCGGAACGTGGGCCCACCCGTGCGGCTCGCGGGGGCGTCGAAGTACACGACGCCGGTGCGGCCGGGGGCCGGGGCGAAGCCGGTGATCGTGGCCGGGAGGGCCGGCAGGTAGGCGGTGCCGTCCACGTAGGCCGGGCAGCTCTGGCCGGCCACCACCACCCCGGTCGTCGTCCGCACCTGGACGGCGGAGATCTGGATGGCGTTGGGCGGCGGTCCGACCTCGCCCCCCGCCGGGGCAGTGGTGCCCGGGGACGGTCCGCCCCCGTCGAACGGTCCGCGCCCGGCACACCTGATCAGGAGCCTGCCCTCACCGAGACGCTGCTCGTAGAAGCCGTGGAAGGCGTCGAGCTGGGCGTCCACGCGGGCGTAGAGGAAGGACCGGAGGGCCGAGTAGGTGACCACGTCGGCCACCACCAGGGCCACGAGGGCGATGACCCCGACGGCGGCGAGCAGACGGCTCCGCAGGGAGATCCTCACGGCTCGGCTGGTTCGCGCAGGGCGTAGCCCACCAGGCGCACGGTGTGGATGACCGGTGGGCCCACCGCCTCGAGCTTCTTGCGCAGGTAGCTGACGTAGGTCTCGACGACGTTGCCGTCCCCGCCGAAGTCGTAGTGCCACACGTGGTCGAGGATCTGGGCCTTCGAGAGCACGCGGCGGGGGTTGAGCAGGAAGAAGCGGAGGAGGTTGAACTCGGTGGCCGTGAGCCTGACGGGCTGTCCGGCCCGGCTGACCTCGTGGGCGTTCTCGTCCATCACGATGTCGGCGAAGCGGAGGATGCTGTCGTCCTCGGGCTCGCTGCCCAGACGGCGCAGGATGGCGTGGACCCGGGCGACGATCTCGGCCAGGGCGAAGGGCTTGGTCACGTAGTCGTCCCCGCCCACGGTCAGGCCGGTCACCTTGTCCTCGATGGCGTCGCGCGCCGTGAGGAACAGCACGGGCACGCGCAGCCCGTCGGCCCGGAGGCGCCGGCAGACCTCGAGGCCGTCGAGATCGGGGAGCATCACGTCGAGCACGATGAGGTCGGGCGGACGCTCCTGGGCGGCGGCGAGGGCGACGCGCCCGTTGACCGCCTCCTCCACCTCGAAGCCCTCGTAGCGGAGCGAGGTGGCGACGGCGTCGACGATCGACGGCTCGTCGTCGACGACCAGGATGCGCTGGCGGCGCGTCGGCTCCATCGGGCGCTCCTCGGGTGGCGGGCGGTTCGGTGACCAGGCGGTTCCTGCAGCATCCCACCGGGCCCTCGCCAGCGCATGTGAGCCGTCTGTGGGCCCGCTGTGAACGCCCCGGGTCGCGGCCCGACGGTCGGGTCCGATTCACAGGCGCCCCACGGGCGGTGTCGAGCCGGCGCTTCGGGGCGGGTGGTGCAGGGGAGGTCGACGGGGTCGGTCCACGGCGGGCCCCGGGCGGTACGGGCGACGAGAACCGATCACCTCACGCCCGAGAACCCCCCGCCCCGCGGGTCCGCCCGGCGCAGTGCCGCCCGCCCCCGGACGCCGTCCGCCGGCCCGTCGGCGTCCCCGACGTCGACGACCACCACCGCGACGACGCGACCGGGCCCGGCCTCCGGCTCGTCGTCGGCCGTGCCGGCCCCCGGCACCGGTCTCGGGTCCACCAGGCCGGGGGCGCCCTCCTGGTGGACCTCGGCTACGACCGCGACCCCCCCGGTGCCGGCCCCGCCTCGCCGCCGGGGCCCCGGCCGGCGCCCGGCTGGTGGCGCATCGGCCTCGACGCCGACCGGCGCACCGTGACCGTCCCCGAGGTGTCCACGTCGGCCCGGTCCCCGGCGATGCCGTCGGCCACCGCGCCGAGCTGCTGCCCGAGCGGGCGGCCTTCGACGGGTGGGGCTCCCCCGCGGCCGACGCCCGCCCGCCGGAGCGCGCCCTCGTGGCCCTGGCCGAACGGGCCGCCGACGCCGTCCCGCGCCGGGCGGTCCATCTCGGACGGGCCACCGCCCGCCGAGCGGGCCGGCCCCCTGCTCCCCGGACCCGCCGCCGGGCCGCCACGGCCGTCAGCGGCAGACGGTGCCGGGGGCCGGGAGCGTCCCGGTGGTCAGGTACCGGCCGACCGCCGCCTGCATGCAGGCGTCCCGCGACCCGCTGAGGAGCCAGGTGTGCCCCCAGCCGTCCCAGGTGAGGAGGGACGCCCGCGGGAACGCCGCGGCCAGGTGCACGGCGGCCACGTGCGGCGTGTTGGGATCCCCGGTGTTGCCGATGACCAGGACCGGCGGGGTCCCCGTCGGATGGATGTCGGTCACCGGATCGGCGCCGGTGGGCCAGGCCACGCACCCCCCGAGGGTGTAGGTCACGGTGTAGCCGCCGAGCAGCGGGTAGCGGGCGGCCAGGGTCCGGGCCTCTGCGCCGGCCGCCACCGGCGACGGGTGGTCGGGGGCGTCGTGGCAGGTGATGGCCCAGAGCGGGTCGACGAGCGGGGCGCCGTCGAGGTCGGTGTCGAAGGTGAGGGCGAGCGCCCGCAGGGACGCCCCGTCGCCCCGGCGGGCGGCGGCCACGGCCGTCTCGAACGACCCGGTGGCGTCGGTGACGCTCACGGCGAGCAGGGCGGCGGTGTCCAGGTCGCCGACGGTCACCGGGACGGTGTCGCCGTGGCCCGGGGCCGGCAGCGGACGGGTGGCGAGCGACGCCTCGAGCGAGCGGTAGGCGGCGGTCGGGTCCGGTCCGAGGGGGCAGGCCGGTTGGGCCGCGCACCCGTCCAGGAGGTGGTGGAGCGAGGCCTCGGCCGCCGGCGCCTCCTCGGCCGCCTGGTCGAGGAGCGAGGCGTTGACGTCGACGGCCCCGTCGAGCACGAGGGCCCGGACGTGGGTGGGGAAGAGCTGCGCGTACTCGGCTCCGAGCACCGTCCCGTAGGAGAGGCCGTAGTAGGAGATGCGGCTCACGCCGAGCGCCTGGCGGATCCGGTCCATGTCCCGGGCGGTGTCGGCCGTGTCGACGTGCGGGGTGAGCCGGGGGTGCAGCGCGGCGCAGGCCCGGGCCTGGGCGGCGAAGACCGGCGTGCCCGGGAGGGGGGCGCCGGCGGTGGTCGGGACGGGGTCCACGCTGGTCACGGTGGAGGGGTCGGTGCCGCAGCGCAGCGCCTCGCTCGCTCCGGTGCCCCGGGGGTCGAAGCTCACGACGTCGTCGCGTCGGCGCACGGCCGGCGGGAGGAGGGGGAGGACCAGCGGCAGGATCTGGTTGCCGCTCTCGGCGGGGCCGCCCGGGTTGAAGACGAGGGTGCCCCCGGGGGCGGTCGGATCGAGGGCCGGGGCGCGGGTCACGGCGATCTCCAGGGTGCCGGCCGCCGGGTGCCGGTAGTCGAGGGGCACGGAGACCGACCCGCACTGCAGGGTCGAACCCGCCGGGCACGGGGACCAGGCCACGGGAGGCGGCGGTGGCAGCACCGGCAGCGCCCGGCCCGCTGGGGCCGACGCCGGCGGGGCGGCGGTGCCGCAGGCGGCGGTGAGCACGGCGAGCGCACCGAGCACGGCGGCCGCGCCGAGGCGGACGGGGCGCCGACCGGCGGGCGGGCGAGCCATGACGGCAAACGGTAGCAGCGACCCGGAGACGACCGGCGCCCGCACCCGGGCCCCGGCGCCCCGTCCCCCGGGCGGGCCCCGACCGCGCCGGCCCCGGGCCCGGGGACAGCCACTCCGGGACACTCGACCCTGGCGGGCGGGCGGCCGTCGGTCGAGACTGGGGGCGACCGAGCAGAGGAGGGTGCCCATGGGACCGGGGATCATCATCGCGCTCCTGGTCGTCGCGCTCCTGGTCGTCGGCGTCCGGCGGCTGGTCGCGCTGCGTCGGGCAGCGAGCGATCCGCGCCGGCGCAGGCGCTGGACCGCAGCGCTCGTCGGGACGACGTCGGTGGCGCTGGTGGCGGTCGTCATCGCCGTCTCGCTCGTGGTCGGTGGGCCTGACTACTCGGGGCCCGTCCCCCAGTTCCCGAGCCTGGCTGCGCAGCCCGACGCCTCGCTCCACGGCACGGTCGCCTACGTGGTCGTGACCAAGGACGTCGCGGCCAAGGCGATGAGCGAGTGCGCCCGGGTGACCCTCGCCTCGGGCGGCGGGTCCAGGGACCTGCTCTGCTGGTCCTTCGACCCCGCGGCACCGGCCACGGTCGCGTGGCTCGACCCCGCGCACCTCCTCGTCACCCTCTTCACCACCGGGCCCCACTCCCGCGACCTCCGTCCGGAGTGGGCCAAGATCGTCGAGGTCAGTTCGGGGTCGGCCCAGGACGTTCCGGCCGCCGACCTCGGCAAGCGGGCGGTCCCTCCCTCGGGACCGACGACGAACGCGGCGGGGGAGACCGTGGTCGCCACCGGCAAGGACGGGAACCTCACCCTCGCCGTGCGGGGGCGGTCCGGCACCCGGATCCTCCTCGCCGTTCGCGACGCCAACGCCGGCTGGAACCTCCGAAGTGGCCCGGCCTGGTCGCCCGACGGGACATGGATCCTCTGGTCGGACGGCGGACGGCTGCTGGTGACGACGTCGGGGGCGCGCTCCTCGACGCGCGTCCTCTCGACCGCAGAGGTCTTCGGCGTGGCCGCCGACTACGGCCTCCCGACCTTCGCCGTGAACGGCGCCGATGTTCCTCCGGCGTGACGGTCGCGGTCTGCGGGGAGTGCGAGGCGTCCGAGGCCCGGAGGCGTCGGCCCCGGGACGGCCAGGCATCACCGCCGTCCCTGCCGAGGCTCCCCCGAGACGCGGGCCCCGGGGCGGCACGCCCCCGGACCACGGTCCCGGCCCTGCGCACCGCCGGCCCGGCGTTCGGCCCGGGCAGCGACCGACCGACCTGCCGCCCCCGCCCGCCCACACACCTCGGCGCAGGTGCCGGTCGCGAGCGGGCGGTGGGTCGAGCGTGCGCACCTGCTCCGTGCCGAGGAGCCGGGAATGCCGCCGGCGGCGGCTCGGTTGGAGGTGGTGTGCGCCCTGACGCCTCCCCGGTCCGGATGTGGGCAGCGAGGTGGGACCACCCGCGCCTGGTGGGCAGGCGGCTGGTCGCCGCCCGGACCCTCGGCGTGGCCGGCGCGGTGGCCTACAACTGGTGGATCGTCGTCCCGTTCGTCCCGGGTCTCCTGCCGTCGGTCGACGGCTTCTTCTCCGACCTCGAGGTGCCGGGCCGCCCCTGGGCGGCCGACATGGCCCGGGCCGACATCGCCGCCGGCGTGCTGCTGGTGGCCGCCCTGGTGCTGCGCGGGGCCCGGTCCGACGGCCGCCCCCGACCCGAGTGGGGGTGGATGCTGGCCTTCGCCCTCGCCGGCACGGTCGGCGGCCTGTTCCCCTATGCCTGCTCGGAGGGCCTGAGCGCCACCTGCCGGCAGCAGGAGTGGAGCCTGCAGCTCCCGCTCCACCACTACGTGCACGTCCTCGCCGGCATCGTCGAGTTCGCCACCGTCACGGTGGCGGCCGTCCTGGCCCGGCGGCGGACCCGGGGCTCGGCCCGGCCGGTGGCCCGGGTCCACACCGCGGTGCTGGTCGCCTTGGCGGTCGGCTACCCGCTGCTCGGTGCGGCCTACCTCACCGATCGCCTCGGGGCCGTCGTCGAGCCGGTCTTCTTCGTGGCGTTCACGGCGATGGTCCTGGCCGAGGTCTTCGAGCGCCGCCGCTCCCGTGACGGCGGTCCGCCGGACGACCGGGCCGGGTCGGTCCGGGCCGTCGAGCTCGCCGGCCGGTTCCGGCGGTACGCGGCGGTGCCGCCGGTGGTGTCGGGGACGACCGGGCCCCGCCCCGACGGGGGACGCTGTCTCTCGCCGCCGGAGGGTTGAGGCCGGTCACGACCGGTGCCCGGGCCCCCGCTCACCAGCTCCCGCAGCCGTGCTGGTCGGGGGGGCTGGACTGGATGCGCTCCGCCACCATGATCTGCTGGTCCTCGGTGGCCAGGGAGCCCTCGGACGCGTACTGGAGCCCGCCGTAGGCGGCCCAGTTGGACCGGGTGATGCCCAGCCCGCCGCTGAACCGGCTGCCGCCGGCCGACCAGTCGCCGCCCTCCTCGCACAGGGCCACCCGCTCCCAGGACGCCCGCTGGGCCGGCGTCACCGTGTCGACCAGGGCCGGCGGGGGCGGCGGGACGGCCTTGGCCGCGGCCGTCCGGCCGGCCACCAAGGGGACGGCGAGGTGGAGGGTCCGGGCCCCGGCCGATCCGGGGTCCCGCGTCCGGAAGGCGGTGAGCCGGGCGACGGGCAACGCCACGGGCCGGGCGACGGCGCCGGTCCGACGGGCCGTGGCGACCGAGCGGTGCGCCCCGGTCCGGGCGGGCGACACGGTGGCGGCCTGGGTCAAGGTACTGGTGGTGACGAGGGCGACCGGGATGATCGCCGCGAGTGCAATGCGGGTCCGCATGGCACCTCCCTTCGTAGGGCGCTGCTGCGCCTTCCTCTGATTGGTGTTGGCGGGCGCCGGCCATCGCATGCGGTCCCCGGACGGTGCGCGGAAAGGCGCTGTCCGTCCTGGCGTGGTGCCTCAGGGTGTGCGGCCGGTGGTCTCGAGCCCAGGCATATCTCGTCGGGCGATCACTCGCTTCGGTGTGGGTCGGCGGCGGTCACGCCTGCGCACCCCCGCCGTGAGCGGAGGAGCGTCGGACCGATTTCCGGTGTCGGTCCCTCCCGTCGGGGGTGTCCGGGGAAAAAAAGTACTGCCCCGGACCACCGGCCTTACCTGGTGATTCACCAGGAGCCAGGAGTGCGTTGCGGGCAGTATAGCGGGACGGGTCGATCAGTTGGTGATTTCGAGCACAATAGACCGTGACCTGGGAGGATGTCGCCCGGATGCAGGAAAGTCCGGTCCGACCACGGAACGGGAACGCGGCAGTCACGGAGCGTGTTCTTCAGGGAAAACGCGCTGGATGAGTTGTCGAATGTCCCGCCATTGGGATAGCCACGAAATCGTCACCCACAATCTGTGGAAAACCCGTGTATTCTATTTCCGATGGGACCATCGTCGGAAGCGATAGTGGCTGGTGGCGGGAGGGGCGCACCGCCGCCCGCCGGGCTCAGCCCGCGGTGGGTCGCAGGGCGGGTAGCAGGGGCCCGGCCGTGCGGTGGCGCAGGCATCCGGCCCACACGCCGGCCCCGTAGGCCACGTCGTCGGCCACCGAGGCGGCCACCCAGCGCGGCAGGTCGAGGTCGGGCCGACGGCGGACCCACTCGACGAGCGGCGGCGCCAGGACGAGGACGGCCGCCGCGACCATGCCCCGCCGGCCCCGACGGGCCAGTGCCCACAGCACCGGCCCGTAGAGCATGGTAGCGGCCCGGCCCAGGCCGACCACCGTCCACCCGGCCCCGGCCGCGCTCCACCGCAGGGCCGGTGCGACCGGGACGCCGAGGGGCCGGACCCGCCGGGCCAGCGTGGCCGCCGTGACCGCGGCGCAGGCGGCGGCGGTCCGGGGCCGGCCGCCCAGCAGGGCGCAGGCGGTGGCCGTGGGCCCGGGGCGGAGTTCGACGGGGGCGAGCCGGCCCGGGTGCCGGCGGGCCAGGGGGGCGGCCGAGGTGCCGTAGCGGAAGCGCCGGACCCACAGCGCCGTCCACCGGTCGGGCTCGGCGTGGGTGACGGTGACGGCCGGGACGTAGCGGACGGACTGCCCGGCCTCCACCAGCCGCCACACCAGATCGACGTCCTCGCCCACCGGCAGGCCCGGGTCGAAGGCGCCGCCCACCGGGGTCCCGAGGGCGCTCCGCCGGACGACCAGGGCGGCCGTCGGGACGTAGCGGACGAGCCGGTCCGGGCCCACCGGCCCTTCGGCCGGCCCGAGGTCGAGGGGGGAGTGGGCCCGGGTGAAGCGCACGGCCGCCCGGCCCCGCCCGGGCCGCCCGGCCGGGCCCGGGACGACGCGGGGGGCGACGGCCGCCACCGAGGGGTCGGCGAAGTAGGGCAGCAGGCCCTCGAGCCACCCCGCCGGGACGGTGCAGTCGCTGTCGACGAAGGCCACGAGCTCGCTCCGGCTGGCGGCCAGGCCGTCGTTGCGCGCCGCACCCGGACCGCCGTTCAGCTCCCGCCGGACCAGCCGGGCGCCCGCCGACCGGCAGGCCCGGGCCACCGCCCCCGGATCGGAGGAGCCGTCGTCCACCACCACCACCGGCGGCCCGTCGGCCAGGGAGTCCAGGCAGCGCCGGAGGGCGTCGGCCCGGTCGCGGGCCGGGACCACCACGGCCACCGACGGTCCGCGCCCGGACGGGCCGGGGCCGGGCCGGGGCTGGGCCATCCCGGCCCCGACCAGGCGGCCGGCCAGGGCGCGGGTGGCGTCGTCGGCCGTCCCGGCGGCCACCAGGCGGGCGAGCGCCCGGGCCCCCTCTGACGTCAGGTGCATCACCCGCCCGGGATGGCCGCCGACCAGGACGGTGCCGCCCCGGTAGGAGCGGACGGACGGGTCGAGGACGAGACCCCACCCCTCCGGCAGGGCGGTCACAACGTGAGGCCGCCGTCCACCGGGAGCACGGCCCCGGTCACCGCCGAGCTGCCCGTGCCGGCCAACCAGACGAGGGCGGCGGCCACCTCGTCGGGGGTGACGAGGCGACCGATGCTGTGCTGGCGGGCGAAGGTGCCGCGGTCGGGGAGCCCGTAGAGGCGGGCGCTCTCGTCCAGCAGGGGCGTGGCCGTGGACCCGGGGCAGACGGCGTTGGCCGTGACCCCGGTGGCGGCCAGGTCGGCGGCCAGTCCCCGCACCAGCCCGGTCACGCCGGCCTTGGCCGCGCTGTAGGCGGCCAGTCCGGGCATGCCCTTCACGGCGGCGGCGGAGGCGACGGCGAGGAACCGGCCCTGGCGCGGCGCCGGGCGGCGCAACAGGGCCGGGACGCCGACGCGGGCGGCGGTGATGGGCCCGCCGAGGTCGACGCCGAGCACGGCCCCGAGCTGGTCGGCCGGCATCTCCCACAGCGGGACGCCCCCGGCGATGACCCCGGCCACGGCGACGACTGCGTCGAGGCCACCGAAGCGGCGCTCGGCGACGGACACCGCCTCGGCCATGCCCTCGGGGTCGGTGGTGTCGGCCACGTGGGCGACCACGTCGCCGCGGGGGTCGGCGGCCGGGCGGAGGGCGTCCGCCGCGGCCACCACCTCGTCGAGCTGGTCACGGGTACCGAGGGCGTAGGGCAGCCGGGGGTCGTCGGCGGCCCGGTCCACGGCCACGACCGACCACCCGGCCCGGGCCAGGCCCCGCACGGTGGCGGCCCCGATCCCCCGGGCGGCCCCGGTGACGACGGCGACTCGGGTCATGGTCGGGCCTCGCTTCCTGTGCCGGACGGCTCGGGGGTGGGTGGGACGGCCGGACGGGCGGCGCCCCGGGCCGCGGCGGCCAGCTC
>DAHVAJ010000004.1 GCA_027314705.1 Acidimicrobiaceae bacterium
GGCTCGTCGTCGTCTTGGGATTCGGTTTGTTCATTTTCGTGACTGCGCTTGCCTCCTTCGCAAACGCAGTCTCGACTGACAGTCCCTTTCGAGGGCTCGTTGGCGTCCTGATGCTGGGTCTTTGGCTGTGGTGGACGCGAAAGGTCCTCCCTGGCTTCCGGATAGTCGCCAACCAGTGGTCGTGGCCTCTGTCGGACCGGAGAGTTGACTACAAGGGGGGGGAGATGAACGAATGGAAGCGGTGGACCCATTGAGAGTCGGAATCTCCCAATGTTTGGGTCGCAAGGGTCGCCGGCCGTAACTGCTCTGTCGGGGATCCGCCTGCGCCATGGATCCAGCGTCACATGGGGCGTTCCCGTCCGGTATCGCCCGGCCGGGTGCTTCTGCCCCACCCGGATGGGTGTGCCGCGGGATGAGCCCCTGGTCGCCGGACGGCGGCATGGAGGACCGTCGGGGGCGGGTCAAGGTGCCCGGGAACCGCTGCCGAGCGGGGCGTTCGGCCGGCGACGGCTCCCCGGGGGGCGCGCCTTCCGGCTGGTCGCGGCCAGGGCGCCCCGGACCGACGGGAGTGCCAAGGGCGGGGGAGGGTTGGTTGCCGGATCGGGTCGATCGGGGACGGTCGTACCCAGGGAACTGCTGGGATGGGGACCGTGACCCGAAGCGTCCGGTGAGACGCCGAGTGGTGGGCGAGGGGGGACTTGAACCCCCACATCCTTTCGGACACAGGAACCTGAATCCTGCGCGTCTGCCAATTCCGCCACTCGCCCGAGCGACCGGACGAGGCTACCCGATGATCCACCGGCCCGATCACCCACCGGACGTGCCCGGGTGGGCCGCGCCACCTGGTCGGGACGGTTCCCGCAGCACCGAGGGCGGCGCCGCTCCGGACCCGGGCCCGTGAGCCCGGCCTCGCCCCCGTGCCCGTCGGGGGGAACCGGCCCGGCCGCCGCGCACCCCCCGTTTCCGGGAGCGGCCAGCCGGGGGCCTCCCAGGGGCGACCCTACCCCTGTCCGGGGGGGTCGCGCCGGTAGGCTGACGCCAGCATGGGACTCCAGCGGTTTGAAGGGCGCCTCGAGCGCATGGTGGACGGCACGTTCTCGAAGGCGTTCCGGGGTGACCTGCACCCCGTGGAGATCGGCCGCCGGCTCACCCGGGAGATGGACCTCCAGCGCCGCCTGGGCGTCCACGGCCTCATGGCGCCCAACGCCTTCGTGATCCACCTCTCGCCCACCGACTTCGACCGCTTCGAGAGCTTCCTCGACGCCCTGGTCAGGGAGTTGGAGGAGGCCGCCCGGGAGCACGCCCGCAACGAGGAGTACGTCTTCGTGGGCCCGGTGACGGTCTCGGTCCTCGAGGACCCTCGTCAGCGCCGGGGCCGGTTCGCCGTGGTCTCGGACGTCCACGAGGGCCCGGCCGGCCTGCCCGCGGCCTCCCTGGTCACCTCCGAGGGTCAGCGCGTCGTGCTCGGGCCCGAGCCCATCACCATCGGGCGCCTGCCCGAGAGCACCATCGTGGTCTCGGATCCCAACGCCAGCCGGCGGCACGCCGAGGTCCGGCGCTCGGGCAACGAGGTCGTGGTCGTGGACCTCGACTCCACCAACGGGACGAGGGTCAACGGGGCCTCCGTGCACGAGCGGGTACTGAGCGACGGGGACGAGATCCTCATCGGCACCACGGTGCTCCGGTTCGAGGCATCCTGAGGCACGGCACCCGACGTTGATCAATCTCCTCGCGGCCAGCACCTCCGGGCCCATCGACAACACGCCGGTCCTCCGCGCCCTCGAGATCGGCGTCATCCTGTTGCTGTGGCTGTTCTTCATGTGGGTGGTCCGGGCGGTCTGGGTCGAGGTGCGGCCCCTGCACCGCCGCCGCCGCCGGGGCAAGGACCTCGACCCGGTGACGGACGGCAAGCGGCGTCGCGGGCGGCTGCGCCTCCACGTCATCCGACCCGACGACCAGGCCGGCAGGGTGTACGACGTGGGCGATGAGGTGACGGTCGGGCGTGCGCCGGGCTGCGGCGTGCCCATCGACTACGACGCCTACGCCTCCAATCTCCACGCGCGGCTCTTCCGCCTCGACGGCAACCTCTGGGCCGAGGACCTGGGGTCGACCAACGGGACCTGGGTCAACACCCTGCGGATCGACGACCGCACCAAGCTCGAGAAGGGCGACCTCCTCCAGGTCGGCGGCACGGTCTTCGAGATCGGGAAGTGAGATGACCGTCCTCCGTTCGGGTTCGGCCACCGACACCGGTCTCGTCCGCTCCGTCAACCAGGACCTCGCTGTCGAGACCCCGACGCTCTTCGCCGTGGCCGACGGCATGGGCGGGCACGCCGGGGGTGAGGTGGCCTCGCGACTGGCCGTCGACGCCCTGACCTCCGCCTTCGGGCGAAGGCCCAGCGGGTCCGGGCTGTGCGAGGCCGTCGAGGAGGCCAACACCGTGGTCTGGCAGCACAGCCTCGACAATCCCGAGTTGCGGGGGATGGGCACCACGGTCACCGCCGCCGCCCTGGTCAACGAGGACGGCCATGACGTGCTCGCCCTGGTCAACGTGGGAGATTCGCGCTCCTACCGGTTCCACGAGGGGACGCTGACCCAGATCACCACCGACCACAGTCTGGCCGAGGAGATGGTCCTCAGCGGTGAGCTCACCGAGGCCGAGGCCGCCGTCCACCCCCACCGGCACATACTCACCCGGGCGCTCGGCGTCTCCGCCGACGTGGACGTCGACCTGTGGCGGATCCAGCCGGTCCGTGGCGACCGCTACCTGCTCTGCAGCGACGGGCTGACCAACGAGCTCGAGTCGGAGCAGATCGCCGAGGTGCTGTCCACGGTGAGCGATCCCCAGGAGGTGGCCGACCTGCTCGTCCGTGCGGCCCGGACCCACGGGGGCAGCGACAACATCACGGTGGTGGTGGTCGACGTGGTCGTGGGCGAGGAGGGCGGGCAGGACGTGCCGGCGGTGGCCGCCGTCTCGCCCGACTTCACCAGCCCCGCGCCCTCCGAGGTCCCCCCGGCTCCCGTTCCGGAGGACGACATCGTTCCGCTCGGCGCGCCGGAGGAGGTCGCGCCGAGGCGGCGCGACCGTCGCCGGTCCAGGCGCCGGGCCAGGCGGGCGGCCCGCGGGCGTCGGCTGGTCAGCGTTCGGACCCTCCTCTTCGTCCTCCTCTTCGGAGCCATCCTCTACGGCGCCTACTTCGCCGTGCGCTGGTACGACACGAACTCGTACTACGTGGCGGTCTCCCACGACGAGCTGGTCATCTACCAGGGCCGGATCGGCGGATTCCTCTGGTACCACCCCGTCGAGGTGGAGCGCACCGGCGTCACGACGGCCGACGTGCCCGCGTACTACGTGGACCAGCTCGACGCCGGTGTCGAGCGGTCCTCGGTGGCCGATGCCCGCACCTACGTGACCAATCTCGTGCTCACCCAGTGCAGCCAGGACCCGTCGGTCAACCCGTCCGGCTGCGCCTACCTCAACGCTGCGGCGACGACCACCACGACGACGGCCCCGGCGGTCCCCGCCCCTCCGACCACGAAGGTGCCCTGATGGAACGTCGCATCCGCCGGCTGGGGATCGTCCTCCTGGTCTGCTTCGCCGCCCTGTTCGTCCAGCTCAACAACATCCAGGTCCTGAAGGCCAGCGGCCTGGCCAACAGTCCCAACAACCCGCGGATCCAGGACATCGCCCGGAGCCAGCCCCGGGGCGACATCCTGTCGTCCAACGGGGTGGTCCTGGCCAGTTCGGTGCCGTCGACCGGCTACTACAAGTACCAGCGCACGTACAATCCGGCGACGGCCACCCTGTTCTCGCAGATCGTCGGGTACGACACCATCTTCGGCACCCGCACGGGCGTCGAGGCCGAGTACAACTCGTTCCTCCAGTCGCACACCCGGCCGGCCAGGACCCTCCGGGACCTCCTCATCAACCGCACCACCACCGACAACGTCACCTTGACCATCAACTCCCAGCTCCAGCTGGAGGTGGCCGGCGTGGTCGAGGGCATCAACCAGAACGGGAGCGCTCCGTCGGCGGCCGCCACCGTCATCAATGTGAAGACGGGGGCCATCGAGGCCATGTACGGGCGCCCCACCTTCAATCCGCAGCCGCTCGCCTCGCAGAACACCGCCGTGGTCAATTACGCCTATGCCGCCCTCAATCCGAACAGCGGGTCGAGCCCGCTCGTCTCCCGGGCCTACCAGCGCGGCTACGCGCCCGGGTCGACGTTCAAGACGGTGACCTCCTCGGCCGTCTACGACCACCAGCCGGCCCTGGCCAAGGTCGACTACCCGGTGGCGCGGTGCGTCCCGTTGCCACAGTCGAACCTCCCGGTGTGCAACTACTCCATCGCGCCCGGCGTCCACGAGGCGTGCGGGGGAACCATCCTCGTCACCCTGCCCGAGTCGTGCGACATCGCCTTCGCCCAGATGGGCATGGCCCTCGGTGGCCCGGCCCTCACGGCCGAGGCCCAGGCCTTCGGATTCAACCAGCGCATCCCCATCGACCTACCCGACGTGGCCGTGTCGTCCTTCCCCTCGGGGCCGTCGTTCGACGCCAACAAGCCGTCCCAGGCGTACTCCGCCTTCGGCCAGCAGAACGTGGTGGCCACCACCCTGCAGATGGTCCTCGTGACCGCCGGCATCGCCAACCAGGGGGTCATCATGACCCCCCACGTCATGCAGGAGATCCGTGACTCCCAGGGCAACCTGGTCGAGACCTACCGGCCCCACCCGTGGTTGACCGCCACCACACCGTTCACGGCGTCGGCGGTCACCTCCCTCATGCAGGGGGTGGTCACCCAGCCCGGGGGGACCGCCTACGGAGTGTTCCCGCCCCAGTGGAACGTCGCCGCCAAGACGGGCACGGCCGAGACCGGACCCAACGCCGCCCTGACCAACGACTGGATGGTGGCCTTCGCCCCGGCCAACGATCCGAAGGTGGCCGTGGCCGTCGTCGTTCCCAACCAGCCCGGCAGCGCCACCGGCGCGGCCACGTCAGGGCCCCCGACCAAAGCCATCCTCGGGTACGCCCTGGCGGCCACGCCATGAGCCCCGCACCCACCGGAGAGGCGCAGATGAGAACACCGGCAGCACCGACAGGGGAGCCTAGGCTTTGACCCACATGGACCCGACCCAGACGCCGCGCGTCTTCTCCGAGCGCTACGAGCTCGCGCACCTCATCGCCCGTGGCGGGATGGCCGAGGTCTACCGGGCCCACGACCGGCTCCTCGACCGCCCGGTGGCCCTCAAGGTCCTGTTCCCCGAGCTGTCGGTCGACCGGTCCTTCGTCGAGCGGTTCCGGCGGGAGGCCCAGGCCGCGGCCAACCTCTCGCACACCAACATCGTCCCGGTCTTCGACTGGGGGGAGGACTCCGGCACCTACTTCATCGTGATGGAGTACATCGACGGGCGCCCCCTCTCCTCCATCCTCAAGTCGACCGGGCCCCTGTCGGCCGAGCGGACGGCCGACATCGGCGCCCACGTGGGCGCCGCCCTCGGGTACGCCCACAAGCACGGGGTGATCCACCGTGACGTGAAGCCGGGAAACGTCCTGCTCACCGATGACGGCCAGGTCAAGGTGACCGATTTCGGCATCGCCCGGGCCATCAACACCGAGGAGAGCCTCACCCAGACCGGCGCGGTCATGGGCACCGCCACCTACTTCTCTCCCGAGCAGGCCGAGGGGCTCGGGGTCGACTCGCGCAGCGACATCTACTCGCTCGGCGTGGTCCTCTTCGAGATGGCCACCGGCCGCCCGCCGTTCCTCGGCGACTCGCCGGTGTCGGTGGCCTCCAAGCACGTCCGCGACAACCCGCCGGCTCCCCGGGAGCTCAACCCTGCCATCCCCCCGACCCTCGAAGCCATCATCTTGAAGTCCATGGCCAAGGAGCCGGCCCACCGGTACCAGACGGCCGAGGATCTCCGGGCCGACCTGCTGCGGTTCAACGAGGGCCGGGCGGTGGCGGCCATGAGCGACACCACCATGGTCGGGGCCGCCGTCGCGGCCACCGGGGCCACCGCCGTGGTGCGTGCCGTGGGCGGCACCGACGTGACCCAGGCCGTCCCTCCGGTGGGCCCGGGAAACGGGACCGAACCCGAGGGCGCCGAGGAGGGCGGCCGGAACCGGACCCGGACCTACGCCGTCATCCTGGCCGTCCTGCTGGTGCTGCTCGGGGTGGCCGCCTTCTTCCTCCTCCGCAACCTCGGCTACCTCGGCGGCAGCCCGTCCTTCAACCTCCCCGACGTCGTGGGTCAGCAGCAGGCGGTGGCGACGGCCACGCTGAAGGCCGACGGGCTCGACGTCGCCGTGGTCCGGCAGGTCTCGGCGAGCCCGCCCGGCCAGGTCCTCTCGACCAACCCCGCTCCGCAGGCGCTGGTCAAGAAGGGGGACACGGTCACCCTCCAGGTGGCCACGCCGGCACCGGTCCAGCAGGTCACCATCCCCGACGGACTCACCAACACGACCGTCGGCAACGCCGAGGCCATCCTCCAGAGCGCCGGGCTGCAGTCGACCGTCGTCTACCGGTCGAGTTCGGCGCAGAAGGGGACCGTCCTCTCCACCAACCCGGCCTCGGGCACCAAGGTCAACGCCGGGGCCACGGTGACGCTCAACGCCTCCTCCGGGCCGGCCAACGTGCTCGTGCCCTCGTTGAGCGGGCTCTCCCAGACCGTGGCCGGCCAGACCCTCGGCAGCGAGGGCCTGAACGTCGGCTCGGTGACGTCGCAGAGCTCGAGCCAGTACTCGGCCGGCCTGGTCATCTCCTCGAATCCGCCGGCCGGGACCCCCGTCTCGCCGGGCAGCTCGGTCGACATCGTGGTGTCGACCGGCCCGCCGCCCACCACCACGACCACCACCACGGTCCCGACCACCACCACCACGTCGTCGACCACCACCACCACGTTGGGCGGCTGACCCCGCCGGGGCCGGTGGGTCAGGCGGCGGCGAGGAAGTTGGCCAGGAGGGAGGGCCCGCTCGGCGTGAGCAGCGACTCGGGGTGGAACTGCACGCCCTCGACGGCCAGGGTCCGGTGGCGCAGGCCCATGATCACCCCGTCGTCGGTCCGGGCCGTGACCTCGAGGACGTCGGGCAGGGTGGAGGGCTCGACGACCAGCGAGTGGTACCGGGTGGCCACGAACGGCTCCGGCAGGCCGGAGAAGACCCCGACACCCCGGTGGTGGATGGCCGAGGTCTTCCCGTGCATGAGGGTCGGGGCCCGGACCACCTCGCCGCCGTAGACCTGGCCGATGGCCTGGTGGCCGAGGCAGACACCGAGGATGGGCACCTCGCCGCCCAGGGCCCGGACGACCGCGGTGGTCACCCCGGCCGCCTCGGGCCGGCCCGGCCCCGGGGAGAGGAGCACGGCGTCGGGTCGGGCGGCCCGAACCCCCTCGATGTCGATGGCGTCGTTGCGGTGGACGACCGGTTCGGCGCCCAGCTCGCCCAGCTGCTGGACGAGGTTGTAGACGAACGAGTCGTAATTGTCGATGACCAGCACCCGGGGGCCCACCCCCCGAGGGTACCGGCCCCGGCCCCGGCCCGCACCGGATGGCTGCCGGTGACTGGCTATCCTTCGCCCATGGCAACCACCGCCGGACGGGGACCGGGCAGGGCAGGACAGAAGGGGCGCTCCTCCGGAGGGCGGGCCACGGCCAGGGGCGGCCCGGGTGGCACCGGCCGACCGGTTGCCAACGTGCGCTACACCCCGCCGGTCGACCGGAGCGTGAAGGTCAGCCCCCGGTGGGTCGGGGTCCTCATGGTCGCCTTCTTCGTCCTCGGTGTCCTGGTGGTCATCCTCAACTACGTGAACGCCCTGCCCGGCGGGGTGAACAACCTCTGGCTGCTCGTCGCCATCGGGTTCATCTTCGCCGGCCTGCTCGTCGCCACCCGCTACCGCTGACGACCCGGGTCGCGGGGTCGCCGGCCCCGCGACCGGCGACCCGTCAACCGCCCCGGGGCCCGCCGGTGGGGCGGGCGGCCGCTCAGCCGAGGCGCTCGATGACGGTGGCGTTGGCCATGCCCCCGCCCTCGCACATGGTGAGGAGGCCGTAGCGGCCGCCGGTCCGCTCGAGCTCGTTGAGCAGCGTGGCCATGAGCTTGGCGCCCGAGGCCCCGAGCGGGTGGCCGAGGGCGATGGCTCCGCCGTTCACGTTCACCTTGTCCATGTCGGCGTGGAGCTCCTTGGCCCAGGCCAGCACGACCGGGGCGAAGGCCTCGTTGATCTCCACGACGTCGATGTCGTCCATGGTCAGTTTGGCCCGCTCCAGTACGGACTTGGTGGCCGGGATGGGACCCGTCAGCATGGTGATCGGGTCGCTCCCGGCCACGGCGAAGGCATGGAAGCGGGCCCGGGGGGTGAGACCGAGCTCGCCAGCCCTCGCCTCGCTCATGATGAGCACCCCCGAGGCACCGTCGGTGATCTGTGAGGAGTTGCCGGCCGTGATGCGGCCGTTCTCCGGGCGGAAGGCGGGCTTGAGCTTGGCCAGCGACTCGACGGTGCTGTCGGGGCGGATGCCCTCGTCGGCGGTGATGCGCTCGTCGGTGTCGGCCCGATCGTCGTCCTTGATCGCCACCGGGATGATCTCGCGCTCGAAGCGCCCCTCGGCTGTGGCCCGGGCGGCGCGCTGGTGGGAGCGGGCGGAGAACTCGTCGAGCTGCTCGCGGGAGAGGTCCCACTGCTCGGCGATCAGCTCGGCGCCCTCGCCCTGGCTCACCAGCCCGCCACGCTCGGCGTACCGCTGCATGACGCGGGGGCCGAAGGGGTAGCCGAGGTCGCGCACGACCGACGAGCCCATCGGCGTCCGGGTCATGACCTCGACACCGCCGCCGATGACGACGTCGTAGGCGCCGGCCATCACGCCCTGGGCGCCGAAGTGCAGGGCCTGCTGGGACGAGCCGCACTGGCGGTCGATGGTGGTGGCGGGGACCGACTCGGGGAACCCGGCGGCCAGGACGGCGTTGCGACCCACGTTGAGCGACTGCTCGCCGACCTGCATGACGCAGCCCATGATCACGTCGTCGACGAGGGCGGGGTCGAGGTCGTTGCGCTCGATCAGCGCCTTGAGCGGCTCGGAGCCGAGGTCGGCGGCGTGCCAGTTGCGGAGCTTGCCGTTGCGCTTGCCTCCCGGGGTGCGCACGGCGTCGACGATGACGGCGGTGGTCATGGTGCCTCTCCTTCCGAGGTCCGGCGGAACGGATCCTGCCGGCTGAACCCGGTGGTCGGTGGGCGCTGCGCAGCGGGTACTGCACCGCGGGTACTGCCCGGTCGTCCGGTCCTGCCGGGCGGCCAGAGTACTTGACCGCTCGGTCAAGTACTCTACCGGGAGCGGGGCCGGTGGGCCATCGGCCGGATCCGAGCCCTGTCGGACCGGGCTGACCTGCGAGAACGCCGCCGCCGGCCGGGGGAGCGCGCGGGCGTGATCCAGCCTGGCACTACGGTCGGGGCCGTGACCGGCCGCATCAAGGACATGGACCGCTGGCTCGGCGACGGCGGGATGGAGCTCATCGGGACGGTGGGCGCCTCCTTCGACGCCTACGGGGTCGACGGCGAGGACCTGGGCTGGGTGGAGGGGAGCTTCACCCCGGCCGCGGCGGCGTGCAACCCCCACGGCATCGTCCAGGCCGGCGTGCACGGGCTGCTGCTCGACGCAGCCATGAACTTCGCCATCAACGCCGCCCTGGCCGGGCGGGCCCGGACCCGGGCCACGCTCGAGATGAAGGTCGAGACCATGCGCCCGGCCGAGCGGGGCACCGCCTACCGCCTCCGCGGCCAGGTGGTGCGCCTGGCCCGCCAGGTCGCCTACGGCGAGGGCACCGTCACCGACGACGCGGGTCGGCTGGTCAGCCGCTCGACCGGTACCTTCCTCCTCCACCGTCCCGACGACGGCCCGCCAGCCGCCTGAACGGTGCGCTCGCGGCCCGCGTCGCCCGAGGCCCCCGGCCCCGTCGCCGGAAGCGGAAGGAGCGACGTGGCCCAGCCCCTGCTGCCGTCCCCCCCACCGGCCGACGACGGGCCGGCGTGCCGGGTCTGCCGCCGTGGCGTGGCGGCCGGCCACGGTCTGTGCTTCTGCTGCCGGCGGGTGGCCGGCCAGCTCGGGCTCCCCCTCGTTCCCGTGGTCGCGCTGTGCGAGTACCGCGTGGGCGACCGCACCCACCAGCTCCTGCGCGGCTACAAGGACGCCCCGGTGGCCGAGGCCCGCGCCGCCTGCCGGAGGCGGCTCGCGGCCGAGTTGGGTGGCGCCGTGGCCCAGCCCGACCGTCCCCCGCTCGGCCGTCTCGGCCGGTGGGACCTGGTCGCCGCCGTGCCCTCCTCGCACCGTCCGGGACCCGCCCCGGTGGAGGCCCTCATCGAGTCCGTCCCGTCACTGGCCGCGGTCCACCGCCGCCTGCTCGGCCGGGGTCCGGCGGTCGTGGACCACCTGGTCGCCGACCGGAAGGGGTTCGCCCTGCTGGCCGGGACCGGCCCCGACGTCGGGCGCGACCGGCGGGTGCTGCTGGTGGACGACACCACCACCACCGGTGCCCGGGCCCAGAGCGCGGCGGCCGCACTGCGCCTCTCCGGGGGTGAGGTGGCCGGGGTGCTCGTCCTGGGCCGGGCCCTGGCCGCTCGCGACGGTGGCCACGGTCACGGCCACGGCGCCCGGTGGCCCGGTGGCCCGGATCGGGCGGCCGGACGGGCCGCCCGGGCGAGGCCGGGGCATCGGGTATACTTGCTTGGTGCAAGCACCTACCTGGGCACCGCCTGACCGCTCCCGGGCCCGACCGGCGGTCGGGCCCCCCCGCCGACAGCCATGACCGGGACGACCAGGACCACCGACCGCCCCCCGTCGACCGCCGCGGTGCCGCGGGTCTCGGCCGTCCTCGAGCGTTCGCTCACCCAGGTGGCCCGGTCCATCCTCCGCCTGGAGGTCCCCGAGCGGGCGCTGCCCGACGGGGTCCGCGTCAACCGCTCCGGCCACTGGCTGCTCGTCCGCATCTCCGAACAGGCTCCGGCCCGCCTCTCGGACCTGGCCCGGGAGGTCGACCTCGACGTGTCGACGGTCAGCCGTCACGTCCGCGACCTGGTGGCCGCCGGGCTGGTGGAGAAGGTGCCCGATCCGGCCGACGGACGCGCCTCGCTGCTCAGCCTCACCGGGCGGGGAGCGGCCGTGCTCGGGGCCGTCTCCGAGGCCCGACGCCAGGTGCTGACCGAGGCCATCGCCGGATGGACCGACGAGGAGCGCGACGCCCTGGCCCGGAGCCTCCTGCGGCTCGGGGCCGACCTCCACCGTCCGCGTGACCGCGACGGGGGGACCCGATGACCCTCGACACCGCGGGCCGTGACGCCCGCGCCGTCGAGCCGGCCGGGTCCGCTCCGCCGACCGGTGAGGGCCACCAGGTCGCCCTGACCCACCGCCAGATCCTTCTCGTCTTCAGCGGGCTCATGCTCGGGATGTTCCTCGCCGCCCTCGACCAGACGATCGTCGGGACCGCCCTGCCCACTATCGTGAACAGCCTCCACGGCCTCAGCCACATCAGCTGGGTGGTCACGGCCTACCTGCTCACGTCCACGATCTCGACCCCCCTCTACGGCAAGCTCTCCGACCAGTTCGGGCGCAAGGGGATCTTCCAATTCGCCATCGTGGTGTTCTTGGTGGGCTCGGTGCTGTCCGGCCTCAGCCAGAACATGGGCGAACTGGTGGCCTTTCGCGGCGTCCAGGGCATCGGCGCCGGCGGGCTGATGGCCATGGCCATGACGATCATCGCCGACGTCGTCTCCCCGCGGGAGCGCGGCCGCTACCAGGGCTACTTCGGGGCCACCTTCGCCCTCTCGGCCGTGGCCGGCCCGCTCCTCGGCGGCGTCTTCACCGACAACCTGTCCTGGCGCTGGATCTTCTACATCAACCTGCCCATCGGCATCGTGGCCCTGGTGGTGACCTCGGCCGTGCTCCGCCTTCCCTTCCGCCGCCAGAGCCACCGCATCGACTTCCTGGGAGCGGGCCTCATGATGGTGGGGGTCACCGCGGCGCTCCTCGTCACCGTGTGGGGCGGCGCCCAGTATCCGTGGCGGTCGCCCGTCATCGTCGTCCTGCTGGCGTCGGCGATCGTCGTCCTCACCGCCTTCGTGATCTGGGAGCACTACGCGCCCGAGCCGCTCCTGCCCCCGGAGCTCTTCCGGATCGGAGTTTTCCGGACCTCGTCGGTGGTGGCCTTCCTGCTCTCCATGATCATGTTCGGGGCCATCATCTACCTGCCCCTCTACCTCCAGCTCGTCGACGGCGTGTCGGCCATGATCTCGGGGCTGCTCATGGTCCCGCTGATGCTCGGCCTCCTCGTCTCGTCGGTCCTCTCCGGCCAGATCGTGACCCGCACCGGGCACTACAAGGCCATGCCCATCATCGGTTCGGTGCTCGTCATCGTCGGCATGTGGCTGCTCTCCGACCTCGGCCTCGACACCTCGCACGTCACCATGAGCCTGTACGTCGTCGTGCTCGGGGCCGGTATGGGCATGACCATGCAGATCATGGTGCTGGCCACGCAGAACGCGGTGCCGGTGACGCAGATCGGTACCGGTACGGCCGCGGTGACGTTCTTCCGCTCGCTCGGAGGGGCCTTCGGCACGTCGCTGTTCGGTGCGGTCTTCATCGCCGGCCTCAGCCACTGGCTCCCCCTCCTCGTGCCCGGTGCCGCGGCGAAGGGTCTCCACGTCCACGGCAACTTCTCCATGAGCCCGGCCCAGCTCCGCGCCTTCCCGCCGGCGGTCCAGCACGGCATCCTCGAGTCGTTCGTCCGCTCGCTGCACTCGGTCTTCCTGCTCGGCGTGCCCCTCGCCGCGGTCATGTTCGCCTTCACGCTCCTGTTGAAGCAGGTGACCCTGCGGACGGCGTCCGGTCTCGAGCGGCCGAGCGAGGACCCGGCCCTGGCCGGGAGCGGAGCGGGCACGGGCGACGCGGAGCGGGCCGGGCACCTCGCCGACCCGGGGCTGGCCGTCGGCTGAACCAGACGTCACCTCCCGGACGGCGGCGCGCCGGGACGGCTAGACCGGAGGGATGGACCTCCGCATCTTCACCGAGCCCCAGGAGGGCGCCTCCTACGACGACCTCCTGGCCGTGGCCCTGGCCGCCGAGCACCACGGCTTCGACGCCTTCTTCCGCAGCGACCACTACCTCGCCATGGGGGGCGGCGACGGCCTACCCGGACCCACCGACGCATGGGTGACCCTGGCCGGGATCGCCCGGGAGACGAGCCGTATCCGCCTCGGCACCCTCGTCACGTCGGCCACGTTCCGCCATCCGGGGCCGTTGGCCATCAGCGTGGCCCAGGTGGACGCCATGAGCGCCGGTCGCGTCGAGCTGGGCCTCGGGGCAGGCTGGTTCAGCGACGAGCACACCGCCTACGGCGTCCCCTTCCCACCGCTCGGCGAGCGGTTCGAGCGCCTCGAGGAGCAGCTCGCCGTCGTGACCGGCCTGTGGGCCACGCCGGAGGGGCAACGCTTCTCCCACGACGGGCGCCACTACCGGCTGGTCGACAGCCCGGCCCTGCCCAAGCCGGTGCAGCGGCCCGGCCCACCGGTCATCGTGGGCGGTGGGGGCCCACGGCGCACCCCGCGCTTGGCAGCCGCCTACGCCGCCGAGTTCAATATGCCCTTCTCCTCGCCGGAGGACACCGCGGCCCAGTTCGACCGGGTCCGAGGGGCTTGCGCCGCGGCCGGACGCGACCCGTCCACCCTGGTGTGGTCGGTGGCCCAGGTGGTCTGCTGCGGGCGGGACGGGGACGAGCTGGCCCGTCGGGCCGCCGCCATCGGACACGACGTCGCCGAGCTCCGTCGCAGCGGCCTGTGCGGCACCCCCGACGACGTGGTGGCCGGGATCGGCCGCTTCGCCGGGCTCGGCGCCTCGCGCTGCTACCTCCAGGTCCTCGACCTCGCCGATCTCGACCATCTCGCCCTTCTGGGCGAGGCGGTGCTCCCCCGGGTGGCCGGGCGCTGACGGCGGTGCCCACCCACCGGACCGCACCTCACCGGGCAGGCGGGGTCGAGCCGGTGGCGGTCCAGTGCTCGGCCACCAGTTCGAGCGAGCGGGCCCGGACGGCGAAGGAGTGGGCCCGGGTGGCCAAGAGGAGCTCGTCGGCCCCGGTGCGGTCGGCCAGCGCCTGCAGCCCGGCGCACACCCGGTCCGGGGCGCCCACCACGTGGGTCGCGGTCACGGCGTCGACCACGCTCCGCTCCTCGGGGGTGAACGGGTAGGCCGCGGCGTGCTCGGGGGTGACGAGCGGGGTGAGCCGTCCCGAGCGCAGCTGCAGGACGGTGAGGGCCGAGGGCCCGGCCAACCAGGCGGCCTCTTCCTCCGAATCGGCACACAGGACGGACACGGCCACCATGGCGTGGGGACGCTCGCCGAGGCCCGAGGCCCGAGGGCCGGAAGACGGCGCGGTACCGGGCCAGCGCCTGGTCGACCGGTCCCGGGCTGAAGTGGTAGGCGAAGGCGAAGGGGAGGCCCAGCAGTCCGGCGAGCTCGGCGCTGAAGGTGGAGGAGCCGAGGAGCCACACCTCCGGGAGGTACCCGCGTCCGGGGACCGGCGCCGGGGGTGGGGGCGTCCCCTCCGCGGGCACGAGGTAGGTGAGGAGTTCGACCACGTCCTGGGGGAAGCGCTCTGCCCCCGGTCCGGTGCGCCGCAGGGCCTGCGCCGTCACCGGGTCGGTGCCCGGGGCCCGCCCGAGACCGAGGTCGATGCGTCCGGGATGGAGGGCCTCGAGCGTGGCGAACTGTTCGGCCACGACCATCGGCGCGTGGTTGGGGAGCATCACCCCGCCGGCTCCCACCCGCAGTGTGGTGGTGGCGTCGGCCAGATGGGCCACGAGGACGGCCGGTGCCGAGCTGGCCACCGAGGGCATCCCGTGGTGCTCGGCCACCCAGAGGCGCCGGTACCCGAGTCCCTCGACGAGCGGGGCGAGCCGCACCGTGTCGTGGAGGGCGTCGGCGACCGTGGACCCTTCGGTCACGGTGGCGAGATCGAGGACGGACAGGTCGGTCACGGGCGGTCCAACGTCGGGGAGCCCCGGGGGCTTCCCCCGGTGGGCCCGGTTCAGTCGGCCGCGGCCACGAGCTGTTCGATGCGCTCCAGGGTCCGGGCCATGTTGCGGCGGGTCTTCTCGGGGAGGCCGCCCAGGCGCAGCACGGCCCGCTGGCGGTTCCCGGAGAGGTCCCAGCTCTCGCGCACCAGGGTCCCGCCGTCGGCGGATACGAGCTCGTAGCGCCAGACGGGGCCGCCGACGAGGCGCCCGAGAGCACCGCCCGGCCTCGTCTGCCAGGCGATCCTTCGATCCTGTTCGAACTCGACGACGGTGTTGACCGTCGAATAGCGCAGGCCCATCTGCATCGACATCCCGAAGGTCGCCCCGAGGGCCAGGTGCCCGGGGGCCCCGGCCTTCACCTGTCGAAGGGTGCCCGACCCGTCGAGGTCAGGATGGCGCGAGGCGTCGGCCACCAGGGCGAAGATGGCCTGCGGTGGCGCCGGGATCACCCGCTCCACACTGACGACGTCTCCCTCCACGGTTCCTCCTCCCGGCCGCCGGGCCGATCGTCGGGGCCCCGCCGGGCGGGGCGGATCCGGCGGGCGGCCAGCCTACGCGATCGGCCCGGGTCGTTCCCACCGTCCGGGGCTGGCAGGATCGGGTCGTGCCCCCGCCCTCGCTCCCGCTGGCCGAGGCCGTGGCCTGGCTCGGGGCCCGCGACCCGGTCCTCGCCGAGCTGGCCGACCGCCACGGGCTGCCGCCGGCCCGCCGGCCGGTCCGCTCCTCCCGGCGCTTCGCCGCCCTGGCCCGGTCGATCGTCTTCCAGCAGCTGGCGGGACGGGCGGCCGACACCATCCACGGCCGGTTCGAGGCCGCGCTCGACGGCGAGGTGACGGCCGAGCGGGTCATCGCCACCCCGCCGGAGGTGCTGGCCGCCTGCGGCCTCAGCCGGGCGAAGGCCGCCTCCGTGCGCGACCTGGCCGAGCGCGTCGCCTCAGGGGAGGTGGACCTCACCCGGATCGGGGTCCTGGGCGACGAAGAGGTCGTCGCCCGTCTCACCGTGGTCCGCGGCGTGGGTCCGTGGACGGCGCAGATGTTCCTGCTCGGTACCCTCGGGCGCCCGGACGTCTGGCCCGTGGGCGACTACGGGGTCCGGGCCGGCTTCGCCCGGGCGTGGGGCCTCACCGACCTTCCCACCCCGGCCGAGCTGGAGGCGCTGGGCGAGGCCTTCCGGCCCCACCGCACCTTGGTGGCCTGGTACTGCTGGCGGGAGGCCGACCAGCGGTGACGGGGGGGCCGGCCGGGTGCGCCGGTCAGGGGGCGGGCATGCGGTCGGCGATCATGCGGGAGACCTCGGCCACCCCCGGGGAGTCCATGACCACCGGGGCGGCCAGACGGGGCGGCACCAGGCGCGGCCACCCCACCCACACCCCGTCGACGACGAGAGCGCAGGCGCAGCCCCACTCCGCCCGGGTGAGGCAGAGCATCGGCTGGACCGGCACCTCGTCGCCCCACGGGGTGGCGGCCAGGGCGGCGTGGACCGCGTCCCCCTGCAGCTGCACCTGCACCAGCGCGTCGGTGCAGTCGTGCCTGCCCACATGGAGCTCGGGTCGCCCGAGGCGGCCGAGCGACCCGGGATGCTTGGTGTGTACCAGGCCCCGTTGGTGGCGGGCGTCGATCACGAACACGCCGCCCGGCGAGACGGCGATCAGGGGGACGGTGGCCCGGCTGCGGGGCATCCGTCGGTCGCTCAGGACCACGACCCCCTCGACCTCGTCCAGCACGAGCCGCACCTGTGCGCGCCGGTCGCGCCCGGAACGTTGGACCCAGGCGTATCCCCGGGACGAACCCGGGGCGGCCCGGCCCGGCCCACCGGTGTCGCCCCGTCGGCGATCGGGGACCGGTGCCGGCGGGCCGGACCCCCGTGCCACCTCGGCACCGTCGGCGCGTGCGGCAGACGGATCGGCAGGTCCCCCCCGGGCGGTCATCCCCAAGAGCGTAGAAGGCCGTGCCCGGCGACTCGCGGTCCTTCCTGCCCGTCGCCTCCTCCGCCCGGGGCCACCGGCCCGGTCGGCCCGGCCCACCCGCTCCCGGTGAACGCCGGCGCCCGGTAGGGCAGGCTGTGGGGGACCACGAGGACCGCTCCGTCCCGACGGTGGCGACCGGCCCCCACCCATCGAACCCCAGAGGAGTCCCCATGCGCCCGACCACCGACACCGCGACACGGACCGCCACGATGGCCAGCCCCCTCGGCCTCCTGACCCTCGTCTCCGACGGCCGGACCCTCACCGGTCTGTCGATGGAGGATCAGCGCCACGCCCCGCCGGCCGTCGCCGGCGTGCCCGACGACGCCTGGTTCGCCCCGGTGGTGGCCCAGCTCGAGGAGTACTTCGCCGGCCGACGTACCACGTTCGAGGTGCCCGTCGGCCTGGAGGGCACGGCGTTCCAGCGCCGGGTCTGGGAGGCGCTCCTCGCCGTCCCCTACGGCGAGACCGTGAGCTACAGCGAGCTGGCCCGGCGGGTCGGCGTCCCGGGAGCGGCCCGGGCCGTCGGCTCGGCCAACGGGCGCAACCCGGTGGCGCTCATCGTGCCGTGCCACCGGGTGATCGGCGCCGACGGCGCACTCGGTGGGTACGGCGGGGGGACGGCCCGCAAGCGCTACCTGCTCGGTCTCGAGGCCGCCCACGCCCCGCACCCCGACGGCGCGGGGCCTGCCGGCGACCCTCGAGGGTCCGGCGGTCGCCCGTAGGCTCGCACCCGGGCGCCGACGGGATCCACGGGTTGGTCGGGCGGTCGGGCCCGGCCGCCCGACCTCGCCGGAGGTGGTGCGGCCCACCCCGCTTCGAGGCGGCGGGGCTCCGGACGTCGGACGGGGGTGCGGGTCGGAATCTGCCGGGGCGGACGTCGTCGTCCCCCACGGCCGGCGCGGCCAGGACCCGGCCCCCGGGGTCAGCCGACGCAGCGGTCGCCGAGCCAGGGTTGCTGGCCGTCGAGGTTGTAGAGGGTCACGGCCACGGTGTCCTGGGCGGGCTTGGACGCCCGGTTGGGCGGGACGCCCACCAGTGAGGTCAGGCCGGCGGCCTGGGCCGCCGTGTTCCAGGTGGGCTGGCTGAACTGGAAGGCCCCCATGTAGAGGCCGTCGGGCGACACGGCCCCGTAGTTCCCCCCCGACTCGGCCTGGACGACGCACTGGAGGAAGGCGTTGAGCGGCGGGTCGACGAGGCCGGAACCACCGGGGACCGGTGGGGGCGACGGGGTCTGGGTCTGGGTTCCGCCTGTCGGGGCGGCCCCCGGGGAGGACGGGACCGGTGCCGGAGGCCGCGGCGGGGTGCGCTGGGCCTGGGCCTGGGCCTGGGCCTGGGCGACCGCCGCGGCCGCGGCCCGCGCCTGGGCGGCCTGGGCGTTGGCCACCGCTGCGGCCAGCTGGCCCGTGACCTGGGCCTGCTGGGCCTGGAGCTGCTGGGCCGCGGCCTGGGCCTGGGTCAGGGCCGAGGACCGGCTCGCCTGGTCGGTCCGGTCCTGGGCCAGCCGCTGCTGGAGCGCTGTCTGCTCGGCCTCGAGGGCGTGCTGGGCCGCGTGCAGCTGGGCCAGCGCGGTCGTGATGTTGCCCACGGCGAGGTTCGTGTACTCGGCCACCGTCTGGGCCCGGCCGGCCCCACCGGTGAAGAGGGCCGTGTCGGCGGCCGACGAGTCGGCTCCGGAGTTGACGTACGACATGATGGCCTGGCGACGGACCAGGGTGAGCCGCTGGTCGATGGCCTGCTGGTCGGTGGTGATCTCTCCGTCGAGCTGGGCGATGGCCCGGCCGTCGGCGGCCACCCGCGCCGCGGCGACGGACGACTGCTGCTGGAAGGCGTCGACCTGGAGCTGCTCGAGGACGAGCTTCTGGGCGATGGCGCCGGCCTGGGCCTGCAGGCCGGCCACCGGGTCGGCGCCGGCCGGTCGCGTCGAGGGGACCACCGCGAGGGTGGCCAGTGCGGCGAGCGTCGTGAGTACCACGGCCGGCACCAGGGCCCGGCGGGGTGACCCTGCGTCTCCTACCACCTGCGGTCTCGACCGGGTGCGGAACACAAGACCCGACAACCTAGCCCGGGGCGCCCGGTCGCTCAACCCGGGACCGGTGGCCCGGCCCCGGGCCTGGAGAGACAGGACCTTTGGCCCTTCCCGGCCCCGGGGCCGGTCTCCTAGGTTCGCCCTGGAGGGCGCAGGGAGGAGGGAGCCATGGGGAGCGACGGTGCACCGGCGGCCCGCCCCGGGGCGGCAGGCGGGCACTACATGGGCAACGCCGACGCACTCGCCTGGAGCATGGAGCAAGACCCGGGGCTGCGTTCGACCATCCTGGCCGTGGCCTGGCTGGCCGGCCGGCCCGACGCCGAGATGTTCGCCGCCCGCCTCGAGCGGGCCACCCGCCTCGCCCCTCGCTTCCGGCAGCGTCCCCTGGCGTCACCGGGACACCTCGCCACCCCGCGGTGGGTGGACACCGAGTTCGACCTCGGCTTCCACTTCCGGAGGATGGAGGCGCCGGCCCCTCGCACCCGCGACACGGTGCTCGAGATCGTGCGCACCGAGGCCATGGAGGCCTTCGACCCGACCCGGCCCCTGTGGGTCCTGACCTTGGTCGAGGGCCTGGTCGACGACGAGGCCGCGCTCGTCATGAAGGTCCACCACTCGCTGACCGACGGGATCGGCGGGATGCAGCTCGCCCCCCTCCTCTTCGACACGACGCCCGAGGCCGGCCCCCTCGAGCCGGTGCCCGTGCCGGCACCGGACCCGGCTCCGGGCGTTGCCGGACTCGTGTGGGGCGCATTCCTCCACAACGCCCGCCGGGTGACCGGCGCCGTGCGGGACGGCGCCGGCCGGCTCGTTCCGGCACTCTCCGAGACGCTCCTCCACCCGGTGCGGACGACCTTCGACACCCTGGCCACGGTGGGGTCCGTCGGGCGGTTCGTTCGGCCGGTGGCCGACACCCTGTCCCCGGTCATGACCGGACGGAGCCTGGAGCGTGCCCTCGGCCACCTCGAGGTCGATCTCACCGACCTCAAGCGGGCCGGTGCCACCGTGGGCGGGACCCTCAACGACGCCTTCGTGGCCTCGGTCACCGGTGGGATGCGCCGCTACCACGAGCACCACGGCGCGCCGGTGGACGCCCTGCGGATGACCATGCCCATCTCGCTCCGCCGGCCCGGTGACCCGGTCGGAGGCAACCGCATCACCCTCGAGCGGTTCACCGTGCCGGTGGGGGAGCCCGACGCCGGTGCCCGGCTCCGGATGACCGGGTGGCAGTGCCGGGCCGCCCGCCACGAGGAGGCCCTCCCCCTCTCGGAGGCCATCGCCGGCGCCCTGAACCTGCTTCCCCCCGGGGTGGTCGGCTCCATGCTCAAGCACGTCGACTTCCTGGCCAGCAACGTCCCCGGGGTGGCCGCCCCCCTCTTCCTGGCCGGCGCCGAGCTGGTGGGCTACGTGGCCTTCGGTCCGACCACCGGCGCCGCCTGCAACGTCACCCTCGTCTCCTACGACGGGACGTGCTACCTGGGCTGCACCATGGACACGGCGGCCATGCCGGACCCGGAGGTCTTCGTGACCTGCCTCCGGGAGGGGTTCGAGGAGGTGCTGGCCCTCGGCGGGGCGCACCAACCGGTCCGGCCGCACCGACCGGATCTCGGGACCGTGCGGCCCGGTTGAGCAGGACGCGGTGGGCACGGACCGTGGCCACCGGGCAGCATGGGCGCATGAACCTCACCGCACGCGACCGCTCCCTCGGCCTCGCTCCCGCCTCGGTCGGCGACTACCGCGAGCTCGCCCGTCGCCGGCTGCCCCGCCAGCTGTTCGACTACATCGACGGAGGGGCCTACGAGGAACGAGCGCTGGCGGCCAACGTCGGGGACCTCCAGGGCGTCCTGTTGCGCCAGCGGGTCCTGCGGGACGTGTCGGCCCGGTCGACGGCCACGACCGTCCTGGGCGAGGAGCTGGCCCTTCCGGTGGTGCTCGCTCCGGTCGGCCTGGCCGGCATGTTCGCCCGCCGGGCCGAGGTCCAGGCGGCCCGGGCCGCAGCCGCAGCCGGCGTTCCGTTCTGCGAGTCGACCGTCTCCATCTGCGGCATCGAGGAGGTGGCCGGGGCGTCGCCCCGCGCGCCCTGGTTCCAGCTCTACGTCATGCGCGACCGCGGCTACGCCGAGGACCTCCTGGCCCGGGCGGCGACAGCGGGCTGCTCGGTGCTGGTGTTGACCGTCGACCTGGCCGTGGTCGGCGCCCGGTACCGGGACGTCCGTAACGGCATGTCCGGCCGGCTCTCCGCGGCCAGGCGGGTGGTGCGTGGCCTCGATCTCGGCCTCCACCCGGCCTGGGTGCGGGACGTGGCCCTCGGCGGACGCCCGCTCACCTTCGGCAACCTCGAGAAGGCGGTGCCCGGGGGGACGGTGCCCGAGGACTTCCGGCGGTGGGTCGACGGCCAGTTCGACCCCAGTGTCACCTGGGACGATCTGGCCTGGGTGCGCGAACACTGGATGGGCAAGGTGGTGCTGAAGGGCATCCTCGACCCCGATGACGCCCGGGAGGCGGTGGCCCGGGGCGCCGACGGCGTGGTCGTCTCGAACCACGGCGGTCGGCAGCTCGACGGCGTTCCGTCCACGGTCAGGGCCCTCCCGGGCGTGGTCGACGCCGTCGGGGGCCGGGCCGAGGTCCTCGTGGACGGCGGGGTGCGCAGCGGCCTCGACGTGGCCCGGGCACTCGCCCTCGGTGCCCGGGCCTGCCTGGTCGGCCGGGCCTGGGCCTGGGCGGTGGCCGCCCGGGGCGAGGCCGGGGTGGCCCACGTGCTCGACGTGCTCCGGTCCGAGCTCGACGTGGCCATGGCCCTCACCGGGGTCACGTCGGTGGACGACTTCGACACCACGGCACTGGTCGCCGGCGCGGTGGCGGAGTCGACCGATCCGCCGGGGTGACGCCGGTCAGCGGAAGGCGCCGGCCGGGGCGGTCGGGGCGGCCGGGGCGGCGATCCACCGGAGCGCACCGGAGAGGGCCCGGGCCGCCGGTCGGACGGCCAGTCGGTCCGCGGCGGGCACGGCGGGCAGGCCCAGTTGTCGCCGGGCCCACGGGGGCAGGACGCCCTGGGCGGCGGCCACGAGGAGAGCGTAGGTCGACACCTCGTGGGGCCACCGTCCCGGCCCTCGGAGCATGAAGTTCCGGGCGGTGCGGGCCTCCCTGGTCAGGCGGAGCTCGGGCCGCACGGCGGCGAGGTAGTCGTCGAGGGCGGCCACCGACCGGGGTGGTTCGGTGGCGCCGAGGGCGAGGGCCACCCGGGCCATCTCGTCGAGGTAGGTGTCCTCCTCCGCCGGGGTCAGGCGCTCGGGCCCGTAGGCCCGGGCTGCGGCCAGGAAGCCCGTGACCTCGGCGGCATGGACCCAGGCGAGCAGGGCGGGATCGGCCGCCGAGTAGCGCCGGCCGTCGGGGGCGGTGCCCGTCACCCGGTCGTGGATGCTCCGGACCCGGGCCACGGCCTGGGCCGCCTCCTCCCGGGTGCCGAAGGTCGTGGAGCCGAGGAAGCGGGACGTCCGCCGGAGCCGCCCGAGTGGGTCGCTGCGGTAGGCGGAGTGCTCGGCCACGGCGGCCATGGCCAGGGGGTGGAGCATCTGGAGGAGCAGGGCGCTGAGGCCGCCGATGAGCATGGCCGGCAGGTCGCCGTGGACCCTGCGGGTGACCGAACCGGGCGGGAAGTAGGCCGCTTCCGGGTCGGTGCACGGTGCCGGCGGCCGGGGCGTCACGCCCATCGAACGGCGCAGCTGGACCCGGGCCCCGGCCCGCAGGCGGGCGACGCCGTTGTGGGTGACGGTGCGGCCGAGGGCGTGCGCCTCGTCCATCGTGGCCAGAGGGTCCACGATCAGCAGGCTACCGGGGGGCCTCGCCGGTCGCGGTCAGGTGCGAGGTGCCGTCGGTCGGGTCGGCGACCAGGCGGTGGCCGGCGACCTCCAGCCGGCCGGGCACGGCCTCTTCGAGCAGATCGGGGCAGCGGGCCCCCCGACCGGCCCGGGCCTCGGCGTCGCTGGCCCGCCCCAAGGTGACGACCTCCTCGAGGAGGCTGCGGGCGCTGCCGTCGAGCAGGGCGAGGTCGTCGGAGACGACCGCCATGCCGCCGGACAGGCCCACGGCGTGGGCCCACGTCCGGGCGGCGGCCGCCGACAGGCGGGTGTCGACCGTGCGCAGCAGGAGGCAGTCGGGGTCGTTGAGCCAGAGACGCCGGTGGGTGAAGGCCCGGGTCAGCGTGTTCTGGAAGGCGTGGGCGGCGGCCGGCTGCATGCCCAGGTAGCCGGGAACCACCTCGTCGCCCGGTGTCAGGGCCCACACCGGGGCCACGTCGGGTCCGATGCGGTTGGCGTCGACCACGCCCACCACGTTGGCCAGGGGGACGCCGCACCCGAGCAGGAAGGCGTCCTCGCCGGCGCCCTGCCGCACGGCGTCGAAGCCGGCCCGCACCCGCTCGGCCGGCGTACGGCCCGGGTCGGCGTACCCTCCGTCGAGGCTCGGGGAGAAGGTGAAGTCGAGCTTCAGGAAGCTGAAGCCGGCCGAGACCACGGCGGCGGCCACCGAGCGGAGGTGGGCGAGGACCTCGGGGTGGGTGGTGTCGAGCCCGTACATGAAGCCCTCGTCACCACCGCCCCAGGGCGGGTTCCACCAGGTGCGCAGCGGCCCCCGGTCGACGCCGTGTTCGACGTGGCGGGCCAGCCAGTCCGGGTGGGCCCGGGCCACCTCGGCGTCGGGGGCGACCAGGAAGGGCGCCAGCCACAGGCCCGGGGTCCGGCCCTCGGCGGCCACCGCCCCGGCGATGCCGTCGAGGCCGGACGGGAAGCGGTCGTTGGTGGCCAACCAGTCCCCGATGGCCGCCTGGTATCCGTCGTCGAGCTGCACCACCTCGAACGGCCAGTCCGAGCACCGGGCCAGGTTGGCCCGCAGGTCGTCCTCGGTCACGTCGTGGAAGTACTGGTACCAGCTGCACCATCCCACCCGGTAGGGGGCGTCGGTCCGTGCCCCCCCGGCCCGTCCCACCTGGTCGGCCCAGCCGGCCAGCAGATCGCGACCGTCCGAGCCGTCTCCCCCGGCGACCAGGAGGGCGTGCAGGTCGCGGGACGCACCCGGTCGGAGCACGGCATCGCCGAGGAAGGCCTCGGCCCGTACCTCGGTCGTCTGGCCCACGGACCGGAGCCGGAACGTCCCGTCGTGGCGGTGGCCGCCGTCGAAGCCGAGGAGCAGGGGGCCGCCTCCGCCGGCGTCGGCCAGGAGCGTGACCCACTCCGAGCGCAGTTCGCCGAGGCGGGCCCGGCGCTGGTCGGCGTGGTGGGCGGCCTGGATGAACTCGAAGTCGGCCAGGGTCGAGGGATCGGCGTCGACGCCCAGGGTGGCCACCCCCGTCGGCGACCACGACTGGTAGCCGTGACGGTACATGCGGACCGGGAGGCGGACCTCGGCCAGTTCGAAGGTGAGGGTCACTGAGCGGACGGTGACGGCCAGGTCACCACGGTTGGCCACCGACCAGCGCACGCCACGGGACGACGGCTCGAGGGCCAGCTCCAGGGGTCCGAGCGCCACCGCCGAGGCGAAGGACGGGCTCGGCTCGGCGACCAGCTGGTGGCCGTCGGCATGGCCGATCTCGGCTTCGACGCGCAGCGGGAGGAGGCGCACGCGACCCACGCTAGGCGCGCCCCGGCGGGCGGATCGCCCCGGGCGCCGGCACCGTTCCGGCGTGCCCGGTGCACGACGAATGTGTGTTCGCCGCGCCGTCGGACGTGGCGCGGATCGGGGCCCGCGCCGTCGCCGTGTGCCGGCGTCCGGCCGCCGTCGGGGTCCCCGAGCCGAACCGGCCGGCGACCCCGGGGCTCAACCCAGCCCGGCGACGATGGCCTCGACCCGGTCGACCAGGCCGGGGTCGTCCCCGGGGCGCACCGGGTCGAGCTCGGCGAGGAGCTGGCCGGCGAGGTCGTCCCGACCGGCCGCGGCCAGGTGGACCACCTCGGCCACCGTGCCGAGCCGGTCGAGCACCTGGCGGAAGTGCCACCGGCCGAACTCCTCGTCGGCCGCCGAGCGGCGCACGTCGTCGAGGGCCGCGTCGAGCTCCTTGACCACCGCCGGTGCCAGCCGGGGGTCGGCCCCTCCGAGCAGGGTCCGGAGCCGCGCGTCCACCACCTCGAGGATGGGCAGACGGCGGAGGTCGGTGAGGACCTGGGCCACCAGCACGTTGTGGGAGCCCTCCCACGACTCGAAGACCATGGCGTCGCGGTAGAGCCGGGGGAGCACGCTGAACTCCTCGATGGTCCCGTTGCCGCCGAGGATCTCCACGCCGGCGTGGACGACGTCGGTGGCCTGCACGGAGAGCACGTACTTGGTGGCGTTGACCAGGAACCGGTGGAAGAGGACGTCCTCCTCCGTCGCCCGGTCCGCGTCGATGCGGTCCTCCAGGGCGGTCAGGGCGAAGGCCAGATGGGTGGCCCCGGCAGCCTGGGCGGCCATGCCGGCCAGTGTGCGGCGGACGGCCGGGAACTCCCCGATCGGGCGGTCGAAGGCGGTTCGGTGCACCGCGTAGGCGGCGGCCTCGAGGACCGCCCGGCGCATCATGCCGGCGTCGCCCACCGCCGTCAACCACCGGCTGGTGTTGAGTACCACTCCGACGGCGGTGCGGAAGCCGTGCTCGACCGGGCCGACCGGCCAGGCCACGGCCCCGGTGAAATCGATCTCCGCGGAGGCCAGGCCCCGGGTCCCGAGCTTGTCCTTCAGGCGGCGGAGGGCGAATCCGTTGGGCGCCCCGTCCACGAGACGGGGGACGACGAAGCTGCCGAGGCCCCGGGTGCCGGGGGACCCGCCTTCCACCCGGGCGGTGAGGAAGAACTGCCCGGCGTCGGCCACGGAGCAGAACCACTTCTCGCCGGTGATCCGGTAGGTGCCGTCCCCGGCGGGCACGGCGGCGCACTCGTTGGCACCCACGTCGCTGCCTCCCTGGACCTCGGTGAGGAACTGTGAGGCGCGGGTGGCGGTGGCGTACTCGGGGTCGACCAGGTCGGGCAGGAAGCGGTCCCGTACCGCGTCGTCGGCGGCGCGTCGGAGGGCGCGGGCCAGCCCGATGGTGCAGGTGGCCGGGCAGGCGTGGCCGGCCTCGCCCTCCAGGGCGAGCAGGTAGAGGAGGGTGGCCTGCTCGAAGGCCGAGCCCGGCGTGCCGGAGAGGGCCACCAGTCCGCTGCCCCACACCGCCCGGCCGGCCTCGTGGTAGGCGGGGTCGAACTCCACGGCCTCGGTGCGGTGGCCGAGGCCGTCCCAGCGGGCCAGTTCGGGAAGGTGGTCATGCTGCTCGTAGCGGCGGGCGGCGGGACCCACCACACCGGTGACCTTCCGGGCGAAGGCCGAGGCCCGAGCCTCGAGGGCCGTCAGCCGGTCGGCCGGGAGCGCGGCCGCGAGCACGGCTCGGAGCTCGTGGTCGCCGGCGAACGGGTCGGCGGGGAAGGCGTCTCTCCAGGCGACCAGGGCGGCCCGGGCGTCGTCGGTACCCATGGGACCAGTCTCGCGCCGAACCGGAGGGTCGGTCTGTCCGAGTGGCGGCCCGCCGCCGCCGGCCCCGGGGGACGGGCACGGTCCGCCGGTAGGCTGCCGGAATGGAGCGCAGGCCGGTGCTCGTGTACGACGGCGAGTGCGGCTCGTGCACGGCGGCGGCCCGGTGGGCGGCGAACGGGTGGGACGGGGCCGCCGAGGCCGTCCCCTGGCAGGTGCTCGGGCCGGACGGGTTGGCCGAGCTGGAGTTGACCGTCGAGGAGGCGCGAGCCGCGGTGCAGTGGGTGGACCCCCCGGGACGGCCCCGGGCCGGGCACCTCGCCATCGCCGCCGCCCTTCGGTCGGGGCGGGGGCCCCGGCGGCTGGTGGGGACCGTTCTGTTGCTGCCGCCCGCGCGCTGGATCGCCGCTGCCGCCTACCCCGCGGTGGCCCGTCGCCGGCACCGCCTTCCCGGCGCGACCGCGGCGTGCCGGGTCGGGCCCGGTCGGGCCGGCTAGAACAGCCCCCGCAACCACCGGACGAGGGCCGCGCCCACGGTGAGGATGAGGAGGGCCCCGGAGACGCCGATGGCCCCACCGACGGCGATGACCACGACGTCCTCGAGGATGATCCCGAGGGCGACCACCGCAGCTCCGAGGGCCGGAAGGGTGTCGAGGCCCGAGAAGGGCGGGGCCAGCCCGGCCGTGACGGCGAAGGCCAGCAGGACCAGCCCGAGCAGGCGGCGGACCGGACGCCGGGCCAGCAGCCGGCTGCCCCGGGGGCGCGAGAAGCGTTCGAACCATCGAACCCGCCGCACGATGAAGGGGATGGCCCTGCCCGTGGTGGCCTCGCCGAGGACCCGTTCCCGCCACCGCGTGGGCAGCCACACCGTGCGCCGGCCCAGTACCAGTTGCAGGGCGAGGAGGGCGGCGATGACCTCGAAGACGTGGGTCACGCCGCCGGTGGGCAGGGGCAGGGCGGGGACGATCATGAGGACGAGTACGGCCACGGCCACGCTCCGCTCCTCGAAGACGTCGAGGAGCGCGCCGAGGGTCTTCGGACCGTCCCCGGACAGCCAGGCTTCGAGCTCGTCGCTGAAGGGCGGTCGCTCGACGGGCTGGTCGCCGGTCACGTCCTCCCGAGCGGTGCCGGCCGTGACCGGGTCGTTCCCGTGGGCAGCCCGGCCCGCTCGGGTGCCGGGGACGCGGGCGTGTCCATGTCCCCTGATGGTAGGGGACCGGTCGGCCCGACGGATGCTCCCGGTGGGCAGGCCCGTCCGGCCGGTGGGCTCGGACGTACCGGGCCGGGCCGACCGGGGCGTGCCGGGCTCGGGACGGGGAGGACGCACCCCGTCCGATCGGTGTCGGTGGGGTGCGTCGAAGCGGGTGCCGGAGCAGGGACCTGCCCCGGCACCCGGCCGGTCCTAGCGGACCTGGACGTTGCGCGCTTCGGGACCCTTCTGGCCGCTGCCGACCTCGAACTCGACCTCCTGGCCGGACTCGAGACTGCGGTACCCGCTGCCGGAGATGTTGGAGTAATGGACGAAGACGTCCTTGCCGCCGTCAGCAGGCGTGATGAAGCCGAAGCCCTTGTCTGCGTTGAAGAACTTCACGGTGCCGGTAGTCATAGCTGGTAGTTCCTTCTCTTTTCTTGCTTGCGTTGTGCTAGCTCTGGTGCCTGGCTCCGGCGTCATCGACCACACGGTGGACGAGCGGGGAGCAGGGTGGGTGGTTCCCGCCATCGGTCGACGGTGGCCGCTGGGCGACCCGAGGCCGCAGGCGGTCGTCTGGCGGATGGCGTACCTCGCGGGTACCGGCCCGGGCGGGGGTGCCGACCGATCGGTGGCCCCGAACGGCTGGGAGGTCGACCCGGGCGAGGGGAGTTGGGATGCGGGCGCTCCGTTCGAGCGGATGAGGGCCAACTCGAATGCAAACCCGAACAGACCACGTCGACAGTGCGCCGACGACTCCACCAGGATACCACAGGCACCTCCCGCCCCGGCGCCGGCCCGACGGCCGGGGCCGGATCGGCGGGCGCACGACGACGGGTCGACGGTGCGCCGACGGTTCCCCGCCGGGACGGGCATAGGCTGGTTGCATCCACAACGAAGCTCCCGCCCGTGTCCGCCGGCCCCCGCCGGCACGCGCATCGGTGAGATCGACCGTCGACCAGCCGAGGTGACAGGATGACGCGAACCTGCAACGAGAGGCAGACGCCGAACGGGGAGGCCCCCGCCGCCCGCCGCCCGACGGCACCCGGCGAGCTCCACCTCCGACCCGCCACTGGGAGTTGATCGATGTCCGCACGCGGAAGCACCTACGGAAAGCGGCAACGCGAGATCGAGCGGCGGGCCAAGGCGTCGGCCAAGCGGGCCCGTCGCCAGGAGCGCAGCGACGGCTCGGTCCAGGTCGGCGACGAGGAGCCCGGGACCGACGACGAGTCGCCGGTCCCCCGTCGTGAGACGTCGGAGACGCTCGCCAGCCTCGCCGATCTGCAGCAACGATTCGACGAGGGGCACGTCGACTGGGAGCAGTACGACAAGGAGAAGACCGAGCTCCTGGCTGAGCTCGAGGTGTGAGTCGCGCCGAGCGCCACCCGGCTCGGACCAACGACGACGGGTGCCCGACGGCCGACGCGACCGAGGAATGAGACCGAAGGCCGTCGTCCCGGCCGGACGGCCGGTCGGGTTCAGCCCCCGGAACCGGTGAAGTAGCTCGACGCCACGGGGGGCTCCGTGTCCTGGGCCACCAGCGTGCCGGGGTTGGTGCCGTTGGCGTAGGAGATGACGACGACCTGGTGGATGGTGTCGTGGTTGGCGTCCGAGTGGTAGGTGCCGCACGCCCCGCTGTAGGTGAGCGAGCCCAGCTCCCGGTTGATGGCCGAGGCGGAGAGGTTCCCGCCGTCGTCCTTGACCGCTTGGGCGATCAGGTACACGGCGTCGTAGATGTAGGGCGTGGTGGTGAGGACGGACTGGCCGGGGTAGGCGGCCTGGTAGGCGGAGAGGTAGCTCTTGGCCGCCGGTGTCGTGAGCACCTGTGCCCCGCAGTAGGGGGTGTAGGCGTAGCCGGTGAGCTCCGACGGCTTGTTGAGCCCGTAGGCCGCCAAGAAGTTCCCGCTCTGGTCCCCCATGATCGGGGCGGTGACCCCGTTCTGCTGGAGGGCGGTGTTGAACGCAGCCTCCACCGTCGGGAAGCCGTACTCGAAGACGAGGTCCGTGCCCTTCATGGCCAGCGCCTGCTGGGTCACGTCGGTGGCGGTCTGCGACGCGCTCCGGACGGTGAAGTTCTTGACCCCGTCTCTCTTGAGCAGGGCCTGGGCCACGGCGGCGTCCTCGGTCGACGCCGTGTCGTCGGTGTGGAAGATGCCCACCGACGCCGGGTGGTACTTGGAGAAGCCGTACGAGGTGCCGGCCTGGATGGCATTCACCAGACTGGGCACGATGGTGAACAGGTTCGGAACCTTCACCGCGGGCGAGCCGGCCGCCGGACCCTGGGCGTCGGAGAGGGTCGGGATGCCCGACTGCTTGAGCAGCTGGGCCACGGCCTGGACCTGGGCGTCCACCTGGTACCCGATGATGGCAGTGGGCTTGGTCCCGAGCAGCTGCTGGGTGGCCGTCACGGCCTGTTCGGGAGTGATCCCGGCGTCGTAGGCGACGTACTGCAACTGGTGGCCGTCGACCCCACCGTGCGCGTTGATCGTCTTGACGGCCAGTTCGATGTCGTTGTTCTTGGCCGGCGTGGCGTAGACGCCGGTCTGGATGCTCGGGTAGGCGATGACGATCGGCGCCGAGGCGGCGGCCGGCGACGACGTCGACGAGGTGGTCGATGACGACGACGACGTACTGCTGCTGCAGCCGGCGGCGAGTGCTCCGGCGGCGAGGGCCAGGCAGGCGACGATGGCCGTTCGTGCGTGATGGTCGGTGGTCACGTCTCCCCCTGTTCCCCCGTCGGCACCAGGCACCGGTGCCGTGGCCGCCCGAGAGTAGCCAGCATCTGACGGACCGTCAACGATCGGTCCACCCGGCCGGCGCGGGCCACGGGTGGGCCCCCACCGGGCCTGGTGGGCGCGGTGCGGCCCCTCACTGGGCCAGGTACGTGCGGAGCAGCTCCTCGCGGCTCGGCAGTTCGGCGTGGGTGCCCTGGGCCACCACCCTGCCGGTGGCCAGGACGTAGGCCCGGTGGCAGAGGTCGAGGGCCAGGCCGATGTTCTGCTCCACCAGCACCAGGGCCACCTGGGCGGCGATGGTCCGCAGGGCGGCGTAGAGGTTCTGGACGACACGGGGGGCCAGCCCGAGGGAAGGCTCGTCGAGGAGCACCAGCCTCGGGGCAGCGAGGAGGGCCCGGCCGATGGCCACCATCTGCTGCTCGCCTCCCGACAGGGTCCAGGCCCCACGCCGACGCAGGGCGGGCAGTTGGGGGAAGAGGTCGTAGACCTCGTCCAGCGTGAACAGGGGGTCGCGCCCGGCTCCGGCCTGGAGGCCGACGATCAGGTTCTCCTCGGTGCTGAGTGCGGCGAACAGCCGCCGGCCCTCGGGGACCTGGATGATCCCGGCCCGGGCGATGAGTTCGGGCGCACGGCCGAGGAGCTCGCGGCCGTCGAAGCGCACCGAACCGGTGGCCGGGACCAGGCCGGAGACGGCCAGAAGGGTGGACGACTTCCCGGCCCCGTTGGCTCCGAGCAGGGCAACGGCTTCGCCCGGACCGACCTCGAGGTCGAGCCGATCGACCGCGTGGGTGGGGGTGCCGTAGGAGACGGTCAGGTCCCGGACCTCGAGCAGGTGATCCCCGCCTGCCGGCGGGGGCGCGGCGTTCCCGGCCCGAGAGACGGTCGCCATCAGAGGGCCTCTCCGAGGTAGGCGTTCATCACGGCCGGGTCACGCCACACTTCGGTCGGCGGGCCGGCGGCGATCTGGATGCCCTGCTCCAGGACGACGATGCGGCGGCAGAGCTCCTCGATGAATCCGATCTTGTGCTCGATGACCACGGCGCTGATCCCTTCGGCGCTCACCCCTCGGAGGAGCCGGGCGAGCCGGGACGTCTCGGCGGTGTTGAGCCCGGCGGCCGGTTCGTCCATGAGGAGCAGGCGCGGTCGGGCCAGAAGCGCCCGGGCCAGCTCCAGGTGCCGCCGCTCGCCGTAGGCCAGGCCGGCTGCGCCGTCGTTGGCTCGGTCCAGCAGCCCCACCCGCTCGAGGGCCTCGGCCGCCTCCTGCCAGCGGCGCTTCTCGTGGCGCCACATCCCGGGCCGGAGTGGCCAGGCGCCGACGACGCCGCGCAACGAGGTGTCGGTCGAGGCGACGAGCACGTTCTCGAGACAGGACATGGCCGGGTTCA
The DNA here is from genome assembly GCA_027314705.1 of Acidimicrobiaceae bacterium. Lineage (GTDB taxonomy): Bacteria > Actinomycetota > Acidimicrobiia > Acidimicrobiales > RAAP-2 > Bog-756. The sequence goes on from DAHVAJ010000004.1 coordinate 31,823, forward strand.
CCTGGGGGGTCTGGTACGTGCGGTAGACCCGGTGGCGGGCGATGGCGCCGGGTCGGCCGAGGGGCACGTCCTTCCCGGCCACGGTCAGGCGGCCCTTGGCCGGCACCAGCCCGGAGATGGCGTTCAGGAAGGTGGACTTCCCCGAGCCGTTGGGGCCGACCAGCCCGACCACGTCTCCTCCGTCATCGACGGCGAGGGAGACGGCGTTCACGGCCGTCACCCCGCCGAAGCGGACGGTGAGGTCGTGGCAGTCGAGGAGCGGGCTCACGGCGCAGGTGCCCGGCCGGGCCGGCGCCGGGTCCGCCGGGTCCGGAGTTCGGTGAGGAGCGAGGTGATGCCGCCGGGCAGCACGAGGATCACCACCAGGATGATCACGGAGTAGATGAGCTCCTCGTAGCTCTTCCAGCGGGCGAGGACCTGGGGCAGCACCGTGAGGAGGGCGGCACCGATCACCGGTCCCCAGACGGAGCCCACGCCGCCGAGCAGCACCATGAGCAGGACCAACAGGGCGATCGACACCCCGTTGGCGGTGGAGAACGACGACAGGTCGACGAATCCCGCGGTGGAGGCGAGGAGCGCCCCGGCCGCGCCCATGAAGCTCGCCCCGGCACCGAACGCCACGACCTGGACGTGGGCGGACCGCAGCCCCGCCGTCTGGGCCACGGCACCCATGTCCCGGACGAAGACCAGGTCCCGTTGGGCCGGTGAGCGCTCGAACAGGATGAGCAGGGCGACGCCGAGGAGGGTCACCGTTCCGCACAGGTAGTACTGCTTCGTCCCGGTGTCGAAGAGGTAGCCGAAGATCGACGGCTGGGGGATGCCGAACGTTCCCTGGCCTCCGCCACTGAACGACGTCCAATTCTGGAGAACGATGAGGACCAGCGAACCGAAGGCCAGGGTGGCGATGGCGAAGTGGATGAGTGGCGAGCGCGCCAACAGGAGCTTGGTGAGGGCCCCGAGGGCGGCGGTCACGACCACGGCCGCTCCGAAGGCCAGCAGGAACCCCCCGCTCGGCGCGGCCCAGGCGAACGTGTAGGCCCCGACGGCGTAGTAGGCGGGCGTGGCGAAGCTGAACTGTCCGGCCAGGGCGAACTGGAAGTAGAAGCCGAGCGAGAGGATGGCGAACAGCTCGGCGTTGACGGCGATGTTGAACTGGTAGCCGCCGGCGATCACCAGGGGCAACAGGGCGACCACCACCGCCACCCCCCACCAGATTCGCCACTGGTGCCGGCCGTAGACGCGGGGTCGTACTAGGCGCTCCGTCAGCTCGTCGGAGAGCCGGCGGAGCGGGTCGGCCGGGTGCGGCCCGGGCTCAGTACCGGACACCGACGGACGGTTTCACGAATCCCTCGGGCCGGATGACGAGCGCCACGAGGAGGATGATGAACGGGTAGGCGCCGGTCCAGTTGGGTGAGACGTAGGCGGCGAGCATCTGCTGGGCCACACCGACCGCCACCGCCGCGGCCATTGCTCCGCCCACCCGGTCGAACCCACCGAGGACGACGGCGGCGAACGACCCCAGCATCAGGGTGAACCCGAGCGTCGGCGAGGCAGCGGTGATGGGGGCGATCAGCAGGCCACCGATACCGGCCACGGCGGCCGAGATCCCGAACATGAGCATGGTGAGCCGGGAGGCCCGGATGCCGACCAGTTGAGCGGCCTCGCGGTCCGAGGCGACCGCTCGAACCTGGCGACCGAGCGACGTGCGGTGCAGGACGAACTGAACGAGGACAACGACCACCGCGGTGACGGCGATCACGAGGACGCCCTGGTAGGAGATGGCGCTACCGAAGACGTGCCAGACGCCGTTGCCGAACGGGGCAGGGATGGGCCGAGGGGTCGACCCGAAGACCAGGGTGATGACGGACTCGATCAGCAGGGACAGTGCGAAGGTCGAGATGATGACGGCCAGGACCGGCCGGCGTCGCAGGGGCGCGTAGCCCACCCGCTCGACCAGCACGCCCACGCCGAACGAGAGGCAGATGGCGAGGAGGTAGCCGACGGCCGTCGGGACCCTGAGGTCGACGAGCAGCCAGATCCCGAAGTAGGCGCCGAGGGAGAGGAGGTCGCCCTGGGCGAAGTTGACGACCCCGGTGGTCTTGAACAGCAGGACGATCCCGAGGGCCACGAGTCCGGCGACGGCGCCGTCGGTGACGCCCGAGAACAGGACGGAGACGAACTGGGCCACGGCCGGTTCAGCCGCGGGCCCGGCGCGAACGGCTCACCAGTTCCATGTCGCCTCCCCTTCGGCCACGTCGTCAGGCCTCCCGTCCCGGTGGGCGCTCATCATTCCAAGGGGTCCCGCGACGGTCAAGGTGAGGCCGGCCACCGGGCGGCGCCCGGCGGCCACCGGACCGTCGGGTACGCCGACCTCGGAGACCCGGCCGTGACCTCGGGAGCCGTGCCGTCTAGCGTGGGTCCCGGAGCCAATCGCCCCGCGGCCCCCGGGCCGGTCGGGCACCGAGGAGGGGACCATGCTCGACGTCGTCGTCAAGGGCGGAACGGTGGTCGACGGGACCGGCTCGGCGCCCTACGGCGCCGACGTCGGGATCCTTGACGGCCGGATCGTCGAGATCGGACCGCTGTCCGACGCCGCGACCCAGACCATCGACGCGGACGGTGCCCTGGTGACGCCCGGGTGGGTCGACGTGCACACCCACTACGACGGCCAGGCCACCTGGGACGACGTCTTGGAACCCTCGGCCTCCAACGGGGTGACCACGCTGGTGATGGGCAACTGCGGCGTCGGGTTCGCGCCGGTCCGCCCGGCCGATCACGACGCCCTGATCGACCTGATGGAAGGGGTCGAGGACATCCCGGGCACCGCGCTGAGCGTGGGGATGCCCTGGGGCCGGTGGGAGACGTTCGACGAGTACCTCGACCTGTTGGACACCCGGCAGTACTCGCTCGACGTCGCCGCCCAGATCGCCCACGGTGCGGTCCGCTTCTACGTCATGGGCGAGCGGGGTGCGGCCAACGAGGACGCCACGGCCGAGGACCTCGCGGCGATGTCCTCGATCATCGGACAGGCCATGGCCGCCGGCGCCGTGGGGTTCTCCACCTCCCGGACCATCGGGCACAAGGCACGTTCGGGCCGCCCGGTCCCGGGCACCTACGCCCCGGAGGAGGAGCTGGTGGCCTTCGCCCGGGCCATGGGCACGGCCGGTCACGGTGTGTTCGAGGCCATCGCGGCCGGCACCATCGGCACCCTGGAGCGTCTGGGAGGGGAACGGGCCAAACTGATCGACGAGGTGCCGCTCCTCGAGGCCGTGGCCCACGCGGGCGGCCGACCGGTGACCTTCACCGTGGCCCAGCTCTTCGAGGACCCCGACCACTGGCGGCTGGTCCTCGATGCCGCCGCCCGGGCCAACCGTGGCGGGGCGCAGCTGCGGCCCCAGGTGATCCCCCGCTCCGTCACCATCATGACCAGCCTGGACACGTATCACCTCTTCATGGCCCGGCCCACCTACCGGAAGCTCGCCGACCTGCCCCTGGCCGAACGGGTCGCCGAGATGCGTCAGCCGGAGGTACGCCGGGCCATCCTCGGCGAGACTGCCGTGGCCGACGGGCCCAACGACTTCTCCGCCCTGGTCGTCGAGCTCTTCGAGCCCGCCTTGCCGGTCACCTTCCCGCTCGGCGACCCGGTCGACTACGAGCCGAGCCTCGACCAGTCGGTCTGGGCCCGGGCCACGGCGAACGGCGTCGACCCGGTCGAGTACATGTACGACCTGCTGCTGGTCGACGACGGGACGGCCTTCTACGCGCTGCTCGGTTCCAACTTCGTCAACGGCACCCTCGATGTCTGCCGGGAGATGCTGCTCGAGCCCGACACGGTCACCGGCCTCGGCGACGCCGGGGCCCACGTCAACCTCATCTCCGACTGTTCGGCCTCGACGTTCCACCTGACCCACTGGGCCCGGGACCGGAGCCGGGGGGAGCGGCTGCCGCTCGAGCTGCTGGTCCACAAGCTGAGCGGGGCCAATGCTGCGCTCTACGGCTTCGGGGACCGGGGGACCGTCGAGCTGGGCAAGCGGGCCGACCTCAACGTCATCGACTTCGACGGGCTGCGCATCCGTCCGCCGGTGGTGCGTCACGACCTGCCCACCGGGGTCAGCCGCATCCTCCAGCCCGCTGAGGGGTACCTGGCCACCCTGGTGCACGGCGAAGTGACCCGGCGCCACGACGCCGATACCGGCGTGCGCTCGGGGCGCCTGGTGCGGGGGTCGGCGGGCTGAACCACCGCCCCCGGGGTCCGTGGGTCCGGCTGGACGCCCAGGTCGGGTGAACATCCGTCCGGTGGCCACGCGCACGCGGCATCGGGCCCGGTGGATCGGTCGCCGATCCGCTCCCGATCGGAGCACCGGACAGGCCCCCAGGCTCCCCTTCCGGGAGGCCTGGGGGCCGACGTCCGGCGTGTTCAGGCGGCCGGAGTGGCCCCGACGCCGGCCATGCCCACGACGGGCTGGATGAGCACCTTGCCGCCCATCGAGCCGAAGTAGGAGGCGTCGCCGAAGGCGAACACCCCGCCGTCGCTGGCCACCAGCCAGTAGCCCTTGCCGTCGGGCGTGGCCGTCATGCCCACGATGGGCTTGTTGATCGGTGCACCGCCCATCGAGCCGTGGAAGACGGCGTCGCCGAAGGCGAACACCCCGCCGTCGCTCGCCACCAGCCAGTAGCCCTTGCCTGCCGGGGACGCGCTGGTCCCCTGTGGGACGTAGGGCGTGGCCGTCATGCCCACGATGGGCTTGTTGAGCGTCGCACCGCCCATCGAGCCGTGGAAGACGGCGTCGCCGAAGGAGAACACCCCACCGTCGGACGTGAACTCCCAGTAGCCGCCCTGGTCGGAGGTGGAAGCGAGGCCCACCGCCGGGGCGTTGAGCTTCTGACCTCCCATGGAGCCGAAGAAGCCGGCGGTACCGAAGTTGAACACCCCGCCGTCGGACGCGGCCATCGAGTAGCCGGTGCCGGGGACCGGCACCTGGTAGTCGGCCACGGCGGCAGTGACGGTGTTGCCGCTTACCGTCGTGCCGGTGTCGCCGGCCCGCCAGATGCCGTAGTACTCCTGGCTGATGGTGTTGCCGCTGACCACCGTGCCCGAGAGGGTGGGCGTCACCGGGGCGGGGATCTGACTGCCGGCGACCACCATGCCGGTCGGGGTCGGTGGACCGTCGACGGCACCCCAGTCATCCTGGCTGAGGGTGTTGCCCTGGAGGGAGACTCCGCTCACCTGGTCGTTCGGGGCGTTGGAGTGCACCACGATTCCCGGGATGAACGATCCGGTGATGGTGTTGCTGCTCACCGTCACGTTCGACACCGAGGTCGCCGGCGTGTCGGCCGCAACCACCACGCCGCCGATGACCGGACCGTGGGGTCCGAACTGGCCGACGGTCCCGCTGACCGTGTTTCCGGAGACGGTGATGGTGTCGATTCCGGCATGGGGGTCGTAGGCGGCGACCACGATGCCGCAACCGCTGTAGTTGCCGACGCTGTGGTTGCCGCTGACGGTGTCGCCGGTGGACGGCGTGAGCGTGCCCGGATTGGGAGCTCCCGGGTCGAGTGGCCCGTCGTCGGCGATGCCGATCCCCCCGTCGGCGGTGTTTCCCGTGACGGTGTTGTTGGTGACCTGGGAATTCGACGTGCCGACCAATTCGACGGCCTTGTTCTCGGCGATGGCGGGGTCGGGGCTCACGCCGTTGCCGGTCACGGTCGAACCGGTGATGGTGAGTCCGCTGACGTCCTGGGCGAAGATGCCGTGGTCGTTGGCGCCGGAGATGGTCACGCCGGAGATGGTGACGCCGTTGGTGCCCGGGCCGACGTAGATGCCGACGTCACAGCCGGTGGCGTCGATCGTGCCGCCGCTGATGGTTTGAGAGCCACTGGCGACCTCGAATGCGGTCAGCCCGGTCGTCCCGGCGGCGACGCAGGTGGGAGCGGCCTGGGCCGGTGCCGCGCTCAGTGCGACGGCACCGACGGGTACGGCGAGCGACCCGACGCCGAGCAGTCCGGCGGCGACGCCGGACAGCGCCCTCCGTCGGTGGGCCTGGCCCGGAGCGAGGCGCAAGCCCGACGCCGTCTCGTATGTCAACCTGCGCTTGCTCATGGGTCCGTGCCTTCCGATCGGGGCGCAGAGGAGGGGACCGGACCGCGATGCACCGGCCCGGCCACTCGACGGCGATGAGTGCATCAGGCCGAACCCTACCGACCCGGGCGTCCCCCTGCCGGGCCGAGGGGCGGCCCGGTCCCGTCCTCAGCTGGTCAGGCTCCTGGCGACTTGGGCGATGCCTCGTCCCCAAGACGTCATCGACGCCGCCGGAAGGTAGGCGACCCCCTTGGCCGTGTGGTCGTCGGTCGGGGTGGCGATGAAGCGCTCGCGACCCAGTGGGTCGATGAAGTACACCACCGAGGTGTGGATGATGTCGGCGTTGGGGTTGGGGGCCGCCACCTCGACGCCATAGGCCTGCCAGACGGACTGGAGGGACCCCACCGGTCCGGTGAAGAAGTGCCAGGACGGAATGGTATCGAGCCCGTGGTCACGGGAGAACGCCGCCATGTCGGCGACACCGGCGTGGTACTGGTTCACGTTCACGGCCACGAACACGACCTGGGAGGCGGCACGTCCGAGGTCGTGGTAGGCGTCGACGAACTCCTGGGACACGAGCGGGCAGATGTCGGTGCAGTGCGGGTCCATGAACTCGAGGACCACCGCACGTCCCTTGAAGCTGGCCAGCGAGAGGGTGTGGCCCGACTGGTCGGTGAGGGTGAAGTCGGGAGCGGGGTGTGTCGGTACCGGGGAGAGCCCCATCAGGTCGGCCACCGGGGTCGACACGACGGCGGGGATCCCGGTGGGCCGGATGTTCGCCAGCCCGTTCTGCTGGTTGCGAGCGCGCACGGCGAGGTAGGCGAAGGCGCCGCTCACCAGGACCGCCACTGCGAGGACGGCGAGGAGGATCCGCCCGAGGCCTCGGCGGACGGGTGCGGCGGGCGGAAGGTCCGGTCGGGGGCTCGGGGCGGAGGGTGGGGCTGCTGCCGACGTCATCGTGACCTCTTCGGGCCGCCCGGGTGACGTGTCGTCCCCTGCGCGTCCCTAGGCACCGAACGCCTCGCGCAGTGCGGTCCGGAGGGTGCCGGCGTCCAGCTCGCCGAGGTGGCGACCGACGACCTTGCCGGTGGCGGAGATGAACACGGTGTCCGGGAGCCCGTAGAGACCGTAGCTGGTGGCCACGGCGCCATTCGAATCGGAGACCGTGGGATAGGTGACGTGGGCCTGGGCCAGGAAGGCCCGGGCGGCGGCCGGCGTGTCGTGGGCGTCGATGCCGAGGAACGCGACCCTGGCCCCCTCCGAGCGTGAGGCGGCCTCGAGCAGGGGCATCTCGGACCGGCAGGGTAGGCACCACGAGGACCAGAAGTTGACCACGAGGGGCCGGCCCCGGAAGGTGGCGAGCGAGAGGTCCCGGGTCGGCTCCGTGAGGCTCTGGAGGGAGAAGGCGCGGGCGATCGGGCCGGACGGGCCCGAGAGCGCCGCCGGGCCCGTCGTCGGCGAACGTGCCAGGCCCAGCCAGACTCCGAGCGAGACGAACACCGCGCCGATGGCCAGGGCGGGAACGGCGACGGTGCGCCGGGACCAGCGGCGAGGCTTCCGGAGGCCCGCCGCGCCGGGACGGGTGGCTTCGGCCTGTTCGTCGGCATCGGAGGGGTTCTTCTGGATCATCGGCTCTCAAGCGTCGTCTGGACGCGCATCGGGCCGAACCAGCCGGTCGGTGGCCGGCACTGCCGGCCCTGACCGCAGGCCCGGCTCGACCGCGCCCTTCGAAAGATGGTGCAGACACTGTCGCGCCCGGCGGGGCCTTCCGGGGGGCGGCCCGGTCCGGCGCGGCGCTCCGGACCTGCGGACCGGTCCGGCGAGACACTGGGGGGAGGCGACGTGGCGCACTGATCCGTTGACGGCCGGGCTGCGGATCGGTGGCCGGCCAGGGCGCCGGCTCTCGTCCCGGCCGGGATCGGTCGTCGAGCGAGTGACGTGCCCGCCCCTCGTGGGGGCCTGCGGGCCACGGCCCGAGCGCGGCCTCGGCCACGTCGCCGCTCTGGAAGCCGAAGGTCCGGACCACCTCGTTCCTCCAGGTCGCGAGGACGCGATCGACGCGGGCGCGGCCGTCGGGGGGCGCTGGGGCGAGCGGCCGAGGCCGATCCCGAGGCCGTCGGCCCGCTCCACCGATCGGGTCGAGGTGTGGCGACCACCGGCCGGATCGGCCGAGGTCCACCAGTCGCCTCGACCGGCGGGTCGATGCCGACGGGCTCCGTCCACCAGGAGGTGCCCCGGAACTCCGGCGACCCGGCCGAGCGCGCGGTCTCCTCCTCTGACTCCCCTGAGCCGTGCTGGCGGACCCGCCGGGTCCGAGCCGACGCGAGTCCGTCGGTCAGTCCCGGATCACCGCGGCCTCGGGGAGGCACTGGTAGTCGCCGTCCTGGTGGACGACCGGAATCTGCTCGACCACTTCGGTGGCGGCCACGGGCGGGTCCAGGATCGGCACCCGGTGACCGCCGGCACGGAGGGCGGCGACCGTGCGGACGACCCGGCGCGCCACCTCGGCGTCTACTGGGGGTCGATCCCCCGTCGACTCCACGGCCGAGCGCGTTAGCACCCGGGCAGGCCGGTGGTCGTCGTCGGCCGTCAGCGCGCCGACGGTCAGCTCGGCCAACGTCACCACCGAGACCTCGACCTCGGTCGCCCCCTCCATCTCACCACGCGGGCCTCCCGACTCGGTGGTGTCGACACCGTTCGGAGACGGTAGCGCGGCCACCACTCGAGACCGCCCCCCACTCGTCCGGACCTGCCGTTGCATTCGCAGTCAGGCCCTGTTCGCCTGGGAAACCACCACCTCCTTTGCCGTTCCCGTCGGGGACCGCGAGGGCCTGGACTTCGTGTCGACGCTCCTCACAAGCGACCCGCCACCGACCGGTCCGGGGGCGACCGGGCCACGCCAGGTCGGGGAAGGGCCCGCCACCATCTCTGCCAACACTGGCGGTCAGCGTCCGCCCGCCACCTCCTC
>DAHVAJ010000005.1 GCA_027314705.1 Acidimicrobiaceae bacterium
CACATGGCCCACTCGCTGGGCATGTCGGCCATCGTCGAGTGCGTCGAATCGGCCGCCCAGGTCGACATCGTCCGCTCGTTCGGGGCCGATGCCGCCCAGGGCTTCTTCTTCGCCCGGCCCCTGACCCTGGACGACGTGCGCGCTCTGGCCTGCGGCCCGGACATCCCGGTGTTCTCGCGCTCGACCATGCGTTCGCTCGTCGTCGACGACGACGCCACGGTCTCCCTGGAGGCTGTGGTCGTCGGCTCCCGGAGCCCAGGCGGGGAGGGGCCGCCGACCCCGCTCGACTGACACCGTCCGGCCGCGGCGCCGGCGCGGGTACCATGGCCGCCGATCCCAGGCGGCCCTCCACCAGCAGGCGGGAGTGGTCGCGCCCCCCAGTTGCCTGTATACCTCTGCCCGTGAAACTCGCCGTCGTCAAAGAGTCGCGCCCCGGGGAACGTCGCGTGGCCATCGTTCCCGAGGTGGCCGCCAAGCTGGCCAAGGTCGGCGTCGAGGTGGTCGTCGAGGCCGGTGCCGGCACGGCCGCCCGCTTCGCCGACGAGGAGTACCGCAAGGCCGGCGCCACCGTCGCCCCCGACGCCGCCGCTGCCCTGGCCGGTGCGGCCGCCGTGGCCCGGGTCCAGCCCCCGACCCTGGCCGAGGTCGAGGCGCTCCCCCGGGGGGTGTCGGTGATCAGCTTCCTCCAGCCGGTGGCCGCCGCCGACGTGGTGGCGGCCCTGGCCGCCAAGGGGGCCACCGTCTACAGCCTCGACCTCCTGCCCCGGATCAGCCGGGCCCAGTCCATGGACGCCCTCTCCTCCCAGGCCACCGTGTCCGGCTACCGGGCCGGACTGGCCGCGGCCGAGCACCTGGCCAAGTTCTTCCCGATGTTCATGACGGCGGCCGGCACGGTGCCCCCGGCCAAGGTGCTGGTCATGGGGGCGGGGGTGGCCGGCCTGCAGGCCATCGCCACGGCCCGCCGCCTGGGTGCGGTGGTACGGGCCTACGACGTGCGGGCCGCGGCCAAAGAGGAGGTGCAGAGCCTCGGCGCCAAGTTCGTCGAGCTCGACCTCGAGACCCAGGAGGGCGCCGGCGGTTACGCCAAGGAGCAGTCGGCCGAGTACCTGGCCAAGCAGCAGGAGCTGCTGGCCGCCGAGGTGACCGCCTCCGACGTCGTCATCACCACCGCCCAGATCCCCGGGCGCAAGGCGCCGGTGCTGGTGACCGAGGCCATGGTCCGGGGGATGTCCGAGGGCGCAGTCATCATCGACATGGCCGCCGACTCCGGCGGCAACTGCGAGCTGTCGGTGCCCGGCGAGGACGTGGCCGTCGGCGGTGTCACCGTGGTCGGCCTGGCCAACCCGCCGGCCTCCATGCCCACCCACGCCAGTTTCCTCTACGCCCGCAACATCGCCAACTTCCTCGGGCTCCTGGTGACCGAGGGCGACCTCGTCCCCGACTTCGAGGACGAGGTCGTCGCCGGCACCTGCGTGGTCCGAGCCGGCCAGGTCGTCCACGGGCCGACGGCCGAGGCCCTCGGCCTCCCCGTCCCGGCACCCGTCCCGCAGCCGGCCCCGGCCGCAGCACCCGAGGCGACCGAGCCGAACGAGGGCACCGAGCCGAAGGAGGCGGGGGCGTGAGCACCGGCATTCTCGAATTCCTGACGATCTTCGTCCTGGCCGCCTTCGTCGGTAACGAGGTCATCAACCGGGTGCCCAGCATCCTGCACACCCCCCTGATGTCGGGGTCCAACGCCGTCCACGGCATCGTGCTGGTCGGCACCATCATCATCATGGGTGAGGCCCACGGCACGCTCCAGCTGGTGCTCGGCTTCTCCGCCGTCCTGCTGGCCACGCTCAACATCATCGGCGGCTTCGTGGTGACCGACCGGATGCTCGAGATGTTCAAGACCAAGCCGGCCGAGCGGGCCAAGGCCCCGGCCGAGGGTGACGCCGAGGGCGGTGCCAAGTGACCCTCAACACCTGGATCGATCTGGTCTACCTCCTGGCCGCGGTGGGCTTCATCCTGACCCTGAAGGGCCTGAGCTCGCCCAAGCACGCCCGCAACGGCAACCTGCTCGGGGCGGCCGCCGCCGCCCTGGCGGTGGGCTTCACCTTCGCCTACCCGTCGGTCCGGGCCCACACCCTGAACCTGGTGCTCACCCTGGTGGCCATGGCCCTCGGGGCGGCCATCGCCGTGCCCACGGCCCGCCTGGTGAAGATGACGGCGATGCCCCAGTTGGTGGCCATCTTCAACGGCGTGGGCGGCGGCGCCGCGGCCCTCATCTCCATCCTCTACTTCCTCCTGGAAGCCCCGTCCAAGCCGGCCACCTACCGGCTGGTCGAGGTGGTGCTCGGGGTGCTCATCGGCTCCGTCTCCTTCTCCGGGAGCGCCGTCGCCTTCGCCAAGCTCCAGGAGCTCATGACCGGCCGGCCCGTCACCTACCCCGGCCAACAGGTCATCAACGGACTGGTCGGCCTGGCCATCGTGGCCCTGGCCGTCACCACCTTCCTGACCGGGAGCGTCCCGCTGCTGGCGGCCACGGCGGTGCTGTCGCTGGTCCTCGGGGTGATCTTCGTGCTGCCCATCGGCGGCGCCGACGTGCCGGTGCTCATCTCGCTGCTCAACTCGTTCACCGGCCTGGCCGTGGCCGCGTCGGGCTTCACCCTCAACAACAACCTGCTCATCATCGCCGGCACCCTGGTCGGCGCCTCGGGCATCCTGCTCACCCGGATGATGTCGAAGGCCATGGGGCGGTCGCTGGCCAACGTGCTCTTCAGCGCCTTCGGCTCGGTGGTGACGGCCGGCGCCGGCGCCGACGGGGAGGGCGAGACCCGGACCGTCCGGTCGGGCACCCCCGAGGACATCGGGGTGCTGTTGGCCTACGCCCGGAAGGTGGTGATCGTCCCCGGGTACGGGCTGGCCGTGGCCCAGGCCCAGCACACCGCCCGCGAGCTCGCCGACCTCCTCATGGAGCGCGGCGTGGAGGTCTTCTACGCCATCCACCCGGTGGCCGGGCGCATGCCCGGCCACATGAACGTGCTCCTGGCCGAGGCCAACGTGCCCTACGACGAGCTGAGGGAGATGGACGAGGCCAACCCCGAGATGGCCACGGCCGACGTGGCCCTCGTGGTCGGGGCCAACGACACGGTCAACCCGGCGGCCAAGACCACCCCGGGCAGCCCGATCTACGGCATGCCCATCATCAACGCCGACGAGGCGGCCAACGT
>DAHVAJ010000006.1 GCA_027314705.1 Acidimicrobiaceae bacterium
ATGGCTCTCCCCGGGGTTACCAACGTCTTCGATCTGAACGTCGTGCACAACGGCTCGTATAAGGGCCAGTGCACCGAGCTGTGCGGCCTCTACCACTCCGAGATGCTCTTCACTGTCCGGTCGGTTTCGCCGGCAGCATTCAAGCAGTGGGCCCGGGCGGAGGTGGCGACCGGCCACACTATCCAGCCCGGAGGAATCCCGGCAGCGAACATGCCGCCACCCAACACCCACGTGACCCCGTCCAATGCAGCGGGGCCAACCGCTTCGATCCCGGCCAAGGGAGCCGCCTGATGACCACCACCATCGAACCTCCCGACCTGATCGGACCGGAGGAACCCGGAACACCGGGTGGGCATCCACCGGTCGCCCACCACGACGAGCACGCCCACCACGACGGACCGACCGGCATCGTCAACTGGCTCACCTCCACCGACCACAAGGTCATCGGCAAGAGCTACATGATCACGTCGCTGGTGCTGTTCTTCATCGCCGGCGCCCTCGCCCTCGTCATCCGGACCCAGCTGGCCGACCCGACCTCGTCACTGGTCAACTTCCAGACCTACAACGAACTCTTCACCATGCACGGCAGCCTCATGCTGTACCTGTTCGCCGGGCCCTTCGCCTTCGGCGGCCTGGCCAACTACATCGTGCCCCTCCAGGTGGGCGCGCCCGACATGGCCTTCCCCCGCCTCAACGCCCTGTCCTACTGGCTCTACCTCAGCGGCTCGGCCATGATGACCCTGAGCTTCCTGGTGGCCGGCGGCGCGGCGAGCTTCGGGTGGGTGGCCTACGCGCCCCTCTCCAACGCCATCAACTCGCCCGGCACCGGCACGGACATGTGGATCCTCTCCCTGGGGCTCACCGGCTTCTCCGCCATCTTCACCGGCGTCAACCTGGTGGCCACCATCCTCTACCTGCGGGCCCCGGGGATGACCATGTTCCGCATGCCCATCTTCACCTGGAACATGCTGGTGACCGGCATCCTCATCCTCATCGCCTTCCCGGTGCTGTTCGGGGCGGCCGTCCTGCTCTTCTGCGACCGGCACTTCGGGACGCACATCTTCTCCGTCCAGGGCGGTGGGGTGCCGGTGCTCTGGCAGCACCTCTTCTGGTTCTTCGGGCACCCGGAGGTCTACATCCTGGCCCTGCCCTACTTCGGCATGGTGACCGACATCATCCCGGTGTTCTCCCGCAAGCCGCTCTTCGGCTACAAGGGCATGGTGTTCGCCACCATGTCCATCGCCGCCCTGTCGACCGGCGTGTGGGCCCACCACATGTTCACCACCGGCGTGGTGCTCCTGCCCTTCTTCTCGATCCTCTCGTTCCTCATCGCCGTGCCCACCGGGATCAAGTTCTTCAACTGGATCGGCACCATGTGGCGGGGACAGCTCAGCTTCCAGACGCCGATGCTCTTCTCCATCGGCTTCCTGTTCGCCTTCCTCATGGGCGGCGTGACCGGCGTGCTGCTGGCCTCGCCGCCGGTGGACTTCATGACCCACGACACCTACTTCGTGGTCGCCCACTTCCACCAGGTGCTCATCGGGACCACGGTGTTCGCCGGCTTCGCCGGCTTCTACTTCTGGTACCCGAAGATGTTCGGGCGCATGCTCAACGACACCCTCGGCAAGCTCCACTTCTGGGTGCTCTTCGTCGGGTTCTGGGTGGCCTTCCTGCCCCAGTACGTGCTGGGCCTGAAGGGCATGCCCCGGCGCATCGCCGACTACCTGCCCTCCAACGGGTGGACCGGTCTCAACGTGGCCTCCACCATCGGCGCCTGGATCATCGGGGCGTCGTTCCTCTTCTTCCTGGTCAACCTGGTGGTCTCCTGGCGCAAGCCGGTGCCGGCCGGGGACAACCCGTGGGACGGCGGGGGCCTCGAGTGGTTCACCTCGTCACCGCCGCCCCACCACAACTTCACCCACCTGCCCGCGGTGCGCTCCGAGCGCCCGGTGTGGGACTACAACCACCCCGAGCACCGCAAGGTGGAGCGCCCCGAGGCACCGGCGACCACGCCCGAGCGGGAGACCGTGGGGGCGCCCCGATGAGGGTCAACGCCCTGTTCCTCGGCGGGATCGGCGTCTTCTTCGGGATCATCGGCCTCGTCTACTGGTTCACCAGCTACGAGGACGCCGGCTTCCTCATGCTGGTCGGCGCCTCCCTGCTCGGCCTGATGCCCGGCGCCTACTACCTCTGGTGGTCGCGGCACATGACGGCCCTCGAGGGCGACGAGCCCGAGGCCGAGGTGAGCGACGGGGCCGGCGTGGTCGAGGCCTTCCCCGGGTCGAGCATCTGGCCCTTCCTGCTCGGGATGGGGGCCTTCTTCGCCACCCTCACCTTCATCTTCGGTTGGTGGCTCTTCCCGATCGCCCTCGCCCTCATCGGCTCGGCGGTGATCGGCGCCACGGTCGAGAGCAGGCGGGGCGGCACCGTCTGAGCCCCGTCGCGACGCACACGCGCACGCGACCCCGGGGCGCGGCCACCGGGTGTGGACCCGGCGGGGCGCCGATCCGCCGCCGCCGGACCTGCCCGCGGTCCCGGCGTCACGTCACAGCAGCGCTTCGAGCTCGGTGACCGCCGTGTTGCCGTTGCCGTAACCGGCGATCACGTCCTTCATGCGTTGCGCCTCGCGCCGGTAGCCGGGTCCGTCGAGCACGTCGCAGGTGGCCGCCCGGATGGCCTCCACGGAGGAGTCGCAGGAGAGGTCGAGGCCGACGCCCAACTCGGCCACCCGGGCCGCGTTCTCCGGCTGGTCGCGTCCCATCGGCAGGCACACCAGCGGGACCCCGTTGGCCAGCGCGCCCATGACGGTGCTGAGCCCGGCGTGCGTGACCACCGCGGAGGCGCGCGGCAGCACCTCGTTGTGGGGCACCCAGTCCCGGATCACGGCGTTCGCCGGTGGTCGCAGTCCCTCCACCGGGACCCCCCCGAGCGTGCACAGCACCTCGGCGTCGACGGTCCCGAGCGCCTCCAGCACCCGCTGCAGGGTGGGCCCCTGGCGCATGTTCGTGCTGCTGAAGCTCACCAGGACCAACCGGCCGTCCGGCGCCGGCGCCTCCCTCGGGAGGTCCTCGAAGATGGGGCCCACGTAGCGGGCGTTGGCGGAGGGGTCGGCCACCGGGCCGTCGAACTGCTCGGGGACGCACACCAGGACCAGCGCGCTCCGGCGCCACAGCGACGCCATCAACGGCCGGTCCTCGTCGAGCGGGGCCAGTCCGAGATGCCGGCGCGTCGCCTCGACGAACGGTCGGGTGGGGTCCCACTGCGTGGCCAGGGGGCCCTCCACCGAGGGCCGGTAGCGCACGTGGACCAGTGCCGCCGACGGGACGCCGGCCCGCTCCGCCGCCGCGAGGCCGGCGGAGAGGAAGGCGTCGACGATCACCACGTCGGTCGCCGACCGACCGAGTTCGGCCGTGACGTCGTCGGCCAGTCGTGACCCCGAGACGTACCGGGTCCAGCCGAGGAGGTTGTCGTCGAACACCTCCACCTCCATCGAGCCCGGCTCCCGGGCCCGCTCGAACGGCCGGAAGGTGCCGCCCGCCGCCTCGAACCGCCGGGCCAGCACCGGCGGTCCGAGGACACGGACCTCGTGCCCGCGCGCCGCGAGGGCCCGGGACAGCCCCGCGGCCGGCACGACGTTGCCGCCGGCCGCCCACACCACCACCAGGAAACGACCCATCGGCGTCATTCCAGCACACCGAACGCCGACCCGCCCCGGGAGGGGGGCCGGCCCGGCCCGTCGATGCGGCCAGCGCGCACCGCGCCACCGGACGGCCCACCGTCGGTGGGACGACCGTCCCGAGGGTCGAGGGGCCGCCCCCATGGGGCGGTGCGGTGCCGGTGCCGGCGCCGGCGCCGACGCCGACGGGACGCCCCGACGGGCGCACTGTTACGATGAGCCGATGCGGGCCCGGGTCGTCGTCCCGAAAGGGCTCACCGAGGCGGACGTGGCCGGCTGGGCCGCCTGCGCGGCCGCGGCGATCGAACCCAATCCCTGCATGGAGCCGGGCTGGCTGCTTCCCGCGCTGGACCACCTGGACGCCTCGCCGACCACCCGGGTGGTACTGGTCGAGCACGACGGTGCGGTCGTCGCCTGCGTCCCGATCGCCGAGTTCGCCGCCGACGACGGCACGAGCGGCGATCCCGGAGCCCGCGGGGCCCTGGTCACCCGGGTGGCACCCGTCGCGGTGACGCTCGGCACGCCCCTCGTCTCCGCGGCGGGAGGCCGTGACGCGCTGGCCTGTGCCGTGGAGGAGATCCGCCGGGAGGCCGAGCGTCGAGCGTCGAGCCTGATCATCATGGAGTGGGTGGCCAACGACGGCCCGGTCGCCCGGCTGTTGGACGAGGCGGCGGCGGAGGACGGCCTCCGCCTGGTCGAGTTCGACCACTGGGAGCGGGGCATGCTGCGCCGCCGGGACGGCGAGGAGGAGTACTGGCTGCGTGGCATCGGCAAGAACCGGCGCCGCACCATCCGCCAGCACGGGCAACGGCTGCGTGACGCCCTCGGCGGGCACCCGACCGTCCGCATCCGGACCGACGGCGGCGCCACCGAGGCGTTCCTCCGGCTCGAGGCGTCGGGATGGAAGGGGCACCAGCCCGAGGGCCTCGCCTTCGCGCGCCAGGCGGCCACCACCGAGTTCTTCCGTACGGTCACCGCCCGGTACCTGGACGACGGCCGGGGGTGGTTCCTCTCCCTCGAAGCCGGCGACGCGCCCATCGCCATGATCTTCTGCGTGCGCTCGGGTGAGGGCCTCTTCGCCTACCGCACGGCCTACGACGAGGGGTTGGCCCGGTACGGCCCCGGGGTCGCCGCCTTCCTGGCCGCCATGGAGTACTTCGACCGCGACACCGACGCCCGTTGGTTCGACACCTGCTCGGCCCCGGGCAACGGCCACCTGCTGGGGCTCTTCCCCGACCGCCGCACCATGGCGACCGTGATGATCCGTGTCCCCGGCGGGCGGCGGTCGGTGGCGGCGGACCTGCCGGCGACGACCGGGGCGGTGCCCCAGCTCGAGGGGGCCTAGCCCCTCTGCGCCGGCCGCCGGCCGCCGTCCGCCGTCCGGTGGCGGCGTCCGGTGGCGCCGGTCGACCCCGGGACGGCCCGCGGCGGCGCGTCACGCGCACCCTGGCCGCGGCGGCGCCCCTCAGTGGAGCGCGTCGAGGAGCCGGTCGCGCTGGCGCGCGAACCAGTCCGCCCGGCGGTCGTAGCGGGCCTGCCCTCCCGACCCGGCCCACATCGACGTGAAGGCCGGATCGCCGGCCTCGACCCGGCGGCGGACGAACGCGCCACCGTCGGCCACCTGGTCGCCGAGGGCGTCCACCAGCGCGGTGCGGTCGGGCCCGAGGCCGTAGGCGTCGGCCACCACCCGCAGCCTGGTGCAGGGGTCGCCCCCGTCGGGGAAGAGGCGGACCGCGTCCTCGGGGGCGTCGACGGGCACGCACCGCTTGGCCAACGAGGCGAGGTCGGCGATCCGACGACCCGGCGCGGCGAAGTCGAAGTCGATGAGGGCGACGGCGCGGCCGTGGCGGAACACGACGTTCTCCAGGCACACGTCGAAGTGCCCGACCACGTCTCCCGGCGCGGCGCCGGCCAGCTCGCGGTCCCAGACCGCCCCGGGAGGGGGGCGGAAGCCGACCGTGGCGTCGTGGAACCGCCGGAGCAACGCGGCCACCGAGCCCAAGGCCGCGTCCGTCCGCGACCACGCCGGGTAGGGCGGTACGGGGACGTCACCGGGGACGAAGCCCAGCCACTCGTGGCCGTCGGCGTCCACGCCCAGCGGTTCGGGCACCCCGGTGCACCCGGCGTCCCGGACGTGGCGCAGCAGGGCGTGCACGGTCGCCGTCTGTGGTCTGGCCGGCCGGCGGACGCGCCCGCCCACCAGCACCACCGCACCGGCGTTGGCCACGCCGCCCGCCAGCACCTCCGTGGCCTCGGCCGCCACCGGGTCCTCCGCCACGTGCGTGCGGCCCCTACGACTCCCCGGAGGCGCTCAGGAGGCCGACGGCCCCTTCCGAGCGGGCCCTCGAGGTGCGGTAGGTCGGGCCGGTGATCAGCCCGCCGTCGACGGCGATGGCCTGGCCGTTCACGAAGCTGGAGGCGTCCGAGGCCAGCCACAGGGCGCACTCGGCGATGTCGAGGGGCTGACCCGCCCGGCGGATCGGGGCGATGTCGGCCAGCACCGCGGCCATGGTGTCGATGGTGCCCTGGGCCCGTTCGGCGTCGAGGCCGGCGGCCCGGCCGAAGATGGAGGTGGCGATGCCCCCGGGGCAGATGGCGTTGACCCGCACGCCGTCCTCGCCGAGCTCGTTGGCCGTGGTCCGGGTGAGATGGGCGATGGCCGCCTTGGAGGCGCTGTAGTCGTGGCCGGCGTAGTTGGCCCCGAGGCCGGCCACGCTCGAGGTGTTGATGATGCTGCCCCGACCCTGCGGGCGCAGGACCCGGGCGGCGGCCCGGATGCCGAGGAAGACGCCGCGCAGGTGCACGGCCACGGTGCGGTCGAACTCCGCCATGTCGATCTCCTCGACCCGGCCGAGGGACCCCGGGTTGCCCGCGTTGTTGAACAGGCAGTCGAGCCCCCCGAACTCGTCCACCGAGGTGCCGATGGCCGCCTCGATGGCCCCCTCCTCGGCCACGTCGACGCGGACGAAGCGGGCCCGGTCCCCGAGCTCGCCGGCGATGCGCTCCCCCCGGGCGTCGTCGACGTCGGCGAGGACCACCGTCGCCCCCTCGGCCACGAACAGGCGGGACGTGGCCTCACCGATGCCGCTGGCGGCACCGGTGATGACGGCGCGCGTGCCGGCGAGACGGTCCATGCGGGGCTCCGATCGGCTTCGGGGGAGGGTCGGGACGCATCGTGGCACGGAGGGCCGGGGTGGTCAACACGGCCGGTCCGCTCCCGGGCCGGGCGTCGGGCGCGACCCCCGGCGGGCGACCCCCCGTCCCCGCGGGCCGGTGCCCGGGGACGGCGCCTAGCCCGCCGTCCGGCCCAGCACCTCGCGGAGCTTCACCCGGCCGCCGGTGTGGAGGATGGCCCTCCGGTAGATGCCGCCGGCCAGTCTGGCCACGCCGACCGTGCACGCCAGGCTGATGGCCGCCGACGCGACGAACTGCCACCAGGAGACCGTGCCCAGGGCGACCAGGACGGGCATGGCGAACGGCGCCGTCGGGGGCAGGTAGGCGAGGACGTCGAAGAAGGCGGACGCGCTCCCCGAGGCGGCCACCGTGATGGCCATGATGTAACCGAAGATGATCGGCAGGCTCAACGGGAGGGCCAGGCTCTGCACCTGGTCCTGGCGCTCCGCCAACGAACCCGCGGCGGCGTAGACCCAGCAGTAGAAGGCATAGCCCAGCACCAGCCACACCAACGTGGCCACCACGACCAGGGGTGCCGTGCCCCGGAGGAGGTCGGATCCGGTCCACCCGGCCACGGCCAGGGCGAAGGCCACGATGAGCGACGCCTGGGCGAAGGCCACCAGCCCGATGCCCAGCACCTTGCCGGCCAGGAGCCGGATCGGACGCACGGCGGCCAGGAGCACCTCGATGACCCGGCTCGCCTTCTCCTCCATGACGCCGATCAGGATCCAGGTGTTGTACTGCGAGAGCATCACGAAGGTCAGGATCAGGCCGATCACCGACGTGGCCCGCGAGGGCCCGCTGAGGCGGCCGGACTGGAGGCTGCTGACCGGCAGCGGCCTGGCCCCGGCCAGCGCCGAGGACTGGGCCGACGACAGGTGGGCCGCCT
Organism: Acidimicrobiaceae bacterium; assembly: GCA_027314705.1. Classification (GTDB taxonomy): domain Bacteria; phylum Actinomycetota; class Acidimicrobiia; order Acidimicrobiales; family RAAP-2; genus Bog-756. Next base: position 7,740 of record DAHVAJ010000006.1, read on the forward strand.
CGACCGCCTCGGCCAGTCCGAGGCCCGAGGACGCGGCGCGCACGAACCGGGCCGACGGCGAGGTGTCGGTCGATCCGAACGCCTTGTCGACGAGGAGCTCCCGACCGTCGACGATGGCCAGGTCGATCCGTCCCGACCGCAGCGCCGCGGCCGCCTCCCCCGTGCCCGCTTCGGCACTCAGGATCGCGGTGGTGCCGACGCTGCGGGCCGCGGCCTCGACCGACGCCCGTCCCGACGCGGGGAGGGTCCCGACGATCCCGACCCGCCGGGGCGCCAGAGCGCCGCTGGTCAGCGTCGGGATGACGATGGCGGCGGCCACCACCGCGAGGATGAGGACCGTCCCGACCTTGAACATCCGTCCCCGGAACCGCTCGCGCATCTCGCGCGCCGCCACCAGCCAGACGTCGCTCGTGAAGGGCCCGAGCCCGCGCCCGGCCGGGGCCGGTCCGCCGGCGCGCCGGCGCCGACGCAGCCACCTCCGCAGCACCACCGCCACGGCCAGGACGGCCAGGACGGCCACGGCCTTCATCCGAGGGCCTCCCGGAACACCTCCGAGAGCCGGCGGCGCTCGAAGGCGAACTCGGTCACCCGTCCGGCGGCCATGGCCGCACGGAGGACGGTGTCGCTGTCGGCCGACGCGTCGAGCACCAGGCGGGCGCGGCCCCCGCTCACCTCGGAGACGGCGACGCCCCCGAGGCCCCGGGTCCATCCGGCGTCGCGGTGGCCCTCCACCCGGACGACCAGGCGGCGGGGTCCGCTGGCGGCCAGGTCGTCGACCCGGCCGGCCACCATGACGCGACCGTGGTCGATGATGGTCACCGACTCGCACAGGTCCTCGACCTGGTCGAGCTGGTGGCTGGAGAAGAGCACGCAGCACCCGAGGCGGGCCTGCTCGACCAGCACGTCGCCGATGGCGTCGATCCCGGCCGGGTCCAGGCCGGCCAGGGGCTCGTCGAGGAGGAGCAGCTCGGGGCCGTGGACCAGCGCCGCCGCCAGCTGGACCCGCTGCTGGTTCCCGTGCGAGAGCGCTTCCACCTTGTCGCCGACCCGCCCGACCAGACCGAGGCGGTCCAGCCACAGCCCGCTGGCCTCGTGGGCGGCCGAGGCCCCCAGGCCGTGCAGCCTGCCCAGGTACTCGACCTGCTCACCGACGAGCATCCCCGGATACAGCCCGCGTTCCTCGGGCATGTAGCCGAACCGGCGGCGTTCGGCCTGCCCCACCGGTGCGCCGTTCCACCGCACGGTCCCGGCCGCCAGGTCCGTCAGCCCGAAGACGGCACGCATGGCGGTCGTCTTGCCGGCACCGTTGGGCCCGAGGAACCCGACCACCTGGCCGGCGGGGACCGAGAAGGACAGGTCGTCGAGGGCGGTCACGGTCCCGAAGCGGCACCGGAGTCCGTCGAGCTCGAGCACACCGGCCACCGGGTCAGGCTAGGTCGTGCCCCGCCGGTCGGCGGTCCACGACCGGCCCGCGCCGAGGGCCCGGATCGCCGGCCGGCCGGGCCGGCCGCGGTCCCCCGGGCCGGGCGCCCGTGACGCCGGGAGCGTCAGCGGATGACCCGGCGCACGCCGGCGCTGGTGGCCAGCTCGGGCGGCGTCACGTCGATGAAGGTGGGCACGGGCATGGGCTCGAGCTCCTCGTGTCCGTCGCCCGGGCGGGGCGCGGAGGGCACCGTCGTGTACTCGCCCTCCTCGGTCCGCATGACGACCAGTGCCCGCTTGCGCTGGCCGACGCCCTCGGCGGCGCGCATCTCGTTGCAGATCCGGTAGGTGAGGAAGTAGGCGATGAACGGGGCGATGGGCACGGCGAAGCGGAAGAACCACAGCACCCAGATGAGCGGCAGCTGGAAGAAGTTGGCCAGCACGTCGGTGGACGAGGCGAAGAAGACCATGCCGAGCAGGGTCAGCATGGCGGCGCCGGCCGCCGTGCGCTTGGGCCGGTCGCGCGGCCGGTCGAGGAGGTTGTGGTACTCGAGGTCCTTCGTGTGCCGCGCCTCGATGAACGGCCACACCATGAGGATGGTGAAGATCAGCCCGGGGAAGACCACCGCGGGCAGGAAGACCTCCAGCGGGATGGTGTGGCCCCACCCGACCCACTCCCAGCTCGGCATGATGCGCAACGCCCCGTCGAGCCACCCCATGTACCAGTCCGGCTGGACGGCGTAGGAGATCTGGTAGGGCTGGTACTGGCCGAACTGCCAGATGGGGTTGATCTGGGCGAACCCGCCGAGCAGCAGGATGACGGCCGTGGTCATGAACAAGAAGCCGGTCGTCTTGGCCATGAAGCTCGGGAACATGGGCGTGCCGACCACGTTGCGCTCCGTGCGCCCCTTGCCCGCGAACTGGGTGTGCTTCTGCTTCACCAGCAGGCCGAGGTGGGCGGCGAGCAGGCCGACCAGGATGGCCGGGACGATCAGCACGTGGAGGATGAAGAAGCGCGGGATGATCACGCCGCTGCCCGGATAGTTGCCCCCGAAGAGGAAGAAGGCCAGATAGGTGCCGACCAGGGGGATCGACTCGACGATCGAGTAGGCGATGCGGATGCCGGTGCCCGAGACCAGGTCGTCGGGGAGCGAGTACCCGAGGAACCCGTTGACGATGCCCAGGATGAGCATGTTGACCCCGACGATCCAGTTGAACTCGCGGGGCTTGCGGAAGGCGCCGGTGAAGAAGACCCGGGCCATGTGCACGGCGATGGAGCCGAGGAAGATGTCGGCGGCCCAGTGGTGGGCCTGGCGCATGAGCAGGCCCGAGCGCACGTCGAAGGAGAGCCCCACCGTCGAGGCGTAGGCCTCGGAGACGCGCTGGCCCCGGAGGGGGACGTAGGAGCCGTGGTAGACGACCTCGTGGGCCGAGGGCACGTAGTAGAGCGAGAGGAAGACGCCGGTGAGCAGCAGGGCCACGAAGGAGTAGAGGGCGATCTCGCCCAGCATGAACGACCAGTGGTCGGGGAAGATCTTGTCGAGGAAGGTGCGCCCGCCCTTGGCCACGCCGAGGCGGTCGTCGAGCCACCGCAGGGACTTGTCGATCATGGACGCTCCCAGAACCCGGGGCCGACCGGCTGGTCGAAGGAACCGTTGGCCCGCAGGACGCCCTCGGCGTCCACCGTGATCGGCAGCTGGGGCAGCGGGCGGGGGGCGGGGCCGAACTCGGGCACCGCGCCGGCCGTCACGTTGAAGATGGACTGGTGGCACGGGCACACCAACTGCTGGGTGAGCTCCTGGTAGAGACCGACCGGGCACCCGAGGTGGGTGCAGAGCTTGGAGTAGGCCACGTACCCCTGGACGCCCCACGACGTCCGCCCGGGCGGGGCGATGGGCAGGGGCGGGTCGTTCGGACCGAGCTGGGCCAGCCGGATGAGGATGACCTGGTCCGGTGAGGTGCCCTCGAACCCCTGCGGGAACACGGTCAGCACCCCGCCCCGCTCGAGGTCGTCGACCAGGACGACCCGTCCGTCCACGGTCACGAGCTTCGAGCCCTTGCGCCAGTTGGTGGCGAAGAGCGAGTCGCTGGTCACGAAGGCCGACTTCGAGGGCTTCGGGCCGAGGGAGCGCACCAGCGGGAAGAGGGTCACGACACCGAGGGCGCCGGCGCCGGCGGCGAAGAGGCCCCCGAGCAGCTTGCGGCGCCGGACCACCATGCCGCCCCGCTCCACGACGGCCGCGGTCATGGCGTCCCGCTCGGCCTCGGTGGAGTGGAAGTCGTGGCGTTCCTCCACGAAGGGACCCTGGGGCATGAGGTACTTGCCCCAGGCCGTCACGCCGAAGCCCAGCCCGAACAGGCCCACGCCGAGGGTGAGGGCCTCCCACTGGGTGCTGGCAGCGACCCAGTAGGCGACGCCGAAGGCGACGAAGCCGACGAAGCCGACCACCATGGCCACGGCCGCCACGAGCTGGGCCCGCTCGGGGTGCGCGGCGTAGGGCTGCAGGTGGGGGTCGTCGAGGGCGGCCGGCGGCAGCGGGCCCTCGAAGCGGGTGTCGTCGCCGCTCATGGGCGCGCTCCGATCCAGCCGTTCATGCGCGGTCCCCGATCCAGAAGCAGACGAGCATGAGGACGCCCACCCCGAGCAGCAGGCCGACGAAGCCCTCGCCGACCGGCCCGATGCCGCCGAGACCCACGCCGCCGGCGTTGGTCGGGTGCTGGAGGACGCGGGTGACGTAGGCGGCGATGTCCCGGGCCTCGGTGTTGGTGATGTTGCCGGGACCGAACCGCGGCATGTTGCCGGGACCGGAGCGGATGGCCTCGAAGACCTGGGTGGAGTTGGCCTCGTGGAGGCTGGGGGCGAAGGCCCCTTCGGCCAGCGCGTCGCCGGCACCGGTGATGGTGTGGCAGGCGGCGCAGTTGAGGGTGAAGAGCGTGTTGCCGGACTCGAGGTTGGCCGTGTTGGTGTTGACCACCGGGATCTGGGTGCCCTGGCCCGGCGTGAGCGACTGGACCCAGGCCGCGATCTCGAGCGTCTGGAGCCGGTTGAACCGGGACGGCTTGCGGACGGCCTGGGCGCTGGTCACGGCCAACGGCATCCGTCCGGTCGAGACCCAGAAGTCGATGGTGCCGGCCCCGAGGCCCTGCAGGTTGGGGGCCACGCCGGTCACGCCGTTGGCCTGGGCGCCGTGGCAGCTCGCGCAGTTGGCGGCGTAGAGGGCCTGGCCGGGGGCGATGAACGACGGCGGCAGGTCGACGTAGAAGACCCCGCCGGGGTTGGCGGGCGAGGTGTACTGGATGGCCGACGAGGCGCTCGGGGCGGCCGTCGGCGTCGTGGCCGTCGTCGACACGGCTGCCGGCGTCGGTCGGGTGGTCACGGCCCGGGCGGCACCGGGCGAGAAGGCCACCACGCCGACCAGGGCCACCACGCCGACCAGGGCGGCCGGGGCGGCCCCGCGGGACGTCAACAGCTCGGGCAGGCGCCGGCTCACCGGGCGTGGGGGCGGTCGGGGACCACGGGGGGCCGGACGGGGGACGGGGACATCACTTGAGCAGGAAGAGGCAGCTGTAGAGGCCGATCCAGACGACGTCCACGAAGTGCCAGTAGTAGCTCACTCCCTGGAACACGGCCGTTTCGCCGGGATCGCCCTTGGGACCCTTCAGCCGGCCGAGCAGGACGACCATGGCCACCAGGCCGAGGGCGACGTGCAGGCCGTGCAGGCCGGACATGATGTAGAAGAGCGAGCCGTAGGCCGTCACCGTGGGGTCGGTCGCCGGCGTGTGGACCAGCGTGAACCACTCGAAGAACTGGTTGGCCACGAAGGTCGCGCCGAGCACCAGGGTGATCCAGATCCACAGCTTGGCACTGCGCCGCTCCCCCCGCTCCTGGTCGAAGACGGCCTTTTGCATGGTGAAGCTCGAGGACACCAGGACGATGGTGAAGATCCCGGCCCGCACGGTGTCGAGGTGGGCCCCGGCCGGCGGCCACACGGTGGCATGGGCCCGGATGGTGAAGAAGGCGGCGAAGAGGGAGCTGAAGAACATGACCTCGGAGCCGAGCCAGATGATGACCCCCACTCCGAGCATGGACGGGCGGTCCGGGCGGTGGCGCGCGGGGCGAGTGGTCGCCGGATCGGCGGCGAGTGCCTGGGTCACGGGCACTGTTCTACCCCATGGGCCTTGGCGAAAGCCAAATCGGGAACCGGGCCCCGAACGGGCCGGCCCGGCCCTCAGAGCACGGCGTCGAGGGGGGCCGGCGGAGGCGTGGCCGAGACGACGGTCAGCCGCTGGGTGGGGCGGGTCAGGGCCACGTAGAGGGTGCGCAGGCCCCGCGCCGTCTCCCCGGCGATCACCCCCGGTTCGACCACCACGACGGCGTCGAATTCGAGCCCGTTGGCCGCGTCGGCGGCCAGCAGCACCAAGGGGGCGGCCAGGCCGCCCGAGCGCAGGTCCCGGGCGTCGACGGCCGGCGTCCCGGCGGCGGCCAGGGCCTCGCCCAGGGGCCCGAGCAGCGGCTCGGGCGCGAGCACGGCCACCCGCCCGGGGGCGACCTCGGCCACGGCCGCGGCCGCA
>DAHVAJ010000009.1 GCA_027314705.1 Acidimicrobiaceae bacterium
TGGAGTCAGCTCACCGACGGGTACGCCGTTTCGGGTGACGACGAAGCTCTCGCCCTGGTCCAATCCCCTCATGATCTCGCCGCTGTCGTTCCGAAGCTGCCGTTGGGTGATGTCTCTGGCCATGACGACATCGTAGCACGGCGTGCTACGATGTCGATGTCCGACCACCCTGGTCGTCCTGGTCGGGGAGAGTGACACCGGCCTGGCGGTCGCGGACGATCGTGCCGAGTTGTCCAGATGAGAGGAGTCCGGGTCCGAGAGGGCCTGAACGATTCTGGCCGACAGGCGGAAGGGCGCGCAGGGCCGTCCGGACCTCGGTCGACAGGTGGGTGAGCTGCCATCGGCTCTCGTCCTCGGCGGCTTCTGGCCGGTCGGGAGCCGCCAGTCTGACCGCGTTGATGGCGTAGGCGGCGGCGCCCAGTGCGTGCGCCCCCAGGTGGCAGACGGCTACGGCTTGGCCGGCAGCTCGGGCAGCGGCCGCCGCGGCGGGATCTTTTGCCTCGCTGGCAGGAACACCACCGACGAACCGACGGCGAATCTCGTCGGCAATCTTCAGCTCTCCCCTGGAGAACGCCCGGGCCCGGGCGATGGCGACGCGAGGACGGTCATCCTTCTGCGCTTCGGCCTCGATCAGCCCCAGAACTCGCTCTGCGCAGTCGGCCGCCCATCCGGTGACGAGACGTCGGTCGGCTTCGCTGAGCGTCTGTGGAGATACCACCGTCGTGATCCTACGTAGCCGTCTGGACCTTCGGGGCCCCTCGGAGGCTCCTCACCCGGGAATGGATGATGGAGCCGTGCCCACTCGGATGAGCCCGGGGACGCCGCCGACGAGGCGGTACACCCCGGTGCGGGTCTCCGCTCGTTGCTTTCGGGCGGTGAGAGGAACCTGTGCCCGGTTCACTCGTCCACCGCGGAAGGGACGCCACCGCGCACAGGCCGGTTGGTGCGGTGCCCGGCGTCCACACGGTGGACGGGCCACGGACCGCACGCCATGATGGTGCCGCCGGTGGACGGGCGCGGTGCCCTCGCCGATGAAGGAGCCTGAGCATGACGCTAAAGGTTGTCGGTGCCGGAGTCGGTCGGACGGGTACCCACTCGCTGAAGATCGCGCTCGAACAACTGCTGGGCGGCCCGTGTCACCACATGATCGAGATCCTCGGAGATCCGGCCCAAGTTCCGGGCTGGATCGATGCCATCGAAGGCCGACCCGTTGACTGGGCAACGATGCCTGCCGGCTACGTCTCTCTTGTCGACTGGCCCGGGTGTTCCTTCTGGCCCGAGCTGACAGCCGCCAACCCGGATGCGCTCGTGTTGCTTTCCGTGCGAGATCCGGACGCTTGGTACCGCAGCGCGTCCAACACGATCTTCCAGGCGTTCGACAAGGTTCCGCCGGAGTTGGAGCCGTGGATGGCTGCGGCCGTTCGATTGCTACGCGACCGCTTCAGCGATTCGTTCGACGACCCCACCGCCATGATGGACGCCTACGAGCGGCACAACGCCGCAGTTCGGCAGGGCGTCCCAGGCGATCGTCTGCTGGAGTGGACACCGGCGGACGGGTGGGACCCCATCTGCGAACGGCTCCACCTCGACGTGCCGAGTGAACCGTTCCCCGTCACGAATACGACCGACGAGTTCCGCGCCATGACGGGGATGCCGGCCATCTCCTGACCGGTCGGGCACCGCGTGCGCCGCGCGGGTCACCCTCCCGGCGGACGGGGTCGGTCTGCGCCTCGAGGGTCGCTCCGGCAGCTGGGCGCGTCGGAATCCCTGCCGGGTCGTCTGGCTGAAGCGATCGCCCTGGCGGAACCCCGGGCCTCGCACGGGGCGCACCCGGAACACGATCACGCGCCCACCGGCGGCTCGGTCGCTCGATGCTCCGCCCGGCAGGGCCCACCACCGCACGGCCCGCCACGTCGCACCCCGGGGGGCGCACCGGAGCACGGGGAGCCGCCGGGCCGGCCTACAGGACGCTGGCCAAGAGCAGGAGCACGAGTCCCAGGACGACCAGGCCGACCACGAGCACGCGCCATGGGCTGCGCCGCGAGCGGGGGGCGTCGTCGTCGCCCCAGTCCCACAGATCGGGATCGTTCGGGTCGGGGGGCACCGGACCGACGGGCGTGGGCATCGACCAAGTGTAGGGAGTCCACGGTCCGCCGGCACCTCGTGGGACGCGGCATCCGATGGCGGTGCCGGATCGGCGGGCGGGGCACCCCGGGCGTGGCCCGCCGCCGCGGGGATCCCGGGGGCGTAGGGTGGACCGAGGGATCGCCGGGGCCGTCCGGGTGCCGGTCGACTCCCTCCGAGACCGCTCCCCGTCCGGATCCGCTCGGAGCGGCTGACGGGAGGGCCATGCCCACAGCCGACGCAGCAGACGCAGGCCGGCAGCTCGATGACCACCACGATCCCGAGACGAACGGGCGCATGGCCGTGTGCCGGCGATGCGGGTCCCAGACGGACGGTCCGGCCGGACGCCACCACAGGCCCGCCGAACGGCAGGTCGTCCGCTCGGGCGAGTGGCTCGCTGCCCAGTCGAGGACCAGTCAGATCGACCGCCTGCGCCAGGCGCGCCGGGCGTGACCGCGACTGGCAACCGACCCCCGCTCCGGAGACCGGCCCGCACGAGGATCGGTCACCGCCGCCTCGGCCCTCCGGCGGGAGGCGCGGGTCCGTCGGGCGGGGTTCCGCCGCCCCGCCCCGGGTCCGCGCCCCGTCTGCGGCCGCGGGGTTCGGAGACGGTCCCGGCCGGCCCCGCGTGGACGGGGGCCGGGGACGTCGCTCTCGGGGGCGTCACTGCACGGCAGGCGTCCGCTTGGGAGTGCCCCGCTCCTGGACCGGCATCACCTGCGGATCGGGCAGCGGATAGGGGGGTTGACTTCCGTCGATCTCGAGGATGTCCGACGCCTGGCAGCCGAGGGTGCCCACGTAGGCCACCGTGTCGTTCGACGTCGACGGGAGCTCGGGCGGGGACGTCCGGGGGCTGCCCAATCGCAGGGTGCCGGTGAGGTCGCCGACGGTGCTCCGCCGCCAGGCGGAGAGGTTGGGTGCCTTGATCCCGAAGCGCTCCTCGAGGAACCGGAGCTGCGATGTGTGGTCGAACGTCTCCGACGAGACGTAGCCCCCGCGGCTGAACGGCGACACGACGATCATCGGCACCCTGAAGCCGAGCCCGAGGGGCCCGGCCACGCCGTGCGCGTCGGCGGGCAGGGGCTGCACCGTCAGGTACTCCCCCGCGGTGCCGGTGGGGGGGACCGGGGGGGCCACATGGTCGAAGAAGCCGTCGTTCTCGTCGTACATCACGAAGAGCACCGTCTTCGACCAGACCTCCTCGTTCGCCATCAGGGTCTGGAGCACCTGGTCGATGAACCACGCGCCGAGTGCCGGCGGTGCTGGTGGGTGCTCGTCGTAGCCCAACGGGGGAATGACCCAGGAGACCTTGGGCAGGGTCCCGGACCTGACGTCCTGTCCGAACTCACCGGGGAACGTCGGGTCGAACGCCTTCCGGTACAGCGAGGACCCCGGGTTCGAGTACTGGGAGAAGTAGGGGAGGATGGCGTCGGAGATCAGCATCACCTCCGGGTTGTCCACCCGGTACTGCGCGCCTGGCGGCGAGTAGACCTTCCACGAGATGCCGGCGTCCTCGAGCACCTCGGGCATCGTCGACCAGTTGACGCTGAACCTGGCGTCGGGCGAGGGATTGGTGATCAGCACCGGCCCCCCGTGGGTTCCGCCCGGATCGATGGTCCCCGAGATGGACATCAGCCGGTTGGGATGGGTGGGCCCCATGATCGAACAGTGGTAGTTGTCACAGATGGTGAAGGCATCGGCCAGGGCGTAGTGGAACGGGAGGTCGGCACGGGTGTAGTAGCCCATGGTGAGGAGCCCGTTGACCGGACCCTCGAACTCGGCGGACGTGTGGGTGCTCACGAAGGCATCCATGGCGCCTCCGGCCCGACAGTTGTGCTGGGGCAGCCAGTCGTGGCTCAGGTCGTGGGTGCACTCGCCCTGGCCGGTGGCCACGTCGAGGTGGAAGGGGAGTTGCCTGCCGAGGGGTGACCGGGTGGTGTTGGCCGGGTACGGCTGGGAGAACGCACCGAGGCCGGTCGCCGGATGATCGTCGAACCCCCGCACGCCCCGGTAGGAGCCGAAGTAGTGGTCGAACGATCGGTTCTCCTGCATCAGGAACACCACGTGCTCGACCGCGCCCAGGTCCGATCCGGCGGGGAGCGTCGTCGACGCCTTGGCCACCGTGGCCCGCGAACCGCAGGCCGCGAGCAGTGCACCGGCACCGGCCGCCAGCGCCCCTCCGAGGAGGGCGCGCCGGTCAAAGGTCAACGCTTCGTCATCCATTGGGGATCCTCCCTCCAGACCCGGCGTGCTGGGTGCCCACCGAGGTGACCGACCTGGTGCACCGGTACCGACTCCGGTCAAGGGTGGCCGGAACGCCGACACCGGGCAAGCACCTGGTGCCCGGGGGCGGCCTCGGGGGCCTCAGGGGACCGCATGCTCCGGGTGCGCGGTGCGGCCGGCCCGCGGTCACCGGGGGCCGGTGCTCGGTCGGACGGTGTGCCACCACCGTCCTCGGCGTAGGCTGCTCGCCACCACCGAGCGCTGAGGAGACGCCATGGCCGAGGTGAACGTGCCGAGTGCTCGGGGTCCCGTGCCCGCGTACCTGGCGGCTCCGCCGGGTGAGGGGCCGTGGCCGGGGGTGGTGGTGATCCACGACGCCCTCGGCATGAGCAACGACCTGAAGCACCAGGCCGACTGGTTGGCCAGCGAAGGATACCTGTCGGTGGCCCCCGACCTGTTCCACTGGGGCGGGAAGCTGACGTGCATGCGCGCCGTCATGCGCGACGTCCGTCAGGGACGGGGCCGGTCGTTCGACGACGTCGAAGCCGTTCGCACCTGGCTGGCCGAGCAGGACGCCTGTACCGGCGACATCGGCGTCATCGGGTACTGCATGGGCGGCGGGTTCGCCCTGGTGCTCGCCCCCGGCCGTGGCTTCTCGGCATCGAGCGTGAACTACGGTGCCGCCCCGAAGGACGCCTACTCCGAGCGCTTCCTGGAGGGCGCCTGTCCCGTGGTCGGGAGCTACGGGGCCAAGGACCGGACACTGCGCGGTGCGGCGCAGCGCCTCGAGCGGGCCCTCACCGCGGCCGGGGTCGACCACGACGTGAAGGAGTACCCCGAGGCCGGTCACGCCTTCCTCAACGACCACGAGGGTGCCCACGACCGCACGCCGGCCCTGTTGGCGGTGGTCGGCGTGCTCGCCGGCGGCGTCGGCTACCACGCGCCGTCGGCCATGGATGCCCGTCGACGCATCGCGTCGTTCTTCGACCGCCACCTGAGGCCCACGGACTGATTCCGGGCGGACCGCCGCAGCTGCCGGCCCCGGGCCGCGGCGCGCCCGGTCGGGTCGACGGCCGGTCCGTACCGACCGGGTCGGACCCGTCCGCCCCGGTTCCACCTGCGGGCGCCGCCGGGCACCGTCACCACGGATCCGGTGGGCACCGCCCCGGCGCGGGGCCGTGGCCGGTGCGTCACCCGTCGTCTCACACCTTCATCTGCAGGATCTGGTACACGACGAAGGCGGGCCACACGATCGCCTTCAGGAAGGCCAGCACCACCAGCCAGAACGTCCCCGAGTGGACGTGCAGGTAGTACACCAGGGCCCCGATGAAGCCGAGGAACCAGATCCCACCGGCCCCGCTGTTGCCGGCGGCTCGCCTGTTGGTGCGGACGTTGTCGGTAGCGGCCATCTGCTCGGCACCTCGCTGTCCCGGATCGCCTCACCGAGACTCTCTCACCTTCTCGTCTCGAGGGAGGGGATCGTCGGCCGTCCCGACCGGCGGGTGACCGGAGGGGACGCGGCGGGGGTGCGCCGGGCCGCCCGGCCCGCCGCCTCCGGCCTCCGGGAGGCCTCCCTCCGGACCCGACGGCCCCGGGGCGGGGTCCGGCCCGGACCTCCGGCACCCGTGTCCGGAGGCACCGCTCCCGGCGCAGCGACCGTTCAAGCTGGTGCCGAGAACCGTCGATGCATGCCGTGTGGGTGGTGACCGGATGAGGCTCGCTGGCCCGATCGACGACCCGGCACCGGTCGCCGCCAGGACCAGCTTCGAGATGTTCAACGACGAGTGGTTGGCGCTCAAACGGGACCGCCGGCTCCAGCAGCTGTTCGACCTGGCCATGCACCCGATCAAGTCCCCCGTCTACCTCGAGCTGATGAGCAGCATGCAGCGTGAGATCGACGGCATGACGGACGAACTGGTGCGTCGGGCGCGATCCAGGCACCCGTCGGCTCGCGGGCGGGGCCACTGACGGCGCGGAGGCGCCGTCCGCACATCGGCCCTGGTGCGTGGGCGGACGGGCGCCGCTCCGGGCGGGGTCGGGGCGACGACGCTCGAACCCGGTGACCGGACGGTCGCAGAAAACGGGGTCCGGCGGCGCGTCGGGCCCGGTGGCCACCGTTCGGCCGTCCGTGAAAGAGTGCGGCATGACCGAGCACGGAAGTGACAGCGACCGCAGCGAGGAGTGGGCGGCCCTGCGGTCCCGGCACCTCCGTCCCCGGAGGGAGCGGCCCGTGTCCGCGGGGGGAGGCGTCCACCACTTCGCCCTGCTGTGCAGCGACGTGGAGCGGACCATCACCTTCTATCAGGACCTGCTCGAGTTCCCGCTCGTCGAGTTGTTCGAGAACCGGGACTACCGCGGATCCACCCACCTGTTCTTCGACGTCGGCCACGACAACTACCTGGCCTACTTCGACTTCCCGGGCCTCGACCTCTCGGACTACGCCGAGGTGCTCGGGGGCCTGCACCACATCGCCCTCTCCGTCACGTCCGAGACCTGGGACCGGCTGGTCGACAAGCTGGACGAGGCCGGGATCGAGACCCAGATCGTCGACGGCACCTCGGCCTATTTCACCGGTCCCGACGGGGAGCGGCTCGAGCTCCTCTCCTACCCGCTCAACGACATGTACGGCACGATCGTCGGCTGACCGCCTGGCCCCGACCGCACCACCGGGTGGCCACGGTCGAGGGCGGCGGACCGCCGGGCCGCTCGCCGGGTCGGCGGTCGAACGCCCGGTCCGGGGTCGACGGGCGGGGCGCACCGTGCCGCCACGTCCACGCCGGGGTGGGACGTCCCCGACGGCTAGCGTCCCTAGGCATGGTGGACCAGCCGAACAAGCGGGGTGTCCAGACCCTCCGGGCGGACTCGCTGGTCCGGTGGGTCATCATCGTCATCGAGTATGCGATCGTGTCCAGCCTCCTCCTGGTGGCCGGCATCGTCCTGGTGCGCACCGTCGAGAGCTTCCTGCGTTACGGACGCGACTTCCCGAGCGCCGTCGTCGCCGCGATCGACGGCATCCTGGTGGTCATCATCATCCTCGACATCGCCCACACCGTCTTCGGCCATCTGCGGACGTCGGTCTTCCCGGTGCGGCCGTTCCTCGTCATCGGGGTGCTCGCCGGCGTGCGGGACATCCTCAGCGCGTCGGCCCACCTGACGTTCAGCGGTCCGCTCTCCCAGCGCGAGTTCTACAACACGTTGATCTCGCTCGGCGTCGGCGTCGGCGTGGTGATCTTCCTGCTCCTGGGCCTGCTGATCCTCCGGTTCAGCGGGCACGTCGACCTCGAGGAGGCGGAGTGATCGGGGAGCCAAGGGCCGCCACCCCCCGGGGGGCGGTGGCCGAGGCCGGACGCCACGGCCGGGGTGCGCCCCGTGCTCCCGGTCGCTCCGGTCGAGACGCCCCCACCGGGGGACCTTCGCCTCTTCCCACCGGACCCTCCGATCCGTAGACTGGGAGTTGAGGGATCCAAGAGGATCCCGGAGGAGGTGCCTATGCGAAGAAGTGGCAGAGGTAGCTCATCCTGAGGGTGAGCGGGCCGAGAGCGAGCGGGGCGGTCGACCGCAGGCCCGGACGATGTCAAGGCAAGCGGCTCGGAGTGTGAGCGTTGCAACGGCAGGGGCAAGGAAGCCCCTCGGGTCCGTTCTCCCCTCCGGTCATCCCGGGAGTACAAGTGAAGTGGAGCGCCCGACCCCCGCGGCTGCGTGGGCGGGCGCTTCCTCGCGTCCTGCCCCGGACGGCGGAGCGTGGCACCGGCGGGGGTGGCGTCGCTTTGGCCGCCCACCGGCGGCCGGAGGAGAGGTGGTCGTAGTGGTCGTCACCGGTGCGGTGGGTCGGGGAGGGTGCGCCCGTCGCGGCGCCCGCGCCGGTCGCCGCTGCGGTGCGCGCCGGGAGGCCGACCGTGGGGGATGACCGTCGCCGTCCCGGCCACTCGCTCCAGATCGCCAGGCTCTTCGGGGTGCGGGTGTACGTGCACTGGACCTTCCTGGTCCTCGTCGCCCTGGTGGTGGCCGTCTACCGGGGCACCGGGGTGCATTCGCTCGCTGCGGGCCTGCTGTGGATCGTGGCCGTCTTCGGCTCGGTGCTGGTCCACGAGCTCGCCCACTGCGTGGTCGCCCAGCACCACGACGTGGTGGTCGACGACATCCTGCTGCTCCCCATCGGGGGGATCTCCCAGATGCGCACCATCCCGAGGGCTCCGGGGAAGGAGCTCGCCATCGCCATCGTCGGCCCGCTCACCAGCCTGGGGCTGGCCGTGGCCTTCGGGGCCCTGGCCGTGCTCACCGGCGCGACGGTCTGGCCGCCGACGCTGCTGGCCGGTTCCTGGCTGGCCCGCCTGGCCTGGCTCAACGTCCTGCTCGGCGCCTTCAACCTCCTCCCGGCGCTGCCCATGGACGGGGGCCGCGTGCTGCGGGCCGGCCTGGCCATGCACGAGGATCGCCGCACCGCCACCGTCCAGGCGGCGAAGGTCGCCCGCGTCCTGGCCCTGTTGATGATGGCGGCCGGTGTGGTCTGGGACGTGTGGCTGCTGCTCATCGGCCTCTTCGTCCTGCTCGGTGCCGGCGCCGAGGAACGAGAGGAGTCGGCCCGCAAGGACGACCACCCCGGGGGGTGAGGAGCGACCCCTCCGGGCGCGGGCCGACCGGCGGCGTCAGTCGGCGCCGTCGAAGGGGGCGTCGAAGGCGAAGACGCCGCCGTCCCCTCCGACCAGCCAGTACCCGCCGGTGGCCCGGTCGGCGGCCATGCCGACCACCGGGGCGTTCAGGGGTTGGCCCCCCATCGAACCGTGGAAGCCGGCGTCGCCGAAGGCGAAGATCCCCCCGTCGGAGGCCACGAACCAGTAGCCGCCGCCGTCCGGGGTCGGGGCCATGCCGTTGACCGGGCGGTTGAGGCGGAGGGCACCCGTCGAGCCCCAGAAGGGCGCGCCGAAGGCGAAGATGCCCCCGTCGGTGGCCACCATCCAGTACCCGCCGGTGGCCGGGTCGGCGGCGATGCCCACCACCGGGGCGTTCAGGGGGTGGCCCCCCATCGACCCGAAGAAGGCGGCGTCGCCGAAGGCGAACACCCCGCCGTCGGCGGCCACCAGCCAGTAGCCGTGCCCGTCGGGGGTGGGGGCGAGGTCGACCACCGGCGCGTCGAGGTGCATGCCCCCGGTGGATCCGTAGAAGCCGGCGTCGCCGAAGGCGAAGGTCCCCCCGTCGGCGGCCACCAGCCAGTACCCGCGACCGTCGGGCGTGGGCACGAGGTGCTCGATGGGGGCGTTGAGCGGCTGGCCGGCCATGGAGCCGTACGGCACGGCGGTCCCGTGCGCGGAGACCGCACCCGAGGCGTCGGTCAGCCAGTAGCCGCCGCCTCCCGGGGTCGGGGCGATGCCGGTGACCGGAGGAGCCAGGGAGAGGGCCTGGAGGGTGGCCGGGGCCACGTAGAGGCTGCGGCCTCCTCCGCAGGCGTACGACGTGCACCCGCCGGTCCAGGCCGCGTAGGCCAGCTGCCACTGGCCGGTGGCGTCCTGGAAGAGCGAGCCGCCGCCCGGCCCGGCCACCGTGCCGTCGGGGGTGGTGTAGGAGGTGAGGAACGGCCCCGACGTGGGTTGGCCGCACGGGCCGGAGGGTCCGGCACAGCCGACGGCGGCCTCGGCGTAGGAGGAGGAGTCCCACACGCCCGTGGAGAAGAGCAGGAAGTAGGTGCCGCCGCTCTCGACCATCTGGGGGTTCTCGATGGTCGTCTCGAAGGGGAAGCCGACCGTGTCCTGACTGAGGAGCAGGTGGGGCTGGCCGACGGGGGTCCGCCCGTCGGGGCCGAGGGTCTGCGACCAGATGCCGGCCGGCTGGGCCGACCCGCCGTCGTTGGTCTTCCAGACGAGGTACGGCTGCCCGCTGGCCGGGTCGACGAAGGGGCTCGGGTCGATCGCCCCACCGAGGCCGGCGTCGCAGAGGAGCGGACCGGTGGAGGTGTCGGTGAAGACCGGTGCGGCCGGGGAGAGGGTGGCGGCCGTGGCCGACGAGAGGCAGTTGAAGCCGGTGTCCCCGGCGTGACCGAGCTGGGCGGCGTCGTAGAACATGATCCACCGGCCCCCGAAGTCGTAGACGCCCGGCGAGGTCTGGGTGCCGGGCTGCTCCCAGGACGGCACCACCGGCAGGGCCGTGGAGCCGTAGGCCAGGGGCCACGTGTACGGGGCCCAGCCCGAGGCCGGCGACCCCGAGGTGTCCACCAGGGCCTGGATGTTGTTGCCGAGGGCGGTGCCGGTGGTGAAGGCGTAGTAGGTGCCGCCGCTCTGGACGATGTCGGGGTCGGGGGCGTCGCCGGCGAAGGCGGGCGTGGGCGAGGGCACCACCGAGATGCCGGGGACCGGCGCCGCCGCCGCCGGATGGCCCCGCACCAGGGGAAGGGCCACCACCACGGCTGCCGCCCCGAGGAGCACGGCCACCCCCGGCCGGAGCAGGCCGGGCCGCCGGGCCGTCGGGCCCTGCGGCGCTTCCCCGGCACCGCCCACGCCACGCGCCGCCCTGGCGGCCTCGGCACGGAGTGTCAGCACGCGCCGGGCGTCGACCGGTACGGTGCGGGTCTGGAGTCGGGTCGCCCCGGGGCCACCGGGCGGGTCGACCCCGCCGACGGGGGGGTCGGGACGGGCCGGTCGGCGGGCGCAGGGCCGGCCGGCCGAGGGAGGGAGCGTGCGATGGGGGAGTTCGAGCTCGACGGGGTCAACCACCTGGCCCTGGTGTGTAGCGACATGGCCCGCACGGTGCAGTTCTACACCACGGTCCTGGGGATGCCCCTGATCAAGACGGTGGAGCTCCCCTTCGGCATGGGACAGCACTTCTTCTTCGACTGCGGCGGTGGGGACGCCCTGGCCTTCTTCTGGTTCCCCGATGCGCCGCCGCCGGCCCCGGGGGTGGCCGCTCCCCGCGGTCGTCCCGACCAGGCCAGCCTGACCAGCGCCGTCGGCTCGATGAACCACGTCGCCTTCTCGGTGCCGCCCGAGCGGATCGAGGAGTACCGCGACCGCCTGCGGGCCGCCGGGGTCGAGTGCACCGAGGTGGCCAACCACGACGACAGTGAGCTCGGGATCAGCGACGAGCTCACCCCGGACGTCTACGTGCGCTCCGTCTACTTCCTCGACCCCGACGGCATCCTCCTCGAGTTCGCCGCCTGGACCCGGCCCCTCGGACCCGACGACGTGCGCCACCGCCCGACCCGGGCCGTCGAGCGCACCCCGTCCTGAGCCGTCGTGCCCCGGCTGCACCAGGTCCCGCGGGGGGAGGCCCGTGCTCCCGTGGTCACGGCCATGTACGACTACGTCTTCGGCGACCGCGACCCGGTGGCCGAGCCGGGCACCGACGCCGGCACCCGGGGCGACTGGTGGACGGTCATGGCCGGCGTGCCCGACGTCCTCGAGCACGCCGTGGCCGGATTCGTGCTCTACCGCAGCGACCGTCGCCTCCTCGACCCCGTCCTGCGTGAGCTGGCCCAGGCCCGGGTGGGGTGGGCGGCCGGGAGCCAGTTCGTCTTCTCCCAGCACTGCAAGGCCCTGCGCGAGGTCGGCGTCGACGAGGTGCGCATCGCCGCCGTGCCCGAGGGGCCGACGGCCGCCTGCTTCGACGGCACCGAACGCCGCGTCCTGGCCTACGCCGACTGCCTCGTCCACGACCTCGGCCGGGTCCCCGACGCCCTCTTCGATGCCCTCCGCTCCGACCTCGGCGACGAGGCGCTCCTCGAGCTGACCTACGTGACCACCCTCTACCTCCAGCACGCCGTCCTGTCCCGGGCCCTCCGGACCGAGTTCGACGACCGGCCCGACCCCGTCGTCGAGGTGCCGGCGTCCGGCGCGGCGTGGTGACCGCCACCCCGGTGCCCGGGCTCATCCGCCGCCCGCAGGACGTGACGCCGTCCTGGTTGACCGCCGCCCTGGCCGCGGCCGGCGTGCTCGCCCCCGGCGAGGAGGTGACGGCCGTCTCCTGGCGTCCGGTCGGCACCGGCCAGATGGCCGACACGGTGCGCCTGACCTACCGGGTGGGCGCCGGGCCCGTCCGCTCGGTGGTG
The DNA here is from genome assembly GCA_027314705.1 of Acidimicrobiaceae bacterium. Taxonomy (GTDB): domain Bacteria; phylum Actinomycetota; class Acidimicrobiia; order Acidimicrobiales; family RAAP-2; genus Bog-756. The sequence goes on from DAHVAJ010000009.1 coordinate 12,383, forward strand.
GCCAAGTTCGCCTCGGCCGACCCCACCAGCCGCTCGACCGGGGTGCAGATGCGGGCTTACGAGATCGAGGTCGGCTTCTACAACTCGGTGGCGGGCCGGGTGGGGACCCGGACGCCCGTCTGCCACCTGGCCGCCCACGAGCCCGACGAGCCGTGGTTCGTCCTGCTCCTGGAGGACATGACCGGCGCCGTCCAGGGCGACCAGCTGGCCGGGTGCAGTCCCGAGGTGGCCGCCGCCGCTCTCGACGAGCTGGCCGCACTGCACGCCCCGGCCTGGGGCCGTCCCGAGCTCGCCGCCCTGCCCTTCCTCGACCGGGGCGGGGCCGAGGCCGACGCGTTCCTCGCCACCGTGATCGAGTCGGTGTGGCCCGGCTTCGTGGACCGGTACCGCCAGCGGCTGGCCCCCGAGCACCTCGAGGTGTGCGGCCGGGTGGTGGCCGGACTCCGGGGGTGGCTGGCGGCCCGCCCCGAGCCCACCACCGTGGTCCACGGCGACTTCCGCCTCGACAACCTCCTGCTGACCCCGGGCCAGCCCCGTCCCGCGGTCGTCGACTGGCAGACGGCCGCATGGGGTGCGGCCGCCTCGGACGTGGCCTACTTCCTCGGGGGCAGCCTGACCGAGGACGCCCGCCGACGACACGAGGCGGACCTCCTGGCCGGCTACCACCGGGCCCTCGTCGCCGGCGGCATCGGGGGCTACCCGCTCGACGCGCTCGAAGAGGACGTCCGCCGGCTGTGCCCCGGCGGCATCGTGATGTCGGTGGGCGCCTCCATGCTCGTGCAGCGCACGCCGCGGGGCGACGACATGTTCATGGCCACGGCGGCCCGCTACGCCCAGCAGGCCCTCGACCTCGGGGCCGACGCCCTGCTGGACGTGCCCGCCGGCGGCTGAACCCGCCCGACGACCCCCGACCTCCAGGAGGCCCAGTGACCGAGACCACCGCCCATGCCGTCGACCCGGCCGACGAGCGACGCCACGACCCTGACGCGGCGCGGCTGTGGAACGAGTCCCACTACCTCGACTTCGTGGCCGCCGACGGCCGGTTGGCCGGGTATGCCCGGATCGGCCGGTACCCCAACCTCGGGGTGACCTGGTGGACGGCCACCGTGGTGGGTCCCGGGCGCCGGCCGGTGTTCTCCGTCTCCTACGACCTCCCCCTCGTCGACGGCACCGGCCTCCAGGTGGCCGGCGCCGGTCACGACGTCGACGGCGTGGTCGAGGCGCCCCTCGACCGCCTCCGGCTGGCCGGGACGGTGCCGGCCGTGTGCCACGCCGACGCAGCCGACGTCTACCGGGATGCTCCGGGGGAGCCCACGGCCCTCGCCTTCGACCTGGTGTGGACCACCGACGGCAGGCCGTACCACTACGACGTCACCAGCCGCTACGAGGTGCCGTGCCTCGTCTCGGGCACGGTCACGGTGGGCGACGAGACCCTGGCCGTGACCGGGCAGGGTCAGCGCGACCACTCGTGGGGCGAGCGTGACTGGTGGGCATTCGGGTGGTGCTGGATGGCCGGCCGCCTGGAGGACGGTACCCGGGTGCACGTCGCCGACATCCGCATCCCGGGCTCGCCGGTGGCCTTCGGCTACGTCCAGCACGCCGGCCGGGTCGACCCGGTCGAGCGGCTGGTGGTGACCGAGGAGCTCGGCGTGGAGGGGATGCCGACGGCGGCGCGGGTGGAGGCGGACCCCGGCGGGCTGGTCCTCGACGTCACGCCCCGGGCCTACGGTCCGCTCGTCCTGCGGGCCGACGACGGTCGGGTGAGCCGGTTCCCGCGGGCCCAGGTCGACCTGGTCGCCGCCGACGGCCGCACCGGGTCGGGCTGGATCGAGTGGAACCAGCCCGGCGCCGCCGGGGAGGGACGGTAGCGTCGGTCCGGTGCGCCTCTCGCTCGAGCCGTCCCTCGACGCCTCGGACTACCGGTTCGTCCACCGCGTCCGTCCCCGCTTCGCCGAGACGGACGCCATGGGGATCATCCACCACGGCGCCTACCCGGTCTACCTGGAGGAGGCCCGGGCCGCCCTCATCGCCGCGGCCGGGCACCCGTACACCGCGGTGCGCCGGGACGGGGTGGACTTCGCCGTGCTCGAGCTGTACGTCCGTCATCGCCGGCCCCTCCACTTCGACGACCCGGTCGACCTCCACCTGGCCGTCGGCGCGGTGACCCGCACCACCTTCCAGGTGGCCTACCTCCTGACCGTCGGGGGCGAGACCCGGGCCACGGCCGTGACGGTCCACGGGGCGGTCGACGGGGCCGGCCGGCCGGCCCGGCTCCCGGGCTGGGTGGCCGAGGTGGACGGGACCGGCTGACGTGCACGTCTCCTACGGGCTCCCCACCCACCGGGTCGACCGCGGGGACGAGTTCACCGCTCCCGGCGCCGTCGGCGAACTGGCCGCGGCGGCCGAGGCGGCCGGGTTCGCGGCCGTGTACACCACCGACCACCCCTTCCCGGGCGACGCGTGGCTGCGGGGGGGCGGCCACCACGCCCTCGACCCGCTGGTGACCCTGGCCTTCGCCGCGGCCACCACCACGTCCGTCCGGCTGCACACCAACCTCTTCGTGCTGGCCTACCGCAACCCGTTCCTGGCGGCCAAGGGGATCGCCACCCTCGACGTGCTGTCGGGGGGGCGGACGCTCGTCGGGCTCGGCGCCGGCTACCTGGAGCCGGAGTTCGAGGCCCTCGGTGCCGACTTCGCCGGGCGAAACGACGTGCTGGACGAGGCGCTCGACGCCCTGCAGGCGGCCTGGACGGGGGAGAGCGTGACCTTCGCCGGCACCGGCTTCCTGGCCTCGGGCAACACGATGCTCCCCCGGCCCCGCCAGCGCCCCCGGCCCCCCCTGTGGATCGGCGGCAACAGCCGTCGCGCCATCCGACGCGCCGTCGAGTCGGCCGACGGGTGGAGTCCGTTCCCCACGCCGGCGGGGGCGGCCGCCCGCACCCGCACCGCGCCGCTCGGATCGACCGCCGAGCTGGCCGCCGCCCTCGAGTACGCCCGTGCGCACGCGGACGCGGTCGGCCGCACCGAGCCGCTCACCGTCTGCTTCATCCCCGAGGGCCTGGCCATGGGGGGCGGTGCGGTCGACGAGGAGCGGGTCGTGGCCTCCATCCGGGAGCTCGAGGCCATCGGCGTCACCTGGGTCAGCGTGGCCCTCCCCGGCGACACCCGCGACGGTCAGCTGGCCGCCATCGAACGGTTCGGCCTCACGGTGCTCACCGAGGTCACCGGGTCCTGAGGGAGGTGGCCCTGCTGGCGCGGCCAGGCCGGGCCGCCGGGGGCCGGGGCCGTGCCCCGCGGGGCGGTCGCCGGGCCGCCGGGGGCCGGTCCGGCGCCGACGGTCGCCCGTGACCGGCACCGGGCACGGGCGTGCGGGGTGGTCCGCCCGCGTGGGTGCCTCCCGCGAGGCCGGCGCCTGGGCCCTGGTGCTCGCCGTCGTCGTCGCCCTGGTGTGGGCCAACGGACCGTGGGCGTCCTCGTACACCGCCGTCTGGCTGCACCCGGTCCACCTCCCCGGGCCGGCCGGCGCCGGGCTCACCACCGTACGGACGTGGGTCAACGGCGCGCTCATGGCCGTCTTCTTCCTCATGGTCGGTCTCGAGATCGCCCGCGAGCGGCGCCACGGCGACCTTGCCGACGCCCGCACGGCGGTGGCGCCGGTGGCCGGCGCCCTCGGAGGCATGGCCGGGGCCGGGCTGGTCTACGCGGCCGTCGCCCACGGGGGACCGGCCGCCCGGGGCTGGGGCGTCCCGCTGGCCACCGACATCGCCTTCTCGCTGGCGGTGCTGGCTCTCTTCGGCCGGCAGGTGCCGCCGGGGCTGCGGGTGTTCCTGCTCACCCTGGCCGTGGCCGACGACATCGGGTCGCTCGGGGTGCTGGCCGTCTTCTACTCGGGTCGGGTCCGCCCGGCCTGGGTGCTGGCCGCCGTGGTCGCCACCGCGGTGCTGGTGGTCGTGCGCCGCCGCGGGTGGCTGCCGACCGGCGGCGCCCTGGCCGGCGGGGCCGTCCTCTGGGGCCTGTTGGCCGCCGGCGGGGCAGAGCCGGCCCTGGCCGGCGTGGTGGCCGGTCTGCTCGTGCCCGGGCGCGCCCCCGGAGGCGGCGACCCGGCGGCCCGGCTCGAGCGCCGGGTGGCACCGGTGTCGGCCTTCGTCGTGCTCCCCGTCTTCGCCGTCGCCAACGCCGGCATCACCTTCCACACCGGGATGCTGACCGCACCGGGCGCGACGACGGTGTTGACCGCGGTGGCCGCCGCCCGGGTCCTCGGCAAGCCGGCGGGCATCGTCCTCGGGTGCCTGCTCGTGGTGCGCCTGGGCCCCGGCGCCCTCCCGCCCGGCGTGCGCTGGCGCCACGTGGCCGGCATGGCCGCCGTGGCCGGGGTCGGCTTCACCGTTCCCCTGCTGTTCGCCGTGGTCTCGTTCCCCGCCGACCAGACCCTCGTGTCCGCCGCCGAGCTGGGCCTGTTCCTGGGCTCGGTCGCCGCCGCGGCCGCCGGCGCCGCGGTCCTGGGGCACGGCGGGACCCCGCCGGTGCCGCCGGTGGCGCCGGAGTCGGCCGACCCTGGGGGCGAGGGGGCCGACCTTCCCTGGTGAGGACGTGGGCCGGCACGGCGCCGCCGGGCCGTATGCTCTGAGCGGGCGCCGCGTCGCGGCGCGCCGCAGACCGCCCCGGGTGCTCCGGGCCGACCTCCAGGAGGCCGCAGATGACGATCGCCGTCGGCGACAGGATCCCCGACGTCCAGGTGATGACCGTGGGCCCCGACGGTCCGGTGCCGGTGCGCACCGGGGAGGTGCTGGGCACCGGCAAGGCGGTGCTGTTCGCCGTGCCCGGTGCGTTCACGCCGACCTGCTCGGACTACCACCTGCCGAGCTACCTGATCCGCCGCGAGGACCTGGCCCGGAAGGGCGTCGACACGGTGGCGTGCCTCTCGGTCAACGACGCCTTCGTCATGGGCGCCTGGGGCGAGGCCCACGAGGTGGGCGACGCCGTGGTGCTGCTGGCCGACGGCAACGCCGAGTTCACCGCCGCCGTGGGCCTGGAGCTGGACGGCAGCGCCATCGGCCTCGGCACCCGCTCCCAGCGCTACGCCATGGTGGTGGAGGACGGGGTGGTCACCGCGCTCTCGGTCGAGCCCGGACCGGGCCTCGCCGTCAGCGCCGCCGACGACGTCCTCGCCCTCCTCTGAGCGGGCCGGTCGAGGTGGAGCTGACCGGGGCCCTCCGCTCGACGGGGGCGGTGCGCGACTTCACCGCCGAGCCGGTGGACGACGCCACGCTCCACCGGCTCCTCGACACCGCCCGCTTCGCCCCGAACGGCGGCAACCGCCAGGCCTGGCGGGTGGTCGTCCTGCGCGAGCCGGCACGTCGGCGCGCCCTGCGCGATCTCTACCTCCGGGGGTGGTACGAGTACCTGGCCCAGGCGGGTGCCGGACTCACCCCGTGGGCCGTGGTCACCGACCGGGCCAGAGAGGCCGAAGCCCGGGCCACGGCCCCGGCGCTGGCCGAGGCGGCGGCGGCCGGACCCGGCGGGTTCCCCGAGCACCTCGACGAGGTGCCGGCCCTCCTGGTGCTCTTGGCCGACCTCGAGCGCCTGGCCACCGTCGACCGCGACGGCGGCCGCTACACCATGGTGGGCGGGGCCTCGATCTACCCCTTCGCCTGGAGCCTGCTGCTCGCCGCCCGGGCCGAGGGCCTGGGCGGCGTCCTCACCACCGTGGCCGTGCGCGAGGAGGCGGCCGTGCGCGAGCTCCTCGGGGTGCCCGACACCCACCTGGTGGCCGCCGTGATCGCCCTCGGCCACCCGGTCCGCCAGGCCACCCGCCTGCGCCGGGCCCCGGTCGAGGAGTTCACCACCGTCGACCGGTTCGACGGCCCGGCCCTCGCCGCCCCGTGAAGGTCCGCATCGGGGTCGGCACCGGCCCGTTGGGCGGCGACGGCGTGGCCGCCCTCCCCGACCTCGTCGACGACCTCGACGCCCTCGGCTTCGACTCGGTGTGGCTGCCCGAGGTCCTGACCGCGCCCACGCCCGACCCCCTCACCGCCCTGGCCTTCGCCGCCGCCCACAACCCCCGACTCAAGCTCGGCACCACCCTCCTGCTCCCCGGGCGCACGCTGCTGCGGGTGGCCAAGGAGCTGGCCACCCTCGACCGGCTCTCGCAGGGCCGGCTGCTGGTGACCTTCGTCCCCGGCCTGCCCCGGGCGCCCGAATCGGGGGCCGTCGGCATCCCCGGGCCGCAGCGAGGTGCGTGGATGGACGAGGCCCTCCCGCTCCTCCGCCGCCTGTGGGCGGGGGAGGAGGTCGACCACCACGGTCCGGCGGCCGACCTCGAACGGGTCACCCTCGCGCTCCTGCCGGCCCAGGCGCCCCTCGAGTTCTGGACGGGCGGCACCCTGCCGGCCGCCCTCGAGCGGTGCGGGCGACTGGCCGACGGCTGGCTGCCCTCGGCCTGCACGCCCGCCGAGGTGTCCGCCGGCCGGCGGGTCATCGAGGAGGCGGCCGGACGGGCCGGACGGACCATCAGTCCCGAGCACTTCGGCGTGTCCCTGGCCTACGCGCCCGGTCCGCTCGACGACCGGATGCGCGCCGGCCTGGGGCGCCTGCGCAAGGGGGTGGACCCCGACCGGGTGGTCCCGGCCGGTCTCGGCGCCCTGCGCGACCACCTCGAGGCCTTCCTCGCCGTCGGGTTCTCCAAGTTCGTGGTCCGACCACTGGTGACCCCGGGCTCGTGGCGGGCCGAGCTCGAGGGCCTGGCCGCCGCGGTGGGCGACCTCCAGACGTGAGCCGGCCGCGCCCGGTCGAGCTGGAGTTCACGGCCCACGACGACCCCGAGGTGCTGGGCACCATGGCCGTCGTGGAGGCCGGCGGCACCGGCTGGATCAACCTCGAGCCGGTGGTCGACGACGACCACCAACCGCCCGAGCCGGGGCCGTTCGCCTTCCTCGGTGGCTCGACCCACCGCGTGCCGGTGGCCACCTGGGTGCCCGGACGCCGCCCCGAGGGCGCCGAGGCGCGGCCGGCCGCGGTCGGCCTCCAGCACGCCACCGGGCCCCGGGTGGCCGGGCGCCTGCGCGACCTCGGCGTGCCCCTCCCGGAAGGCTGGCGGGTCACCCAGGACCACCCGCGCCGGGGCCTGGTCGTCACCGTGCCGGCCGGCACCGACCACGGCACGGTGCTGGAGTGGCTGCTCCGGGCGGCCGCCGCCGTGTGCCAGGTGGAGACGACCGGACGGTGGCGGGCCGAGGTGCACGCCGGTCGCCCGTGACCGTCGCACCTCTCTGGAGGGTCCACCGCGGTCGGGCTAGCGTGGGCACACCGGTACGGCGGCGCGGACCGTCCCGAGCGGAGAGGATCCGACCATGGTCAAGGAGTTCAGAGAGTTCCTGTTGCGGGGCAACCTGCTCGATCTGGCGGTGGCCGTGGTCATCGGCGCCGCGTTCACCGGCGTGGTCAACTCCTTCGTGAACGGCATCATCACGCCGCTCATCAAGGCCGTCTTCGGCGGCAGTACGCAATTCAACGGGCTGGCCTTCACCGTCAACGGATCGAAGATCCTCTACGGCACGTTTCTGAATTCGCTGCTGACCTTCGTCCTCGTGGCCGCCGTGATCTTCTTCCTGGTGATCAAGCCGGTCAACGCCCTCATGGGCCGCCTGGGCCGCCTGCCCGACGACGAGGAGAAGCTGCGCGACTGCCCGGCGTGCCTGCAGAAGGTGCCCGAGGCGGCCACCCGGTGCGCCTACTGCACCTCGACGCTGGCGCCGGCCACCCCGGCGACCTGAGCGGGCCCGGCGTCGGCCGCCGCCTCCGCCGCCCGGCCGGCGCGCGGGTGGACCCGGCCCTCGACGGGCAACCAGACCACCGAGGCCACGGCCAGGGCGGTGACGGTGAGGACGGCGGCCGTGAGGAACGGGAGCCACACGGCCACGGCGTAGGCGGCCCCGGCCGCGGCCGCGGCCACCGCCGTGCTGGCCGTCTGGACCGTCCCGAACAGGCCCTGGACGCGGCCGACCTCGGACCGGTCGGACCCCTGGGTCAGCAGCGACTGCATGGCCGGCATGGCTGCCGCGAAGCCGAAGGCCTCGGTGCCGCCCAGCGTGATGAGGAGGGGGACACTGTGGATGAAGGGGTACGAGGCGCAGAAGGCGGCCGCCGCCCCCAGGCCGGCGAGCACCAGGGCCCGCCGGTCCACGTGGTCGGCCAGCCATCCGCTCGGGCGGGCCGCGGCCACGAAGGGCACGGCGAAGAGCGTCCACGAGACGCCGATCTGCCACCCGGTGGCCCCGCGCCCGAGGAGCAGGAGGGTCCAGCAGATGTCGTACACGCCGGTGGTGAGGCCCAGGGCCGCCGCCGCCACCACCGCGCCGACCAGGGACCGGTGCAGCCGGAGCCGTCCGAACGCCCGACCGGACCAGCCCGGCCCGCCCGCACCGGCCGGGACGGGCTCGCTGATCCGCAGGGCGGGGACGCAGGCGACCAGCGAGACGACGCCCGAGCCCAGGAACAGCACGTCCATGTGGTGGGCGCCGAGGATCGAGCCGATGAGCGGGCCCACGGCCATGCCGGCGACCTCACCCCCGTAGACGGCGGCGAAGGCCCGCCCCCGCCGTTCGGCGGGCACGGCCCCCGAGACCAGGGCCAGGGCGGCCACGGCCCCCGCGCCCGCCCCCGCCCCCTGGAGCCCGCGCAGGGCGATGGCCGCGGTCGGCACGATGGGGAGCAGGAAGGCGAAGCTGGCCGCGCTGTAGACGACCAGGCCACCGATGAGCACGGGCCGGCGCCCCACCCGGTCGGCCAGGCGTCCCATCGGGTACTGGAGGAGGACGCCGGCGGCGAAGAACGACGCCATGACCAGGCCGGCCAGCAGGTCGGTGCCGCCCAGGTGGCGGATGTAGACGGGCAGCATGGGGATGATGGCGGTGGCGCCGAGCCACTGCAGGAAGATGGTGATGGTGAGGGTGCGGATGAGCCGGGCCGTGGCGTCGGTGCCGACCGCGTCGCGTGCCGCCGGGGTGCCGCCGGCCGGCCTCACGGCGCCACCGGTTCGGTCAGGCGTCCGAGGGCGGTCGCCAGCGCGGCGCGCCGGCCGGCCCCCGGCGGCGCCAGGCCGAACAGGTCGCACAGCCACAGGCCGTCGCAGGCCAGGCGGATGGCGGTGGCCAGGACCGGGTCGAGCCCGTCGTCGACCAGCCGGGCCTGCCAACCGTCGGCCGCCCGCTGGAGGGGGTCGAGCAGGCCCGGCTCGGCCGCCGCCGCGGCGAGCAGGGCGGCGCCCAGGCGGTCCTGGCGGCCCGGGTCCTCGCCGCCGGGGGCGAAGGTGGCGGCCACGTAGGCGCGGGTGAAGGCGCCCGGGGCTCCGGCCCCGGGCGAGCCCGGGACGGGCAGGTGCCGGGCGATGTCGGCCTCGAACTCGGCGATGAGCCGGGCCACCATGGCCTCCACCAGGGCGTCGCGGCTCGGGAAGTGGTAGAGCACGCCGCCCTTGGACAGCCCGGCCTCGGTGGCCGCCGCCTCGAGGGTGAGGTGGGCCACGCCGTCGCGCAGGACGACGTCCTCGGCCGCGGTGAGGATCCGGTGCTTGGTGGCGGCGCCCCGGTGGACCGGGCCGCTCCGGCGGGGGCGTCCGGCGGCGGTCACCGGACCGGTGCCGGTGGTCGGGTCATGGGTCGCACTCTACCGTCCGGACGGTACAGTCGTCCGGCGTTCGGGCCCGGCGTCAGGTGCGGCGGTTGCCCAGGTGCCAGGCGCCGCAGATGCGGCACAGGTAGGGGTCGAGGTCGGCGCCGGCCTCCAGGCGGTGGTGGAGCGAGGCCCGGTTGGCCTCGTCGGCCGAGGCGTACCGGGTCTTGGGCGAGCCGTCGGCCCGCCAGTGCTCGCGGGCTGCGCCGGGTGCGGGCGGATCGGGCCGGGCCGGGCGCGGGCGCCGGCCCCGGCGGGCCTTGGCCACCGGCCTACTCCGTGAAGACCGGCGGCCGCTTCTGCTTGAAGGCCGCGGTCGCCTCGGTCAGGTTGCCGGTGTGGCCGGCCAGCAGCTGGGTGCGGTTCTCGAGGTCGACGGCCGTCTGCAGGCTGCCCACCTCGAGGGAGGCCCACAGGGTGTCCTTGGTCAGGGCCAGGCCGAAGGGGGAGAGGGCGACCATGTGCTCGGCGGTGGCGCCGGCCACGTCGAGGAGGTCGTCGTCCTCGACGACCCGGGAGACGAGGCCGATGCGCTCGGCCTCCCCGGCGTCGACCCTGCGGCCGGTGAGGAGCATCTCCGAGGAGCGCGAGACCCCGACGGCCCGGGGCAGGAGCCAGCTCACCCCGAGCTCGCACCCGGTCAGGCCGTTGGTGATGCCGGCCCCGGCGAAGACCGCCGACCGACCGGCGATGCGGATGTCGGCCCCGAGGGTGAGACACATGCCACCGCCGTACGCCGGGCCCTTCACGGCGGCCACCACCGGCTGGGGCAGGTGGCGCAGGGCCGGGACGATGCCGCCCATGTACTCCATGGCCCGCATCCCCAACCGGTGGCGACCCAGGTCCTCAGAGCCGGGGGGCAGGACGGCGTGCTCGAGCTCGAGTCCCGAGCAGAAGGCCCGGCCGGCACCGGTGAGGATCACCACCCGGCAGTCGTTGTCGGCGGCCACCTCGTCCAGCGCGGCGTAGAGGTCCGCGACCAGGGCGAAGGACAGCGAGTTGAGCCGGGCCGGGTTGTCCAGGGTGACCTGGCGGACGTGGGGGCGGACGGTGTCGACGGAGACGAGTGCCATGGACCCAGCCTCACCGACCGGCCCGGGTCGCGCCACTCCGGGGCGTCGCCCACCGCACCGTTCCGGGTGCGCCATCATCGGGGGGTGCCGCTCGAGCCGTTCAGCGCCTTCGACCCGTACGGCGGCGAGCCGGCGCCCCCCTCCCTGCCCGGTCGGCTCCTCGTGGCCACCCCGTTCGTCGACGACCCGAATTTCGCCCGCCGGGTCGTCCTCGTGCTCGACCACGGCGACCAGGGCGCCCTCGGCGTGGTCCTCGACCGGCCCGGCGGCGTGGCCGTCGAGCAGGTGCTGTCCCGTTGGCACGACCTGGCCACGCCGCCGGCCGAGGTCTTCACCGGTGGCCCGGTGGCCCGCAGCGCCTTGATCGGGCTGGTGCGCCTGCGGTCGCGCCAGGACGCCGCCGAGGGGGCCCCCGGGCGCCCGCCGGGGTGGCACCTCCTCGTCGACGCCGACCGCCCGGTGGGGACGGTCGACCTCGGATCGGATCCCTCGGATGACGACGGGGTCATCGTCGGGGCCCGGGTCTTCTCCGGCTACGCCGGCTGGGACTCCGGTCAGCTGGAGGAGGAGATCGACGAGGGCTCGTGGTACGTGGTGCCGGGCGAGGCCCGCGACCCCATCTCGGCCGACCCCGAGGGGCTGTGGCGGCGGGTCCTGCGTCGCCAGGGTGGCGCCCTGGCCGTGATGGCCGGCTTCCCCGAGGACCCGTCGTCCAACTGACGCCGGTCGGGAGGGCTAGCCGGGGACGTGGAGGCCCTGGGGCCGGCCCTCGGGGAGGGCCACCACCACCTGGAGCAGTTCGAGCAGGGCCCGGGTCGGGGCCGAGGGCAGGCCCCGGCTGCGCTGGGCCACGCCCACCCGGCGGCGGGGCAGGCCGTCGACCGGCACCGGCTGGAACTGCTCGCGCAGGAACCCCGGGATGGCCGTGGCCGGCAGGATGGCCGGCCCGTAGCCCTCGAAGGTGAGGGAGGCGATGAGTCGGAGACCGTCGATCTCGGCGGCCGGCAGGAGGGTGATGCCGAGCGGCCGCGTCGCGGCGTCGAGCTCGTCCCGGAACGCAGTGCCGGGGACCGGGAGCAGCAGCTCCATGTCGGCGAGGTCCTCGAGCACGAGGGGCCGCCCCTGGGTGGCCATGGCGTGGCCCTCGGGGACGACCAGCATGAGGTCCTCCTCGAAGAGGGCACGGGTGACGAGGTCCCGCCCGCTGACCGGCAGGTTGAGCACGGCCAGGTCGAGCTGTCCGGCGGCCAACTGGGGCTCGAGGCCGGTGGTCGTGCCCTCCACGATCACCAGGCGGAGCTTGGGGTGGCGTTGGAGGACGGCGTCCATCAGGCGGGGGACGAGCCAGCGGGCGGTGGTGCCGATGATGCCCACCCGCACCGTGCCCGTGACCTCGTCCTTGCAGGCGGCCACGTCGGCCCGGAGGGCGTCGAGCTCGGCCAGGATGCGCCGGGCCCGGGCCACGACGACGGTGCCCTCCTCGGTCAGACGCCCGTCGGAGCGGTCCACCATGGGGGCGTTGAGCTCGCGCTCCAGCCGGGCCACGTGGGCCGAGACGTTGGACTGCACCGTGCCGAGGTGGTCGGCGGCGGCCGAGAAGGTGCCGTGGTCGCTGATGGCCGTGAGCGCTTGGAGGTGGCGGAGTTCCATCGCCTGAAACGATACCAGGTATCAAAATAAACTGCTTGACTGATCGCTGGCGGTCCGTATATCGTGGAGCGCAGCACAGGACATAAGGAATCCCCCTCCTTTCCTTGTTGCGTAGTGCAAAGGGACCACCCTCCCCCCCTGGTGGTCCCTTTGCCGCGTCCGGGGGTCCGTCCGTCCCGTCGGGGACGCCCGACGCCCACCCGGACGCGACGATCGGTCACGGGGCGACCCGGCGGTCACGGGGCGAAGTGGACGGTCCGCACCGAGGTCGTCGGCCGCCAGACGAAGGCACTGACCTGCGGGCTCTCGGCCACCACCCGGGCGTGGAGCTCCGTTCTGACCAGGGTCGCGGCCGCGGCCGTCTGGGCCGGCGTGGCCTGTTCGAGTCCGGCCGTCGGTACGAAGACGAAGGCGACCGTCGGGGCCACGACGGGGACGGTCTGGCCGTCGGCGAAGGCGTCGAGGAACGGATAGACGGCCCGTCTGGCCCCGAAGCGCCCGATGACCCCCTGGGAGACGACCACCTCGGCGTCGGGGGGGAGGCGGGCCTCGACGGCGGCCAGCTGGGCGGCCGTGGCCGGGTCGACCCGGGCGAACTCGGTCCGGGCCCGGGGGGTCCAGTGCGCGCTCGCGGCCACCACCTGGGCCAGGGCGACCGACCCGAGCACGGCGACCACCACCGCCCCGCGGGTCCGGGCCAGCACCCAGGTGAGCACGGCCACCGATCCGACGGTGAGGAACCCGACGGCCACGAGGTTCTGGAAGGCCCCGGCCGCCCCGATGAACACGCCCGACTGGTTGAGGGCGTTGGGGACGAGGACGGCGAGGGCCATCCCCGCTCCCCACGGCGAGGCCAGGCCCAGGGTGCCCGAGGCCGTCACGAACTTGGCGATCTCGGACCAGCGGGTCCGCAGGACGTGGACGACGTCGGCGGGGTGGCCGAGGATGCCGACCAGCACGCCCACCGTGGCGGCCACCCCACCTGCCGGGGCCACGTGGGCCAGGTAGCCGTAGTTGCCGGCCAGACTCGACCCCTTGCCCGACCCGACGGCGATGACGACCACCACCCAGACGACCCCGACGAGGACGAGGGCGATCCCCTGGCGCCGCAGCGCCCGGCCGGACACGAGGGCGGCGAGGCCCAGCCCGACCAGGTAGGAGGCGGCGACGTCGCCGCACAGCAGGACGAGGGCCGCCCACAGCCAGGCCCGCCGGCGCCCGCCCCAGACGTCGCGGGCGCACAGGGCCGCGAAGAGGGCGGCGATCGGTTGGACGTGGAAGTCGAACGAGGCCGCCCAGTAGGTCCAGGGGGACACCAGCAGGGCCACCAGGAGCCCGGCACCGGCCACCCGGGCCCCGGGCCGGGCCTCGGGCCAGTGCCGCCCGAGGTGCTCGAGCCCGGTCCGGAAGAGGACCAGACCGAAGCCGACGAGGGCCAGGTCCTGGACGACGAGGAGCGAGAAGGCGGAGAGGCCGACGGCCCGCAGGAGGGCCAGCGGCCACAGGACCAGCTCGAAGTGGCTCTGCCAGAAGGGGTAGCCGTAGTGGGGGTAGTGGTAGGCGAAGGTGGTCTCGTAGGGGTCGAGGTGGCCGGTCCCGATCTGGGACCACGCCTGGCTGAACGTGGCGAAGTCGCTGGTGAGGTCGAAGCGGTCCCAGAGGTGGCGGCTCCAGGCCACGAGGCCGACCAGTTGCAGGCCGAAGGCGGCCACACCGACCAGCCACAGGGTCCGGAAGCGTCCGGTCCCCCCGTGCCGTGCCGTCGGGGTCGGTGCGGGGGCCGCCGCCTCCACCGGGGCCGGTTGCGTCACTGCCCCGGCCGCGACGGTTGCACGCTCACCGGCGTGAGCGTACCCCTGCGGTCCGTCCCGGTCCGGGTCCCGCCGGCCCAGCCGCCGGGTGGGCGGCGGTAGCGTGAGGGCATGCCCGATCCGACCGGTGCCGTCTTCGTGGACCTCGACCGCACCCTCATCCGGTCGGCCAGCGGCCCGATCCTCCAGGAGGCCATGGTGGCCGAGGGCGTGCTGCCCGCCGGGAGGCACCTGCCGGGCGAGCAGGTCCTCTACGCCTTCTACAACGCCTTCGGCGAGACGGCGCCGTTCATGGGCCTGGCCCGGGCCACCGCGCTGGTCATGAAGGGCCGGTCGGCCGACGGCGTCCGGCGGGCCGGCAAGCGGGCCGTCGAGCCCCTCGGGGAGCTGGTCCAGCCGTGGGCCGTGGACGTCCTGACCGCCCACCGCCGCGCCGGACGCCAGCTGGTGCTGGCCACCACCTCCCCCCACGACCTGATCTGGCCGCTGGCCGAGGCCCTCGGCTTCGACGACCTGGTGGCCACCCGGTACGAGGAGGAGGACGGCCGGTACACCGGCCGACTGGTCGGGCGCTTCGCCTGGGGCACGGGAAAGCGCGACGCCGTCCGGGCCTGGTGCGAGGCCCACCGGGTGGCCCTGGCCGACTGCCACGCCTACTCGGACAGCGTCTTCGACCTGCCCCTGTTCGGCGCCGTCGGCCATCCCCACCCGCTCAACCCCGACCCCCGCCTGGCCGCGGTGGCCCGGGCCCGGCGGTGGCCCGTCGAGCACTGGGACCGCTCCCCCGGCGTGCCCTCGCTCCTCGGGCTCGAGCCCTACCACCTGGTGCGCCTGGTGGTGCGGCCCGAGACCTTCCCCTACGCCCGCTTCACCGTCCGGGGTCTCGAGCACATCCCCCACGAGGGACCGGTCGTGCTTGTGGCCAACCACCGCAGCTACTTCGACGTGGCCGCCCTGGCCCTGGTGGCGGCCCGGCTCCACCGGCCGGTCCGCTTCATGGCCAAGCAGGAGCTGTTCGACGCCCCGGTCGTGGGCCAGCTGGCCCGGGCCCTCGGCGGGATCGCCGTGGACCGGGACGGCGGATCGGGCGATCCGCTGGGTCGGGCCGCCGCCGCGCTGCGCGCCGGCGAGGTGGTCGTCGTACTCCCCCAGGGCACCATCCCCCGGGGTACGGCATTCTTCGACCCCGTGCTCCGGGGCAAGACGGGCGCGGCCCGGCTGGCCGCCGAGACGGGTGCCCCGGTCGTTCCCGTCGGCCTGTGGGGCACCGAGCGGGTCTGGCCCCGCTCGTCGAAGGCCCCTCACGTCGCCGCCCTCCAGCACCCGCCCCGGGTGACGGTCACCGTCGGACCGCCGGTGGCGCTGGGCGGCGCCGACGCCGTGGCCGACACCGAGACCATCATGGCCGCCGTGGTCGCCCTGCTCCCCCGGGAGGCCCGGGCCCCCCACGTGCCCACGGCCGAGGAGCTGGCCCGCACCGAGCCCCGGGCGTGACGGCCCGGACCGTCGCGCCGCCGCCGGTCCGGACCCCTCGGGCCCGGATGGCGGCCACGGCCGTGAGCGCGGTCAACGGCCTGTCGCGCGCCCTCGGGCGGGGGAGCGGCACGGTGGCCGGCGGCCGGGCCGGGCTGCTGCTCGACCCCTCCCTCCTCGCCACCCTGGCCGGCGATCGCACGGTGGCCCTGGTGAGCGGGACCAACGGCAAGACCACCACCACCCGCCTGCTCGTGGCCGCGGCCGACGGGTCACCCGGCACCGTGGTCACCAACGACACGGGGGCCAACATGCCGGCCGGTCACGTGGCCGCCCTGGCGGAGGCGCCCGGGGCCGGACTGGCCGTCCTCGAGGTCGACGAGGGCTACCTCGGCCGCCTGGTGGAGGAGACCCGCCCGGCGGTCGTGGTCCTGCTCAATCTCTCCCGCGACCAGCTCGACCGCATCGCCGAGGTGCGCATGCTGGTCGACCGGTGGCGGGGGGCGCTGGCCGGTCTGGCCCCGGCCGACCGGGGACCCGGCACCGTGGTGGTGGCCAACGCCGACGACCCCATGGTGGTCTGGGCCGCCCTCCCCGCCCCGGAGGTGCGCTGGGTGGGGGCCGGGCAGGTCTGGCACGACGACGCCGTGGGCTGTCCGGCCTGCGGCGGGCGCATCGCCTTCGCCGACGACGGGGCCTGGGCCTGCGACCGGTGCGGGTTCGCCCGCCCCGACCGGGACGCCTGGCTGGACGGTGACGACCTGGTGCTGGCCGACGGGGCCCGGCACCGGATCCGGCTCGCCCTGCCCGGGCGGTTCAACCGGGCCAACGCGGCCATGGTGGCCGTGGCCGCCACCCCCCTGCTGGCCGCGGCCGGCCGGCCGGCCGGGCCCGCCGCCGTCCTCGACCGGCTGTCCGGGGTGACCGAGGTGGCCGGGCGCTTCGCCACGGTGACGGTCGGGGGCCGGCCCGTGCGCATGTTGCTGGCCAAGAACCCGGCGGGCTGGACGGCCATCTTCGATCTGCTCGAGGAGACGTCGGCCCCCGGCACGGCGGTCGTCTGCTCGGTCAACGCCCGGACGGCCGACGGCCTCGACACCAGCTGGCTGTGGGACGTCCCCTTCGAGCGGCTGGCCGGTCGCCCGGTCGTGGCCACGGGCGACCGCCGCCTCGACGTCGGGGTGCGCCTGCGCTACGCCGAGGTGCCCCACGCCGTGGTGGCCGACCCCCGCGACGCGCTCCTCCACGCCCTGGCCGGACCGGGGGCCGGCGACGGGGTCGAGTGCCTGGCCAACTACACGGCCTTCGACGACCTGCGACGACGGCGGTGAGCGCCCCCCGCCTGACCGTGGCCGTCGTCTACCCCGACCTGCTCGGCACCTACGGCGACGGGGGGAACGGTCTCGTCCTGGCCCGACGGGCCGCCTGGCGCCACGTCGAGGTCGAACTGGTGTCCGCCACCTCGGACCGCCCGCTGCCCCGGGCCGACCTCTACACGGTGGGCGGGGGCGAGGACGGTCCCCAGGTCCGGGCGGCCATCGGCCTGGCCGAGGACGGCACGCTGGCCGACGCGGTGGCCGAGGGGGCGGTGGTCCTCGGGGTGTGCGCCGGCTACCAGCTGCTCGGGCGCGCCTTCCCCGACAGCGCCGACCGGCCCCACGACGGCCTGGGCCTGCTCGACGTCACCACCCGGAAGGGGACGGGCCGCCGGGCCGTCGGCGAACTGGTGGCCGCCGTCGCCGACGCCGGCCCCCGGCTGCCGGGCGGGGGTGGCCTGCCCCGCCTCACCGGCTTCGAGAACCACGGCGGTGTCTCCGTGGTGGGACCCGGTGCCCGCCCGCTGGCCCGGGTCGAGCGCGGCGTGGGTAACGGCGGGGGCGACGGGACCGAAGGGGCGTGGTCCGGCCGGGTGATCGGCACCTACCTCCACGGGCCGGTGCTGGCCCGGAACACGGCCCTGGCCGACCTGCTGCTGGCCTGGGCCCTCACCCCTCCCGGGGCGGCTCCGGAGGACGAGGCCCGGTTGGCCCCCCTCGACGACCACGAGGAGCTGGCCCTGCGGGCCGAGCGCTTGGAGGCGGTCGGCGGGGCCCGGGACGGCGGCCGGTGGGCCCGGGTCGCCGCCCGGCTCCCGCGCCGCTGCTGAGGCCGGGCGGTCGGGGCCGGACCCGCCCCGTCCGGGTCGGTCAGGCGCGCCGCCGGGGCGGCCACTCGGGGCCGGGGGGCCCGCCCGCCGCCGTGGCGTGCTGGTCGGCGTCCCGGCGAGAGGCCTCGGGCAGGGCCCAGGCCCGGCGCCAGGCGGACGCCTCGGGACCCCGCAGGGCCGGGGTCGACCCCGCGGCGGCCAGGCGACGGGCCGTCCACCAGTCGGTGGCGGCCTCGTGGGCCAGCGCGGCCACGGCCGACTCGATGCGGACCCCGAAGCGCCGGGCGTCCTCGTCCGGTCCGGGCCGGAGGGGGGTGCCGAAGGTGACCGTGGTGCGGGACCGCCGCACGGTCGAGCGGCCCTTGGGCAGGATGTGGCGGGTGCCGTCGAGGTGGACGGGTACCACCGGCCGGTCGGTCCGGGCGGCCAGGTAGGCGGCACCGCCGCGGAAGGCCTGGGCCCAGCCGTCGGGGGAGCGGCCGCCCTCGGGGAAGATCATGAGGTTCCACCCGTCGTCCAGGAGATCGGCGGCGAGCTCGGCCGAGCGCCGGTTGACCTTGGCCCGCTCCATGGGGATGGCACCGAGCAGGAAGGTGAAGGTGTCGGCCTTCCAGCGCCGGTCGAAGAAGTAGTCGGCTGCCGCGGCCACCACGATGCGGTGGCGGAACGGCAGCGGCAGGCAGGCCAGCAGCAGCGGCGTGTCGACGTGGCTGGCGTGGTTGGCCGCGAAGATGACCGGGCCGTCGAGGTCGCGCAGGTGCTCCCCGCCCCGCAACTCCGGCGCGGCCACGAGCCGGGCCAGCGGTCGGGTCACGTTGTCGAGCACCACGGCCCGGGCCAGGCGCACCGGATACCGGCGGGACCAGGCCGTGTCGTAGTGGACCCCGAGCTCGGGCTCGGGGGTGGGACGGGGCACCCCGCCCGGCCAGGTCGGCGCCCCGAGGGGGAACCGGGCCCGCCCGGCCCGGGCCGCCCAGGCCGACGGGCCCCGCGCGCCCCGCGCCCGACGGCCCCCGGCCGGCCGGCCGAGCGCCGCGTCGCTGCGCACGGCCCGGGACGGGCGCAGGCGGCGCGAGGTGTCGCTCGGTTCGCTCACGTGACGTCGGCCAGGAGGAGGGGCGGGGCGTGCAGGTGGGTGAGGGTGGGGGAGGGGCCGACCACGTCGGTGGCCATCTCCAGGGCGTCGGTGAGCGTGGAGGCGGCTCGGAACCCGAGGCGGTGCACGGCCTTGGTGTCGCCGCCCACGAGGATCACCGCCCCGAGGTGCTCGAGGGCGTGAGCGCACCAGTACCACATGTAGAAGGGGTGGACGCCGTGGTAGGCGTGGCCGGTCCGGTAGAGGTGGATGTACCAGGGGTCGGTGGCGAAGTCCTCCTCGAACCGGTCGGCCACCTCGACCGGGTCGGTCGTCTCGGACAGGACCTGCTCGAAGAAGTCGATGTAGCTCGGATGGTGGACCGGGTGGAACTCCCACGGCGTGGGGTGGGTCATGATGAGCACCCCGCCCTCGCGCACGAGGGGCTTGCCTCGGTAGAGATTGAAGAAGTACCCGAGGCCGAGGCAGGCGACGAGGATCGGGTTGAGGACCGAGTTGACGTTGTAGGGGCTGATGTAGGGCAGTCCCATGGTGAGGATGTCGGTCTGGCCCTCGACGGCCACGCCCTGCTGGCGCCAGACGTGCTCGGTGGTGAGCGCGTGGACGGCCTCGACCTCGCCGGCCTGCACCGAGGTCATGCGGTGGGGGGCCCTCACCGAGTGGAAGATGCGCCGGGCGACCCGGGCCGGCGTGCGGTCGAGGGCGGCCGAGGCGGCCGCGTAGGCCAGCCGGTCCTTCGCCTTCCACTCCCACTCGCGCTTCTGGAGGAAGTGGAAGGCGCCGGGGAAGGTGTCCGTGTTGAGGGTGGTCTCGATCTGGAAGACCCTGACCCCGGCGTCGGCGATGAGGCGGCCCATGCGCCAGTTGGCCGAGTGGAGCTCGGAGCGGTCCTGGTCCATGAACGACCGGCTGTGGCGCATGGTCACCGGGTTGTGGTGGTGGCGCAGGCTCCGGTAGCTGGCCAGGCCCGTGGCCACGCTCTTGTGGCCGCCGTCCATGGCCACCAGGTTGATGTTGACGTAGACGAGGAGGTCGCTCTCCGCGGCCCGGCGGTTGAGCTCGACGTCCTCCCCCCGGTCGGTGAGGCCGAGGTGGACGAGGTTGGACGGGTCCTCGGCGTCGTGCTGGGTGAGCAGGCCGTTCGGGGCGAAGGCGTCGTAGATCCGGTCGCCGAGGGCATGGCGGAGCTCGGCCTCGGTCATGCGCCGGTGGAGGGCGAGGGCGCAGACCAGTTCGACGTCGTCGACGCCGGCCGAGGCGGCCAGGTCGAGGACCTGTTCGATGACGAGCTGGCGGACGTCGGGTCGCTCCATGGGCGGGAGGGGAAGGGAGATGTCGTCGAAGGCGATGGTGAGGCGCATTCCGGCAGAGAGCAGGGCCGGGAGGGGCTCGCGGTCGCCGACCGGATGGAGGAGGGCGTGGCGGATGGCCGACGAGGGGTCCTCCAGCGGGTCGAGGGGCTCGGGCGGGTACACGACCCGGCTGCCTTCGGGCAGCCGTTCGAGCGAGAGCCGTTCGCCCCGCCAGAAGAGGGTCGGAGGGGTCGAGCTGTCGACGTCCAGCACGAAGCCGGGCCTGGGGCTCATCGGGCGTGTCCTTTCGGGTTGCGGAGGTCGAAGGCCACCTTGACCGCCCCGCGGCGGCCGGCCGCGCCGGCGTGGGCCAGGGCCTCCTCGTAGCGCTCGAGCGGGTAGGTGGCCGACACAAGGCGGCCGAGGCCGGCCCGGCCCACGAGGTCGAGGGCCAGCTCGAAGCTCCGGGCCGCGCCGGCGCCGCCGGTGCCGTCCCCGGGCGGAACCGTCTCGAGGCCGTAGGCGTAGGCGCCCACCAGGGTGAGCTCGCGGTGCCAGAGCGGGGCGAGGTCGACCGCCACCCGGCCGGGCATGCCCACCAGGACGACCCGTCCCCGGGGGCGCACCATGGCCAGCGAGTCGGCGAGGGAGGCGGCGGTGCCCACGCAGTCGACGACCACGTCGGCCCCTTCGGTCAGCCGGCCGGAGACGACCAACGAGCCGGACCGCCGGCGGACGGCCCGGGCCAGCTGCTCGGGGGGCACGACCTCGTCGGCCCCGAGCTCGGCAGCCAGCGACCGCTGCCGGGGGTGTTTGGCCCCCACCGCCACGGTGCAGGGCACCGCCGGGCGGACCAGGTGGGAGAGGGCGGCGACGGTCGTGAGCCCGAGGGTGCCGGCCCCGACCACGGCCACGAGGTCGCCGGGCCGCACGCCGGCCGAGAGGGCGGCGTGGACGGCGCAGGCGGTGGGCTCGACCATCACGGCGTCCTCGTCGGCCAGGGCGTCGGGCACGGCGTGGAGCTGCGAGGCGTGGGCGCAGAGCCCGGCCGTCGACCACCCGCCCCCGGTGTCGGCGCAGTAGCCCGTCTGCAGTCCGGGTCCGAGCGCCCCGAAGGCCACGTTGCCGCAGAGGCCGGTGTGCCCCGTCCCGCAGTGGGTGCAGACGGGCACGAGGCCGCGGGGTGCGCAGCCGAGCACGGGCTCGATGACCGCTCGGGTGCCGGGGGCGAGGGGCACCCCGGCGTGGTCGACCCCACCGTCCTCGAGCACCCCGACGACCTCGTGGCCGGGGACGAAGGGGAAGCTCACGAGGTCCTCGAAGTACCGCGACGTCCGGCCGTCCAGCGTGGCCAGGTCGGAGCCGCAGATGCCGGAGAGCAACGGTCGCAGGTGGTGCCAGTCCCCACCGGGGAGGTCGGGCGGACCGGCGTCCACCAGCCGGAGGGGACCGACGCCCGCACCGCGTCCCGAACCGAGCAGCGAGGCCACCCGGGCCGCGGCGAAGCGGGGCAGGTTGCGCTCGACGACCAGGGCCTTCATCGGGTGACCCCCCGGGCCAGGCGGCGGGCCCGGCCGGCGAGGGCGGCCGGGCTGGTACGGCCCCGGTCGAGCGCGCCGCGGTGGTCGACCGGGCCCAGGGGCAGGAGCGGGTTGGCCCCGCCTTCGGCCTTGTGCCACGTCTCGACCAGCCAGCCCCGGCGGCGGGCGATGGCGGCCAGCTTGGCTTCGGGGTTGACGGCCACCGGGAAGCCGACGGCCTCCAGCATGGGGAGGTCGCTGGCCGAGTCGGCGTAGGCCATCGACTCCTCGAGGTGGAGTCCCTCGGCCCCGGCGTACTCGGCGAGCACGATGGCCCGGGCCTCGCCGATGGGCGGGAGCTGCTCGAGCCGGCCGGTGAGCCGACCGTCGGCCTCGCCCAGGCGGGCGCAGACGATGTCGTCGAAGAGGGGGCGCAGGGGCTCGACCACCAGGTCGAGGGCGCCGGTGATGAGGAGGGTGCGGTGCCCGAGGGCCCGGTGCTCTCGGACACGGGCCATACCGGCCGGGAACGACTTGGCCAGCAGGAGGTGGTGGAAGAGCTCGAAGGCGTCGTCGCGGAGCCGGTCGGCCGGGGCGCCCTCGTAGCGCCGGTAGAAGGAGCGAAGGAAGTCGCCCCGGTCGCGGCGGTCGAGGGCGAGGAGGGCCGGTGCCTCGGCCACGAGGTCGGCCACGAAGGCGACGCGCTCGCCGGGCGCCAGGTGGCGGGAGGCGAGCCAGGCGTAGGAGTCGACCACGTTCGAGGCGATGAGGGTGTTCTCGAGGTCGAAGGCGGCGAGGTGCCGGTCGGGGGAGAGCACGGCCTTCCGGGTGCGCTCGGCCCGGCCGGTCTTGGTCGACTTGCCCGGGGTCGTCTTGACCCGGGCGTGCTCCACGACCGAGGGAAGGTGGATCTCGCGGACGTAGACGGCCCAGTCGATGGCCGCCGGGTCGAGGCAGAGCACGGCGCGGTCGTCGGCGTCCATGCGCTCCCACAGGGCGAGCAGCCGGTCGACCCGGTAGAGGGCGTCGGTCTCGGTGTAGGCGCCGTAGAGCTCGACGTAGCCGAGGGCGCGGTCGGCGAGGAGGTGCTGCTCCTCGAGGGCCGCCATCCACTGGGCCTGCTTGCCCCGGATGGGCAGGCTGCCCACCAGCCGCTCGGCCATGCCCATGGCCCTGGAGGACCGGGCGAGCTGGCGCTGGACGCGGCCCCGGCCGGGGAACGACCACTCGGGCACCACGATGGGCTGGCCGTCGGTGTCGTAGAGGGGGTGCTCCAGGAACCACGCCGAGACCAGCTCGACCAGGCGGCCGTAGCGGAACGGGTTCCGCACGCCCGAGGCCACCTGGTAGACGCTGGGCCCGACGTACTCGTCGGCCGGCGTCAGCAGGGCCTCGCCGGCCACGGCGACGATGGCCGCCACCACCAGGTCCACCGGGATGACATCGGTGACGCCTTCGGGCACGCCGGGGAACTCGCGGAGCAGACCGCGGGCGTAGGAGATGATGATCGGCTCGGCCATTCGGAAGCCGCGGATCCACCCGGGGCGGGGCTCGGCCAGGGCCGACTCGATGATGGACGGGCGGATGATGGTGAGCGGCACCGTGTCGCCGTACTCGGCCACCAGGGCCCGCTCGCCCAGGGCCTTCGTGTAGGGGTAGGCGTCGGGCCATCCGAGCGACTGGGCCCGGGCCTGGCCGACCTCGACGAGCTGCGCCTTGACCCAGTCCTCGCGGAGGCGTTCGGAGCGCTCCGCCAGGAGGTGCAGCCCGGCCGCGCCGAGCTCGTCGCGGGCGGCCTTCGAGAAGCGGGCCAGACGTTCGGGCCGGCGCGACTCGGCCTCGGTGTCGCCCCGCTGGCGCCGGGCGGCGGTCACCTCCGACCGCCAGTCGACGTCGACGATGAACGGGTTGGCGTCGAGGAGCTCCTCGCGGGCTTCGCCCTGGTGGGTGCTGGCCACATACGCCGTGGACACCGGGAGGAAGTGCCGAGGCCCGGCGCGGCCGTCGGCCTCGGCCAGGGCCCGGGCGGCGACGAAGGCCGCGGCCACCCGCGAGGGACCGAGCAGGTTGACCTCGACGGCGGCGTCGAGCGGCGCGTCGAAGCTGACGGTGGCGGCGGCGTGGATGACGACGTCGCACCGGGAGAGGGCGTCGAGCGCGGCGTCGTCGAGGCCGAGGCCGTCGGTGCCCACGTCGCCGGCCACGGCCGCGACCCGGCGGGCCATCTCGTCGTCGAAGGACGCCCCGAGCTCACCGCGGAGCCGGTCGAAGCAGTCGTTCCTCAGGATCTCGCGGGTGGCGCGCTGCCCGGGCGTGGCTCGCCGACCGGGACGAATGAGCAGGACGACCTCGCTGTCGGGGACGGCGCGCAGCAGGCGTTCGACCAGCGCCGTGCCGAGGAACCCGGTGGCACCGGTCACGAAGAAGCGCCGGCCGGCGAGGGCGTCCCGGAGACGACTCACCGAAGTTGTCTACCATATGGTAGATGAGCGGGTCGACCAGGCGACAGGGAGCGCCGTCGGGACGGCGGGGGCCCCGGGCCCGCGTCGGCACCGGGCCCGCCGGAGGCGGCGCGGGCCCGCCGAGCACCCCCGAGCGGATCCTCGACGAGGCGCTCGCCTCCTTCGCCTCCCGGGGCTATGAGGCCTCGTCGCTCGACGCCCTGGCCGCGGCCCTGGACATCCGCAAACAGACCATCCTCTACTGGTTCCCGTCGAAGGAGGTGCTCCTCGAGGCCGTCATCGACCGAAGTGCCGACGAGCTCTCGACCGCGCTCGAGGACGCCCTGGCCCGGGCCGGCGACGGGTGGGACCGGGTGGAGGCCGTGGTGCGGTCGGTGTTCCGACTGGCCGCCCGCCGCCCGGAGCTGCTGGGTCTGGTCCGCGAGATGGGGCGCCTCGGCACACCGGCCTCGACCCGCTTCGTGGTCGCCCTCGAGCCCCTCGTGCAGCGGGCCACGGCGTTCCTCGAGGCCGAGATGGACGCCGGCCACATGCGCCGTCACGAGCCCCGCCTGCTGCTGCTGGCCATCTACTCGACGCTCATCGGCATGCTGACCGAGGTCGAGGTGGTCCGGGCGTTCGGCGAGGAGCCGACGGCCCGGTCGCTCGTGCGCCGGCGCAACGAGATCCTGGCCCTGCTGCGCTCCGCCCTCGTCACCGACGGGGGTTGAGGCGCCCGGTCAGCGTTCGCGCTCGGCCGCCCGGGCGGCCCGGCGCTCGGTCCAGGACGGCTTGGCCGGGGGCGGGGCCGACGGCGCGGGCTTCTTCGGCGTGTAGCGCTTGTTCGGGGTGGGACCGGCCTGGCCCTTGGACTTCTGGCGGCCCCGGCCTTCCCGTCCGGCGTCCCGGCCGGACGTCACCGGGACGGCGCGCCCGGGCGAGGACGCCGACCCCTTGGCGCCCTCCTGGGTGCCGGCCGAGGCGGCGGCGTCCTTCTGCAGTCGGTAGGAGCGCAGCAGCAGCCACCCTCCGAAGACGGCGAACGGGAGGGCCAGGAAGAGCCCGGCTCCGCCGAAGGCGAGGAAGGCGAAGAGGGCGGCGAAGGCGAGGAGGGCCCGCCGGCCCAGGACCGTGGCCCCAGCCAACAGGGCGCCGGCCACGAAGCCGAGGACGAGGCTGGTGGCGGGGGAGAGCTGGCCCTTGGCGAGGTGGTAGTGGGGTCGGGTCTCGACGACGTAGACCACGACGCCGACCACCACGGCCAGCACGGCGGCGACGAAGCCGAAGCGCCGTTCCCGGGCGTCGATGCGGTCGATCTGCTTGCGGACCGACGACGGGAGCCGCTGGGGCGGGGGCCGACGCTCCTTGCCTCCCTCGGGGGTCTGGGGTGCCATTGCCGTCAGGCTACCGGCCGTCCCGGGAGCGGCCCCAATCAGGCCGTCGCCGACCGCGGTCGGGCCCGGCCCCCCGCCGGGTCGCTGGCGGATCAGTCGGCGAGGAGCACGAGGCCGAAGCCCCAGTTGGCCTCGGCGGGGATCTCCCGGAGGCCGCCGGTCCCGGCACGCCGGCCGATCAGGGCGATCGGGGAGGCGTCCGACTGCGCCGCCGGCACGCTCTCGGCCTCGGCGACGGCGACGTCTGCGTGGTGGACCCGTCCGAGACGGCCGCCCAGCCACTCGGTGAGCGGTCCGGGTGCCCCGGGGTCCTCGGGGGAGGTGAGACGGAGGCCGAGGGGACCGGACCAGACCAGGTCGACCCAACGGCTGCCCCGGTCGCCGCCCTCGTCCACCACCCGGCCACCGAGGAGGTCGCCGAACAGGGCGCGGGCCGGACCGAGCTCGGGCACCACGTGGCAGACCCGGAGGAGGTCGGCCGGGGGCACCGGGCCGGACCCGTCGGCCCGCGGGCGTCGATCGGTCGGGTAGCCGTCGGGCGGCGGGCTGCTCCAGGGGGACCCGGCCTGGGCGAGCTGCACGACGACACCGCAGGCGACCTTGGGGTGGAGGAACGCCTCCTGCCACTCGGGGTCGCTCCGGTCGACGCCGATGGGCTCGAGGCCGACGGACCGGACGGCGTCGAGGGCGGCGTCGAGGTCGGGGACCTTGAAGGTGAGGTGGTGGGGGCCGGGGCCGCTGGTGGCGAGGAAGCGGGACAGGAAGTCGTTGACGTGGGTGTCGTGGGGCTGGAGCATCTCGATGCGGGATCCATTGCCGAAGCGCACCTGCCCGGGGGCGAAGCCCGGTCCGGGGCCGCCCGAGGCCCAGTCGGCTCCGAGATCGGTGGCGTAGCGGTGCCAGACGTCCTCCCACCGGTGGACGGCGTGGGCCACGTGGTCGAGGACCGTGCCGGTGGGGCGGGGACGGGTCGCGCCGGGCGGTGGGGTCATCGGCCGGGCCCCGGGACGCGGACGTTCGATGGGCACGGCGCGGGCACGTCCCCAGCGTGGCCCGAACGGGCCGGTGCTGTCGAAACGGGTCGACCCGGGCACGGGCCGGTCGGGCGTGGGTGTTGTCGGGGGCAGGTGACCCCGGTACGGTCGGTCCATGGACTTCCGGAACGCATCGGTGGTGGAGCTGGCCGCGCAGGTGCGTCGGGGAGAGGTGTCGTCCGGCGAACTGGTCGAGCATGCGCTCTCCCGGATCGACGCCCTCAACCCCACGATCAACGCCTTCGTGGCCGTGGACGGGGCCCGGGCCCGGGCCGCGGCCGCGGTCGTCGACGCCCGGGTGGCAGCGGGGGAGGACCCGGGTCCCCTGGCCGGGATCCCCCTGGCCGTGAAGGACCTCGAGGACGCGGCAGGGTTCGTCACCACGCACGGCTCCGTGGCGTACGCCCAGCGGCCGCCGGCGGCCCGGGATTCGGCCCTGGTGGCCCGGCTCGTGGCCGCCGGCTGCGTGGTGGTGGGCAAGACCAACACCCCAGAGCTCGGGTGGAAGGCCGACACCGACAACGCCCTGTTCGGACCGACCCGGAACCCGTGGAACGTCGACCACACGCCGGGCGGGTCCTCGGGCGGGAGCGCGGCGGCCATCGCCTCCGGCATGGTGCCGTTGGCCACGGGCTCCGACGGAGGCGGATCGCTGCGCATCCCGTCGTCGTGCTGCGGACTGACGGCGGTCAAGCCCTCGCTCGGCCGGGTGCCCTCGGGCGGACCGGTGCCACCCGACTGGCAGGACCTGTCGACCAAAGGTCCCATGGCCCGGCGCGCGGCCGACATCGCGGCCGCGCTCGAGGTCGTGGTGGGACCGGAGCCGACCGACCTGCGCTCGCTGCCCCGGCCGGAGGCGTCGTGGCTCTCGGTGCTCGACGATCCGAGGCCCCCGCAGAAGGTCGCCTGGTCACCGACGCTCGGCTACGCCGAGATCGACGAGGAGGTGCTGGCGGCGTGCCGCCGTGCCGTCGACGTGCTGGCCGACCTCGGCGCCGAGGTGGTCGAAGTGGACACCGTCTTCGACGAGGACCCGGTCGACCAGTGGCTGCTCCTCTCGGGGGCGTACAACCTGCGCACGCACGCCGCCGTGCGCGACACGCCGGCCTGGGAGCGGGTCGATCCGGTTCTCCGCATGGTCATCGAGGGAGCCGCCGACACCAGTGTCCTCGACCTCGTCCGGGCCGAGGACGCAGGTCACCTGCTCAACCTCCGCCTGGTGGAACTGTTCCACGAGCACCGACTGCTCGTGACGCCGACGATGGCCGCCGTGCCGCCACCTCGGTCGCTCGAGGGCCAGGGACTCATCAACGGGACACCCGACATCAACTGGGTCAAGATGACCTACCCGTTCAACCTGACCCGCTCCCCGGCCGCTTCGGTCTGTGTCGGACGCTCGTCGGCCGGGCTTCCCATCGGGCTCCAGCTCATCGGCCCGCAGCACGGCGATCTCGTCGTGCTGCGGTCGGCCGCCGCCCTCGAGGCCGCGCTCGGGTTCGACGAGGTGGCGCCGGTGTGAGGGCCGGCCCGGGGTGCGTGTCCCGAGGCGCCCTCCCCCGGGCCGGCGGACCGGTCCGGCTAGCATGACGATCTGGTCGGTCGTGGCGTCGTGCCGTGACCTGCGGGCGCTTAGCTCAGTTGGTTAGAGCGCAGCCTTCACACGGCTGAGGTCGGAGGTTCGAGTCCTCTAGCGCCCACCATCGTCTTCTGGGAGAGAGGGGCCCGGACCGCGAAACGGGCCAAAAGCGACGCGCGCCGGGCCGGCAGGGGCCGCCAAGGCCCGAACCCCGGACCCCGGCCCGCCGAGGCCAGAGGCCAGAGCCGCCGAGGCCAGAGGCCGGAGCCGCCGAGCCCCCCGACCGCACCGCCGGCCAGCCCCACCCGAGAGCGGGGAAAGGGGGGCGAGACGGCGGGGGCCTTGCGGGAGGAGCCCACCGGTGCCGGTGCCAGGTGGGCGCCGAAGGACCCGGAACCTGGCCGTGTACAGGTCAGGCTGTCTGATCAACGGGGTCCGATCTGAGACAGGAGCCCAGTGCGGTAGCGCCGCACACGCGGACCTGCGCGGGGCAGACCGAGTGGGGACCCAACGCGATCGATTCATGGACAGGACCACCTGACCGGGTCCCCGTGAGCTGATCCACCTGTTGTGCGAGTCCGAGCCCCACGATGTGGGGATGGAGGACACGACAGCATGAAGCGCAGACGGCACACGCCCGAGCAGATCATCCGCAAGCTGGCCGAGGGCGAGAAG
>DAHVAJ010000022.1 GCA_027314705.1 Acidimicrobiaceae bacterium
ACGCCGCCGGCCGACGCTCGTGCGCCGAGCGGTCCCCGAGCCTTGCCCTCCGGAAATGGACGCCACCATGACGACTTGCGCACCACCTGCTGACTCAGATCTGGATCCGGTTCCCACGGGTGTCGACCCGACCGCGTCCACCGGTTCGCACCACCGGCCCGACGCGACCGGCCCGACGAGCCGTCTGCCCCGCCGGTTCTGGCCCGCCGTGGCCTCGATCGCCGTCATGGTGACCGGGGTGGGGTACATGCTGGCGTGGGGACCCCTGGTGCTCCACAGGCCGATATGGATGACCGGTGGCGACCTGTGGGGGATCTTCCGAGGCGCCCACTACATCGCCTGGGGCTACCTGCCCGGCGTCTACGCATCGGCCAATGGCGTCGTGGCCTTCCCGGGCATGGAGGTCCTGCTGGCGCCGGTGGCCATGGTGACCAGCGCCCTCCATCTGACCGAATCGTACGGCCCGTTCTTCGTGCCGCGACCCACCGCCGCACTCGTGGTGCAGCCGGTCGAGCTGCTGACCGCAGGGGCGGTGACCTTCGCTGTCGACGCGCTGGCCGAGCGACTTCGCGTCGCACGTCCCCGGCGCATCGTCCTGTGCTTCGCTGCTGCCGCTCTGGCCTGGCCGGTGGCAGCCGTGTGGGGGCACGGCGAGGACCTTCTCGCCCTGACCTTCGGCATCTACGCCCTGATCGCAGCCATCGACGGCCGGTGGCGCCGTGCCGGCTGGCTGCTGGGACTGGGGATCGCCTTCCAGCCCCTGGTGGCACTCATCGTGCCCCTGCTCATCGGCGCATCGCCCCGGGGCCAGCGGCTGATGCTGGCCGTGCGCTCGGCGGCCCTCTCCGCGTTCCTGGTAGGGGTGGCGTTCGTCGGTGACCCGGCCGACACCCTTCGGGCCGTCGTCACCCAGCCCACGCCGCCGTCGGTCAACCACGCCACGCCGTGGGTGGCCTTCGCCCCGACGGTCTCCTCCGGCGCGACGGGCGGCGGGAGCATCCTCTCGGTGGTCCGCCACGGGAACCGCCTCGCGCTCCACACCGCCCAGACGACGATCGGCCGCCTGGAGGTGGTCTCGGGCGGGGCCGGACGGACGATCGACGTCGTACTCGCGCTGCTCTTTGGGCTCTACGCGTGGCGTCGCCCGCAGGAGCCGGTCCGGCTGCTCTGGCTGGCGACCGTGGTACTGGCCAGCCGGTGCTTCTTCGAGGCCGTCATGACGCCGTACTACCTGGCGCCACCGCTCATCCTGGCCCTGGCCCTCGCCGCGCTCCGGGACCGGAGGCGCTTCGTGGCCGCCGTCGTTCTGGCCGGCGAGGTGACCGTCTTCGCCTACCACCGGTTGAGCCCGTGGGCGTGGTGGCTTCCCGTCGTGGCCGGCCTGGTCGCCGTGGTGGCGTTGGCCGTTCCGCCCTCCGTCGCCGGGTCTGCCGGGGCCGCGGACGGCGCGGCGTCGGAGGCCGATCGCGCCGCTGCGGCCGGGCCGATCCGCTCGTCCCCTCCCGAGGTGCCGGTGCTGGCCGCGGTGGGCGGTACCCCGGGGTCCGGGCCGCCCGGTTGACGGCGCCAGGCCGGGACCGGGCGAGCTACAGGGGTCCCACCGTGTGCTTGCGGCCGGGCAGGCGCTCGCGACGGGTCTCCAGCACGGCGAGGGCGTCGGCGACGGCCGGACCGGTGGCCGCCGGGTCGATCACGGCGTCCACGTAGCCCCGCTCGGCCGCCTGCCACGGGGTGAGGAAGCGCTCGGCGTACTCGGCGCGCAGCACCGTCTGCCGGTCGGGTGCCGCGTCGCGGTGGAGGATCTGGACGGCGCCCTCGGCCCCCATGACGGCGATCTCGGCCCCGGGCCAGGCCAGGCACACGTCGTTCCCGAGCCCCTTGGAGTCCATGACGATGTAGGCGCCCCCGTAGGCCTTGCGCAGGATGACGCAGACGCGCGGCACGGTGGCCTCGGCGTAGGCGAAGGCCAGCTCGGCCCCGTGTCGGATCATCCCCCGCCACTCGAGGTCCTTGCCCGGGAGGAAGCCGGGGGTGTCGACCAGGGTGAGCAGCGGGATGTTGTTGGCGTCGCAGAAGCGCACGAAGCGGGCCCCCTTCTGGGAGGCGGCGATGTCGAGGGTGCCGGCCAGCGCCTGGGGCTGGTTGGCCACGACGCCCACCGTCCGGCCCCCGAGCCGGACCAGTGCGCAGACGAGCTGGGGCGACCACCGGGCCCAGAGCTCGGTGACCTCGTCGTCGTCGGCCAGGGCGGCGGCCACCCGGCGGACGTCGTAGGAGCTCGTGGACCGGGTGGGGACGAGGTCCCGGAGTCCGGGATCGGGGGCGACCGGGCGGGGGCCGGCCACCACGGGAGGTTGCTCGTCGCCGTGGGCGGGGAGCAGGCCGAGCAGGTGGTCGAGGTGGTCGAGGGCGGCGGCCTCGTCGGCCACCTCGAGTGCGCACAGGCCGCTCGAGCGGGTGTGCACGCCGACGCCCCCGAGCTGGCGGATGCCGATGCGCACGCCGGTGAACTCCTCCACCATGGTCGGGCCCGAGACGTAGGCGAAGGCGTCGGCGGTCATGATCACCAGGTCGGCGAGGCCGAGGAGGAGGGCCGGCCCGGAGAGGGCCGGCCCGGTCACGGCGACCAGCACCGGCACCACCCCCGAACAGGCGGCCAGGGCGGCGGCGGCCCGACCCCACCCGTGGAGCGAGCTCACGCCGCCCGAGACGTCGGCGCCCGACGAGGCGAGGACCACGACGAGGGGGATGCCCAGCACCCGGGCCTCGACCGCGGCCGTGCGCAACGTCTCGCCGTCATCGAGGGAGAGTGCGCCGCGCCGGACCGTGGCGGAGGAGCGAACCACCATGGCCGGTCGGCCGGCCCGCTCCTCGACCGCGGCGCCGAGGGCGCCGGTCACGCCACCGCGGAGGGAGATCACCCCGGCGGTCGGGGCGGCGATGCTCATCGGCCCATGCTACGGAGCCGGGAGGGCCGCGGGAAGGAGCCCCCGGTGGAGCCGTGCCCGCCCCTCAGGGGGCGTCCGTCCGCCGGGCGGGGCCGTCGTCGCCGGGCTCGGGTGGTGGTGCCCCGCCCGGCGGGGGCACGGTGCCGGTCGGGTCCCCGCTCCCGGGGTCCCGGGCCCCCTGGCGGTCGAGCCGCTCGAAGTGGCGCTCGACGTCGGCCCAGACCAGCGGGTCGTCGGGGCCGAAGCGTTCGTCCGACTCCCGGGTGCGGGACAGGACCACGGCGGCCGCCGGCAGGAGCACGGCCAGGAACCCGAGCTTGGAGACGAAGCCGGCCACCTGCTGGTCGTTGAGCGCACGGAGCCCGATGGCGGCGTGGGCCCCGGCGAAGGCGGGGTAGAAGGGGCGGGCGGCCAGGATGTACACGAAGGAGAGGAAGGCCGGGACGACGGCCTGGACGACCAGGTAGCCGACGCGGGCCACCGGCCGCGGGCGCACGAGTCCCGGCACCCGGCCGAGGACGGGCAGCCACAGCACGAGTCCGGCGGCCACGGCGGCCACGTCGAGCGCGGCGCGGGCCCACGGGGAGGCCGCCTGGGCGGCGACCAGGGGGGGCGCCATCGAGGCCACGGCCACCACGGTCACCACCACCACGGCCGTGACCGGGCGGGCCAGCCGGGTGAGCAGGGCGTCGACCGGCGCGGGGCGGGTCAGCCACTGGACGACGTCATAGGGGAGGCCGAGGAGCAGGAGGGGGGCGACGGCCAGGACCAGGAGCACGCGCTGGGTCACCAGCGCGGTGAGGGACCAGTGGGCGGCCAGGTCGGCCAGGGGCCAGCCGAGGGCGAGCCCCGAGACGCCGAGGGCGACGGCGAAGCGTGCCCGCTCGCCGCCCGTCCACGGCACCGGGTGGGCGGCCCGGTGATGCAGCCGACGGTGCCCGAGGCCCACGGCCACCGCCCCGGCCACCAGGACCGCCCAGGTACCGGGGTGGAGATGGGGTGCCCACGGGCGGAGGGCGGCGGTCAGGGTGGGCACGGAATCCCCCGGGTCCTAGATTGGCGCCGATGGCACCGCCCGACCGACTCGAACGCGTGACCGACCTGCTCCTCGTCCTCCTCGCTGCGGCCCGGCCGCTCAGCCTGCGCGAGATCGCCGACCGGGTGCCCGGCTACCCCGCGGGCGCCGCCGCCCGCCGCCAGGCCTTCGAGCGCGACAAGCGGCTGCTGCGCGACGAGGGCGTCCCGGTGCTGGTCGAGCCGCTCGACGGCGACGACCAGGCCGGCTACCGGATCGACCCGGACGCCTACTTCCTGCCCGACCTCGGCCTCACCCCGGAGGAGCAGGCGGCGCTCAACGTGGCGGTGGCCGGCGTCCACGTGGGCGAGCCTATCGGCCGTGACGCCCTCTCCAAGCTGGGACTCGCCGGCGCCGGGCCCGGCCGGGCCCGGCCGGCGCCCCTCGTCGACGTGCCCGCCTTCGCCGGCGTCCCGGCGCTGCCCCAGCTCTTCGAGGCCGTCCGCCGGCGGTCCTCGGTCACCTTCCCCTACCGCGGCGAGCGCCGGTCGGTGGACCCCGCCGGCATCCGGTTCCGGGGCGGCCGCTGGTACCTGGTGGGCTGGGACCGCGACCGGGGCGAGGGGCGCACCTTCCGGGTCGACCGGGTCGACGCCGCCCCGGAGCTCGGGCCGGCCGGCACGGCCGAACTGCCCCCAGATTTCGACGTCGACGAGGCGTTCGGGCGCGACCCCTGGCGCTTCGGCCACGGCGACGAGACCGCGGTCGACGTGGCCGTGGACCCGGCCGAGGCCCGCCGGGTCGAGGCCGACCTGGGGGCCGGCGCCGTGGTCGGGCGCCTCGCCGACGGTTCGGTGGTCGTCCGCCTGACCGTCACCGACACCGAGGCGCTCGTGCTCTGGGTGCTCGACCTCCTCGACCATGCCGAGGTGCTGCGTCCCCCCGAGGTGCGTGCCGCCGTGGCGGCCCGGCTGACCTCGGTGGCGACGGCCGCAACGGGGGCGGAGGCGTGAGCCCGGTGCCCGACACGGCGGCCCGGCTGCGGCGGCTGCTGGCCATCCTGGCCTGGCTGGCCCAGGTGGGGGAGGCCCCGGTCGACGAGGTGGCCGCCCGGTTCGACCTCACCCCGGCCGCCCTCGTGGCCGAGCTCGAGCTGGCCGCCTGCTGCGGCGTGCCCCCCTACACGCCCGACCAGCTGCTCGAGATCATCGTCACCGAGGACACCGTCTCGGCCCGCCTCGGCCCGTCCCTCGGCCGGCCGCGCCGGCTCAGCCCGCCCGAGGGCCTGGCCCTGGCGGCGGCCGCCCGCGCCCTCCTCGCCGTGCCGGGCAGCGACGCCGGCGGTGCCCTGTCGCGGGCCCTCGACAAGCTCGAGCGGGCCCTCGGGGGGAGCGCCCTGGAGATCGAGCTCGACCGCCCCGAGCACCTCGGCGTGGTGCAGGCCGCCGTCGACCACCACCGTCGTCTGGCCGTGTCCTACTACTCCGCCTCCACCGACCAGGTCGGCGACCGGACCATCGTGCCCCATCGGCTCTTCGCCTCGGAGGGCCACTGGTACGTGGACGCCCACTGCGAGCAGGCCGGGGGGGAGCGCCGCTTCCGCCTCGACCGGATCCGCTCGGCGGCGGCGGTCGGCGCCGCACCGGTGAGCGACGACACGACCGGTGGCCCCGGGGCCGGCCAGCCGGCCGGCCTGGACGCCTTCGTGCCCGGACCCGACAGCCGGCGGGTGGTCCTGGCCGTCGACCCGTCGCGGGCGTGGCTGCTCGAGGGCATTCCGTCGGCCAGCCGGCTCGCCGACCCCGGCGGGGGCCGCGAGCGGTGGGCGCTCTTCGTGGGCGGCGATGCCTGGCTCGAGCGCCTGCTGCTGCGGCTCGGTCCCTGGGGCGAGCTGGTGGAGCCCGCCGCCGACCGCGTCCTCGGTCCGCGGGCGGCCGCCCGCCTCCTGGCCCGGTACGCCGGTGCCGGAGCGGAAGATCATGGAAACCAATGAAAGGACACGGTAGTCTCCTCCAGAGGGAGGAGGTGCCGTGTCCGGGTGCCCGTGCCGATGCTGAGGGCGCACGTGGTGCGGGACGGGCGGGCCCCGTACTACGTCCCCGCCGACGTCCCCGGTCCCGATCCGGGCCGCTGGCCTGACGGGCTCCCGGGGACGTGGACCGGGGCCGGGGCGGCTCGGCTCGGCCTGTCGGGGCCGGTGGCCCTGGCCGACCTGGTCGCCGTGCTGGCCGGGCGCGACCCGTGGACCGACCGGTCGCTGCGCACCGTTCGGGAGGGACGCGCCGTCGCCGGCGTGGACCTGACCCTGGCCGCGCCCAAGGCGGTGAGCCTGGTCCACCTGCTCGGGACCTCGGAGCTGGCCGCCCAGGTCGGTGCGGCCCATGCCGCGGCGGTGTCCGACGCCGCCGCCTACGTCGAGCGGGTGGCGCTCGGCGTCCGCCGGAGCCGCGGGGGCGTGATCACCCGCCACCGCGCCGCCGGCGCGGTGGCGGCCGGCTTCCTCCACCGCACCAGCCGGGCCGACGACCCGCACCTCCACTCCCACCTGGTGGTGGCCAACGCCACCCAGGGGCCGGACGGGCTGTGGTCGGCGGTGGACACCCGCCGCCTGTTCCGGCACGCCCCGGCCGTCGGGGCCCTCTACGATGCCTGCCTGCGGGCGGAGCTCACCGGGCGGTTCGGTGCGGCCTGGGAGCCGGGCCCGGGCGGGCGGTGGGTACTGGCCGGTGTCGACCCGGCGCTCTGCCGCCTCTTCTCCCAGCGGACCGCGGCCATCGACGAGCACGCGCACCGGCGCGTCGGGCACCTCGGCGGGGAGGCCGTGCGGCGAACGGCGGCCGTCGTGGACCGTCCGCCGAAGTCGGCCGGCCTGCCCCTCGACGAGCTGCGGCAGGCGTGGCGCGACCGGGCCGAGGCGTTCGGGCTCGACCCGGCCGACCTGGGGCGCGTCGTGGGCCGGGCCCGGCCGCCGTCACCGGGCGCACCGGTCGAACTCGACCGCCTCGAGCACCGCCTGCAGGCGCTGGCGGAGCGGGATGCGGCGCTGTACCCGCCCCGGCTGGTGGCCGCCGTCGCCGACGCCGTCGGACCGGGCGCGCCGGGGGCCCGCATCGTGGACCTGGTCGACGACCTCACCCGGAGCGCCGCCCGCCGGTGCCCGTCGGACCGGGCACCGGGCGCGCTGCCGGCCCGGGCCGTCCTCGATGCCGTTCGTGCCGACGGGGGTCTGCCCGCCGACCGGTCGCACCGAGCCGACGGCGGGGTCGTGGTGCACCGTTCCCCGGAGGTGGACCCCGGCCGCCGGCCCGACCCGGTCGACCGGCGGATGCCCCGGTCGACGGCCGGGCCGGCGATGGTCCTCGACCGGTGGGGATGACCGGCGCGCCGGTCGTCCCGCCGCCCCGGCCCCGAACCCCCTCACCGCTCGATCCCGAGCGGCCCCGGGGCGGGCCGGGACCGGTCCCGGGTGCGTTCGCGTCCCCGCAGCGTGCGCCAGGGCTCGGCCCGGTGCGCCGGCGCCAGGGGTATCCAGCCGGCCCGATTGCGCTGGTCGAACGCGAGGGCCCACCCGTCCCGACCGCGGGCGATGGCATCGACGGGCAGCCGCCGCTGCCACCGGGTCGAGAACTCCTCGCCCACGTGGCGCCGGCCCCCGGTCACCAGGTCGGCCACGGGACGGCCGGTGGGACCCCGGCCCAGCGAGCGCGACCGGGTGACGACCTCCTCGTCGCCAGCGAGCGCCGAGAGCACCTCGAGCGTCCGCACGTCGCCGATCCCCGGAAGGACGACCGTGGCTCCGAACAGCGAGGGGAACCCGTCGGCCAGGGTGGGCCACCGGCGCCGGGCCTGCGAGAGGTCCTGGAGGCAGGCCAGCAGCACCAGGCCCTGGCCGCCCCCTTCGCTGACCATGGCCGGGAGCTCCGGGAGCGGGGCGATGTTGGCCAGTTCGTCGAGCGCCAGGACCACCGGCGGGCCGTCCGTGCCGTCCCGGGCGGCCCGCGCATAGGCGGCCCGACGGATGTCGGACAGGAGCCCCACGACGAGGGGCGCGGCCAGCGCCTGGTGTTCGGCCGGGGCGGCGACGAACACGGTGTCGGACGAGGCCACGAAGCGGTCGGCATCGAACCCGGGGCGGCTGGTGGCGGCCAGGGCCTCCTCCGAACGGAAGCCGGCAAGTGCGCCCGAGGCGGTCGACCAGATGCCGCTCCGCTCGCGGTCGTCCGTGGCCACCACCCCCTCGAGCACGTCGCGGGCCACGGGCGTGGCCGCCGGCTCCCAGGCCAGCACCTGCTGGGCGGGGAGGGCCTGACGACGGTCCACCCAGGTCAGCACGGTGCGCATGTCGGCACCGTCGAGGGCGGCGGCGTGGAGCAGCGGGGCCAGGAGGGCCTGGGCCCGTTCCGTCCAGTGCGATGCGTCGGACGACGTCCCGTCGTGTCCGGGGGAGGTGAGGACCAAGGCGCGCGCCGTGGACAGGGCCACCCTCCAGTCGGAACAGGCGGGCACGGGCGACCACCGAAGGCGCTCCACCCCCGGCCGGTCGGCGATGGAGTTGGTGGGATCGAAGAGCAGACACGCCCCGACGGCCCGACGCACCGTCTTCGTGGCATCGAGCACGTCCGCCTTGGTGGACGTGGTCACCACCGGACCGTTGGCGCCGAGCACGTTGGGGATCACGAGCGCGGAGGTCTTGCCCGATCGCGGCGGCCCGAGGACGAGCACCGATTGCTGCGTCGGGACGTGTCGCCATCCCCCGTCGTCGTGGCCGAGGTAGAGCCCGTGCGCGGCGCGGGCGAACGCGTCGCGCACGACGCGTGCTTGCGGATCGACCACATTCGACGATCGTCCAGGAATATTTTCCGGCACTCGTCCACCCTCGATTGCGCACGCGGCGCAGGTCGTTCGATGCGGGCGGAGCAGGCTGTCCGCGACGGTGCGCTCCCGGGCGCGCTGGTGAGAATCGTTGCAAACAGAGGGAAATTTGTCCATAGCCTGTTGACCTGAACCATTGCGCCCACCTTCCGTATGTCCTCGCGCGGATCCGGGCCGAGGCGCGCCGGCGCGCCGGCCCGCCGACGCGCGCCCGCGTGAGTGCTTGACCTGGGCGGAAAATGCCATTTGGCTAGTACCTGGTTACGTACTGCTGCGGAGGTGATCGTGAACAGGTCGCAGCTCGTCCGAGCGGTGGCCGAGTCGACAGAGTCGGCACGGCGATCCGTCGAGGGCGTGGTGGAGGTCTTGTTCGACACGATCGTCGACGAGGTGCGTGCGGGACGGAAGGTCACCGTGGTGGGGTTCGGAACGTTCACCCCCATGGCGCGGGCCCCCCGACTCGGACGCAACCCGCGAACCGGCGTGGCGGTACCGATCCCTGCGTCGAATGGGGTCCGGTTCGCCACCGGTTCGACGTTCAAGTCGGCGTTGAACCCTAAGGAGGAACTATCCATGGCAGTGAAGAAGGCAGCGGCCAAGAAGGCCCCGGCTCGAAAGACGGCGGCCAAGAAGACCACCGCCCGCAAGACCACGGCCAAGAAGACCGCGGCCAAGCGGGCTACCAAGAAGGCTCCGGCTCGCAAGACCGCTGCCAAGAAGACCACCGCCCGAAAGACGGCGGCCAAGAAGACCACGGCACGCAAGACCACGGCCAAGAAGACCGCGGCCAAGCGCACCACCAAGAAGGCTCCGGCTCGCAAGACGGCGGCCAGGAAGACCACGGCCAGGAAGACCGCGGCCAAGAAGGCTCCGGCTCGCAAGTCGGCGGCCAGGAAGACCACGGCCAAGAAGGCCCCGGCCAGGAAGTCCACGGCCAGGAAGGCCCCGGCCCGCAAGACCGCGGCCAGGAAGGCGCCGGCCCGCAGGGGCCGTTGACGACCGGCTCCGGGGCTTCGGCCACCGGAGGTACCGACGACGGGGGCCGCGTGGCCCCCGTCGTCGCGCCCGGCGTCTAGAGGCCGTCGATGCGGTGGAAGGCCTCCCCGGCCGGCACGCCGGCCAGGGCGCCGTGGGCTGCCAGCTGTCTCCGCAACCGACGGTCGAAGGCCTCCTCGGCCTCGCGTCGGTCGTCTGGGCCGGCCGACGGGTCGACGCCCATGGTCGACTGGAGCTGGCTCGTGTGGCAGAGCAGGGCCGCCAGCTTGACGGCCTCGTACCCGTCGGCCCGCTCGACGTGGTTGGGGACGTCGGGCTCGAACAGAAGCAGGGTGCGGGGTCGGTGGGGTGACAGGCCCAGCTCGGCGAAGAAGTGGGGATCCCGGGCTGCCACCAGCGCGTGGACGGTCAGGAAACCGGCGGCCCGGTGATCGGGGTGGAGCCGGTACCGGCGCCAGGGGTCGTGGCCGAGGACCACGTCGGGCCGGACCGTGCGGACGACGCGGGTGACCTCCCGTCGCTCGTCGGTGCCGTCTGCGAGCTCGCCGTCCACCCGCCCGAGGAAGTGCACGCGTGCCGCCACGTCGGCGCGACCACCGAGGCGCGCCGCCGAGGCGCGACACTCGTCCATCCTCGTGGCCACCAGGGCCGCCGGGTCGGCGTCGGGGTCCCAGGTCCCCTTGGACCCGTCGGTGAGCACGAGATGGTGGACCCGGCAGCCGTCGGCGGCCCACCGGGCCAGGGTGGCCCCGGCACCGAACTCGATGTCGTCGGGGTGGGCCCCCACGGCCAGGACGACGTCCGGGACGGCGAGATCGACGGTTACCGGCTCCGCGGTGGGTAGGTCGCCCACCGGCAGGCCGGACGGGCCGGTCATGGAGCGCGGTCGCGCGACGCCACCGGCACGACGTCGCCGGGCTCGTCGATGTCCCAGGCCAGATCGGGGCGGTCGAGGACCCGGTGGGGGAGGCCGAGCCGGTCCACCTCGGCGAGGTGGCGGGCGAACGATCCCGGTCCGTAGGAGAAGGTGAAGCCGGCGTCGGTGGGCACGGCCAGGACGTTGGTGCCGTTCCCGTAGCGGTCGGGCACCAGGGTGATGCCCGGCCACGCCCCGACCTCGGCCAGCCCGGCTGCTCGCGGGAGGTCGGCGTGGGAGACCGTCACCTGGGTGACGCCGGCGTCGCGGAGGCGGTCCACGCCGGCCTCGACGGCCCCGTTGAGGCCCCGGCCCGGCTCCCAAACCACGAGCGCCCCCCGGGAGCGGGCCCACCCGGCCACCTCGGTGGTGTCGCACACCACGGCCACGGGCAGGGGCCGGGCGGCGTCGAGCACCCGGTCGGCCATGGCCCGGGCCAGGGTGGCCCGCTCGGTGGGGGTGAGGGCGCGGTCGAGCCGGCGCTTGGCGTCGGCGAACGCCTTCACCGGCACGAGGACGGCCCGCGCCCCAAGGTGGAGGGCCCCACCCGCCGGACCGTCTCCCAGGGCTCCCACCGCGCCAGTGTAGGCAGTGGCCATCGTCCGCCCCGCACCGGCCCGGGGCCTAGGGTGGGAAGGTGACCGCCGCCGAGCAGGTCCGCAGGGAGCACGCGCGGGTGGAGGCGCTGGCCCGGGTACGGGCCCTCCTCCTCGAGTTGGGGTGCACCTCCGACGAGGTGGACCGTGCCGTCGAGGACGACGTGCTCGACCTGCTCGTCATCGATCGCACCCTGGTGCCCGCCGGGCACCGGTTGACACGCGGCGAGGTCACCGAACGCACCGGCACCCCGCCCGAGCTCACCCGGCGCTTCTGGCGGGCCCTCGGGTTCCTCGACATCGGTGAGGACGAGGCCGTCTTCACCGAGATGGACGTCGAGGCCCTCGAGCTCTTCCAGTCCATGGTGGCCATGGGGCTCGTCGACCTCGAGACGGCCGTCCAGATGGCCCGCGTCATCGGGTCGTCCATGGCCCGGATCGCCGAGGCCGAGACGGCACCGGGGGCGACGCCCATGCTGCTGCCCACCGGTGACAGCATCCTCGATGCCGACTCCTTCGCCCGTCGGGCCGAGGCGTCGATCCCGGCCATGGGGCGGCTGCTCGAGTACGTGTGGCGCCGCCACCTGCAGGCCGCAACCCGGCGGGCCATGCTCCACCGTGCCCGCGGCGTCCACGAGGGTCTCGGACCGGTGATGGCCGTGGGCTTCGCCGACATGGTCGGATTCACCGTGTTGAGCCAGCACCTGCCGGACGAGGAGCTGGCCGCCGTGGTGGCCCGCTTCGAGGAGCTGGCCCACGACACCGTGGTCGCCCTGGGCGGCCGGGTGGTGAAGATGATCGGCGACGAGGTCATGTTCGTGGTGCAGACGGCCACCGGCGCGGCCCAGATCGGGCTGAACCTGGCCGAGGCCTATGCCGGTGATGAGGTCCTCTCCGACGTGCGAGTGGCCTTGGCCATCGGCCCGGTGCTGCTGCAGGACGGCGACTACTACGGCCCCGTCGTCAACCTGGCCAGCCGGCTGGTGGGCGTGGCCCATCCGGGAACGGTGCTGGTCTCCGACGAGTTCCGGGCCGCGATGGTCGAAGAGGGGACCCCGGACGTCGACACCCGTGCCCTGCGGGCGCGCAATCTGAAGGACATCGGGCGCGTCGAGCTGTGGAAGCTGGTGCGGGCCGGGTCCGAGCCCGGCGCCGACCGCCGCCGGACCATGCGCTGGGAGCGGCTGGGCGAGGTGCTCCGCGAGCTCGACGAGCTGCGCGACCGCGGGGAGCGGGCCGTCGGGCAGGGCCCCCTGGCCCGGTCAGCTCCCGTCCAGGCGGACGGTGGCGATGCCGAAGGGCCGCAGGTCGAACGGGCCCGCCACGGGGGCGACGGGCCCGCCGCGTAGGTCGACCAACCAGCCGGTGCGCCCCGGGAGGGCGACGGTGGTCGTGGCCGCGGCCGGGTTGAAGACCCGCACCTCGAGGGCGCCGGCGTGGCGGCGGACCGAGGACACCTCGGCCCCGGTCACCTCCAGCTCCGAGCCGTGGTCGGGTCGCCACCCGCCGCCCGGCCCTGCCGCCGTGACCAGGGGGACGAGGACCTCGTCGGCCAACCGGAACGGGTCGACCTCGCCGAGCGCCAGGGCGTAGGAGACGTCGACCGGGCCGAGCAACTGCGGTCCGGCGAGCGGGGTCATGGGCCCCGCGGGCAGGGGCCGGAGGGCCATGCCCAGGCGCGAGAGCATGCCGGTGGCTCGCAGCAGCGTCAGGGCGAGGGTCGACGCCCGCGGGCCGTCGGGTGGGCCGGCCACGTCCACCAGCTCGTACTCGAGCAGCCCCTCGTGGACCACGGTGAGCCCCCCGGCCTGCACGAACCGTCTCGACGGGAAGGTCGGCAGGCCGAACTCCTCGGGTCGGCCCTCGGCGGTGAGGCCCCGCTCGACGACGGCGAAGGCGCACTCGGCCCGGGAGCGGTCGGCCGGGCGGGGCAGCGGCAGGTGGACCCGGAGCCGGTGGTCGCGGGCCGGATTGACGAACCGGGTCCGCACCCGGACGGCGCGCTCGTCGGCCCGCACCTCGAGCGTCGTGGTCACGTCGGCACGACAGGCGCCGGCGCGGGCCCCGGTGGCGTCGTCGACCCAAGCGGGCCAGGTGTAGGTGGCCACGATGTCGCAGGTGGCCCGCACCGGGCCGGTCTCGCCGGGGACGACGACGACGGTGTCGGGCGCGTCGACCTCGGTGTCGGTGGGCGGGGGGGAGTAGTTGTAGGTGTCGCCGTGGTCGCCTCCGTCGACCAGGCGTCCGTAGCCCGGTACCCCGTCGACGGCGAAGGTGCCGCTGGTCGGGTCGATCTCCGCGGTGACCAGGCCGTTGGCCAGGGTGACCCCGGTGGTGGCGTCCCCGCTGCAGGTGACCGGGTGCTGGAGGGGGGCGGGGGCGAAGCGGGCCCACCCGAAGCCGGCCACCTCGTCCTGGCGGGCCAGGAGGCGGCGGATGGGGGGTTGGTCGAAGACCAGCCGCACCTCGGCATCGGGTCGGGCGGTGAGGCGCGTCCAGAGCTCGCGCTTGACCTCCTCGACGGGCGCCCCGTCCCGGGGTTCGTGGCCGAGCGCCACCGTCACCTCGACGCCCGCCTCGTCCTCGGCCAGGGAGATGTCGGTCACCCAGCTGTGCTCGTCGAGGCGCGCCCCCTGCATGAGGCCGAGCATCTCGCGGAGGGCCTCGGCCTCCACGGTCATCGACCCGGGCCGGCCCGACCGCTCGAAGAGCACCTGCACGTCCGGCCCGGACTCGCCCTCGGCGGGCACGACCACGTCGACGAGTCCGCCGCGGGCGTGGGCGGTCGGGTTGGCCACCACCCGGCCCGGTGCCGCCATCGACCGACCCACCGCGGTGAGGGCCTCGTCGGCGAGGCCCTCACCGATGTGGCGGGCCTCGGCGTAGCGGTGGAGGACGGCGTCGACCACGTCGTCGGTCGAGCAGGCACAGACCGAGTCATGGGCGGAGTTGCGGACGAGGTGGGCCCAGGCCACGTCGAGCACGCGCCCGGGCCAGCGTTCGGCGGGCAGGAACAGGGCGGAGAGCGGCTCGGCCAGCTGCTCGAGGGCGCGCTCGGCCCGGGCCGCCGCCTGCTTCACGTCGACCCGGTTGGACGCCACCCCCATGAGCACGTTCGACCGGTACCCCGAGCGGAGCTCGCCGGTCCAGGTGGGCAGGCCGTCGACCGGGGCCGAGGCCAGGTAGTCGGGGAGCGTGGTGATCTCGAGGGCGAATTCGTCCTGGAGGCCGTTGGCCTCGCCGATCACC
Source organism: Acidimicrobiaceae bacterium (assembly GCA_027314705.1). Classification (GTDB taxonomy): domain Bacteria; phylum Actinomycetota; class Acidimicrobiia; order Acidimicrobiales; family RAAP-2; genus Bog-756. The sequence continues at coordinate 14,593 of DAHVAJ010000022.1, forward strand.
CGGCCGAGCCAGGGCTGGGGGCGCTGATGGTCGGTGCCGTTCATGAGCAGCATCGGGGACTCCTCGGCCAGGAAGGCGCCGGACTCCTCCTCCAGGGCCCGGAGGCGCCGGACGAGCTGCTTGGCGTCGGACGGCAGGGCGGCCCCGTTGCCGTAGCCGGCGACCAGGTACTCGGCCCGGACCGAGGAGCCGTCGGGCGCCTCCCACACGAACGCCGACCGGTCGACGGCCGAGGGCACGCCCCGCCAGACGACGGCGTGTCCGAAGCCGGCCTGGGCCAGCAGCTGGGGCATCTGGGCGACGTGGCCGAACATGTCGGGCAGGTAGCCGACCTCCATCACGCCCCCGAACGCCGCGCCCCGGGCCATGCCGAGCTGCAGGTTGCGGACGATGGTCTCGCCCGAGACCAGGAACTCGTCCATGAGGATGTACCAGGGACCGAGGGTGAGCCGGCCGGCGGCGGCCAGCGCCCGCAGGCGATCCTCGTGCTCCGGGCGGATCTCGAGGTAGTCGTCGACGACGGCCAGCTGGCCGTCGAGGAGGAAGTGGCGGTAGGAGGGGTCCCGCTCGAGCAGATCGAGCAGGTCGTCGACGAGCCGGACGAGGCGCAGGCGGAAGCGCTGGAACGGCTCGTACCACTCCCGGTCCCAGTGGGTGTGGGGGACGACGGCGACACCGCGCCGCGCCGTCCCCGTCACGGGGTCAGGTTCCCGTACTCCGCCTCGTAGGACTGGAGCTCGCCGACCAGGCGCTCGGCGTCGGCCTTGGTCTGCTCGGTGCCGCGGCCGACCTCGGCGGCGTAGAGGGCGGCACCGAGGTCGTGGAGCAGGCTGTCCGCCCGGTGCTTGGCCGTGGCCTGATCCAATTTGGCCTGACCGGCCTTCGTCGCTTCGTTGGCCTTGGCCAGCCCGACCTCGGCCTGAGCCTTCACCTTGTCCAGGAGCCCCATGGCGCCTCCCTCCGTCGTGGCGTGCGACGCCGCCCGCCCGTCCTGCGGCGGTGGCGCCGTCCGCTAAGACTAGGTCCCGTGACCCCGGTGCGACACCGCCGAACAACGGCGCCCCCCGCCGGTGGCGCCGACGCCCGGGGAGGGAGCCGTGCGCCCCTGGCGTGACCACCTCCCCGACCCGGCCGCCTACGTCCCGGACCGGGAGGGGACGCTGCTCCGAGCGTGGGCCCGGCGGGTGGCGGCGGCACCGGGCCGGCCGCTCTGGCACGAGGGAGGCCGTTGGTGGTCGGCCGGCGAGTTCGCCGAGGCCACCGGACGGGCGGCCGGCCGGTACCGGGCGGCCGGGCTCGCGCCCGGTGACCGGGTCCTGTGGTCGACCGCCACGTCGGTGGACGCGCTGGTCGCCCACGTCGGAGCACTCCGGGCCGGGCTGGTGGTCGTGCCGGCCAACACGGCCTACGGGGCCCGCGAGCTCTCCCACATCGTCGAGGACGTCCGGCCGGCCGCCGCCGTGCTCGAGCGGGACGAGCAGCGGGAGTGGGTGCGGCAGGTGGCCCACGCCCCGCACGTGGTCGCCGGGCCGGGCCTCGACCTCCCCGACGGCGACCCGGGGCCCCTCGACACGGCCGGGCCCGGGGACCCTGCCCTCGTCTGCTACACGTCGGGGACGACCGGCGCGCCGAAGGGCGCGGTCCTCACGCACGGCAACCTGCTGGCCAACAGCGAGGCCCTCCGGGTGGCGTGGCGGTGGACGGCCGACGATCGCCTCGTCCACTGCCTGCCCCTGTTCCACGCCCACGGCCTGGCCGTCGCCGCCTACGGCACCCTCCTGGTCGGGGGCTCGGCGGTGCTGCTCCCGGAGTTCGACCCCGCGGCCGTCGTGGACGCGGCGCGCCGGCAGCAGGCCTCGCTCTTCTTCGGGGTCCCGACCATGTACCACCGCCTGGTGACCTCGGGAGCGGCCGCCGACCTGCGCGGTCTGCGGCTGTGCGTCTCGGGCTCGGCGCCGCTCCGCGCCGACCTGCACCGGGCCGCCAGCCGGGCGCTGGGCAGCGGGGTGCTCGAGCGCTTCGGGATGACCGAGACGCTCATGAACACCTCCAACCCCCTCGACGGCGAGCGGCGGCCGGGCACGGTGGGCTTCCCGCTGCCCGGCGTGGAGGTCACCCTCGACCCGTCCGGCGAGATCCTCGTCCGCGGCCCCAACGTCTTCGCCGGCTACTGGGAGCGCCCCGGGGCCGACGCCGGGGCGTTCCGGGCGGCGGCCGACGGCGGGGGTCGGTGGTTCGCCACCGGGGACCTCGGTGCCGACGACGACGGCTACCTGGTCCTCCGGGGCCGGGCCCGGGAGCTCATCATCTCCGGCGGCTTCAACGTGTACCCGACCGAGGTCGAGGACGTCCTGGCCCGCCATCCGGCGGTGGCCGAGGTGGCCGTCACCGGGACGCCCGACGACGAGTGGGGCGAGGTGGTGACGGCCTGGGTGGTGTGCGAGGGGCCGGTGCCGGACGTCGGCGAGCTGCGGGCCTTCTGCCGGGACGAGCTCGCTCCCTTCAAGCAGCCCCGCCTGGTGCGCCGGGTGGACGTCCTGCCCCGCAACGCCCTCGGCAAGGTCATCCGCAGCGAGCTGCGCTGAGGCCGGTCACCGCCCGGCCCGGCCGGTACCGGTACGTTGGGTCCGTGCCTCCGCACCCGGCGCCGGGTCGCCGGTCCCCGGACCGCCGGCCGTCCGACCCGCCGCACGCGCGCCACGAGGGACGGCTGGCTGCGGCCGGCCTCGGCCCGGTGGCCGGCGTCGACGAGGTGGGACGCGGGGCGTGGGCCGGCCCGGTCTCCGTCGGCGTGGTCGTCCACCCTCCGGGCCGACGGGCTCCGACCGGGCTGCGCGACTCGAAGGAGCTCTCCGAGCCCAGGCGCGAGGCGCTCTTCCCGGCGGTCATCGCCTGGTGCCAGGCCTGGGCCGTCGGCCACGCCGGGCCGGAGGAGTGCGACGAGCTGGGGATGACCGCCGCCCAGCGCCTGGCCGCCCGGCGTGCGTTCGCCGCCCTGCCCGTGGCGCCGGGATCGGCCCTGCTCGACGGGTCGCTCGACTACCTCACGGGTGCCGACGGCGGACCGGTCGCCGAGGTCCGGACGGTGGTGGGGGGCGACGCCACCTGCGTCTCCGTGGCCGCCGCCTCCGTCGTGGCCAAGGTCACCCGCGACCGGATGATGCGGGCATGGTCGCCGGCGTACCCGGCCTTCGCCTTCGACCGCAACAAGGGGTACCCGTCCCCCGTGCACCGGCGGGCCGTGGCCGAGCTCGGGCTCACCGACCTGCACCGGCGCTCGTGGTCGTTCGCGGACGGCCTGGCGTCCCCCCCGTCGGCCGGTCCCGGCGGGCGTTAGTTGAGGGCCGGCTCCTTGGGCAGGCCGAGGACGCGCTCACCGACGATGTTGCGCAGGACCTCGTCGGTGCCGCCGGCGATGCGCATGCCCGGGACGCCGAGGAGGAACTGCGACCACGCGTAGGTGCCCCAGGCCCCGGTGTCGGCCACCAGGGCCATGCCGAGGAGGGAGGAGAGGGCTTCGGAGGTCCGGAGCATGTTGGCCGTGAGGGAGAGCTTGGCCAGCGACATCTCGGGCCCGGGTAGCTGCCCGGCGGCGATCTTGGCCATGGCCCGCTCGTTGGTGTACCGGGCCACCCGGTCGTTGATGAAGATGTCGGCGAGCTGCTGGCGCACCAGGGGGTCGCCGGCCTTGCCCCGGGCCCGGGCCACCTCGATCAGGCGCGACGACGTGGGCAGTCCGACCCCGCCGCCCCCCCCGCCGATGGCCGCCCGCTCGTTCATGAGCGTGGTGAGGGCCACCGTCCACCCGCCGTTGACCTCGCCCAGCAGGTGGGAGTGGGGCACCCGGACGTCGGTGAAGAAGACCTCGTTGAACGAGGCGCCGCCGGTCATCTGGCGGAGCGGGCGGACCTCGACGCCGGGGGCGTGCATGTCGACCACGAAGCCGGTCAGGCCCCGGTGCTTGGGCAGGTCCGGGTCGGTGCGGCAGATGATCTCGCCGATGTCGGACACCTGGGCGCCCGACGTCCACACCTTCTGGCCGTTGAGGACCCACTCGTCGCCGTCGCGCACGGCCCGCGTCTGGAGCGACGCCAGGTCCGAGCCGGAGGACGGCTCGCTGAAGAGCTGGCAGGCGACGATGTCCCCCCGGTGCAGCCGGCGCAGGTAGGCCGCTTTCACCTCGTCGGTGGCGTGGGCCAGGATGGTCGGGGCCACCATGCCGAGGCCGATCCCGTAGACGGACAGGGAGGGCGTGCGGTACTCGGCGCCGGCCGTGTTCCACAGGCGCTGGTACTCACCCGACAGGGCCCGCCCCCCGTACTCGGTCGGGCCGGTGATCCACCCGAAGCCGGCGTCGAAGACCTGCTGCGCCCAGGCCCGGGCGGCGGCGAGGTCGGCGGCCTCCTGCTCGGGGGTCCGCTCGGGGAGGACGCTGACGCTGTCCGAACCCTCGCCCCAGACGAAGGTCTCCTCGGAGCGCTTCTCGGCGTGGGCGTCGAGGAAGCCACGGGCCGCCCGCTCGAACTCCTCGGGCGTCGGGACGGCGTCCGTCCCGGGGGCCGTACTGGCGGTGGTCATGGTCGGGGTCCCCTCCGTCTCGGTGCCCGGCGCGCGCGGGCCCGTGCAGCGTACCCAGACCGGCGGGCGGCGGACAGCCGACCGGGGGGTCCGGGACCGGGCCGTACCTGGGGTAGACCTTCCCCATGGCCTCCCTCCTGGCTGTGCTGGCCTCCTTCGCCAACGCCCTGAGCGCGGTGTTCCAGCGCATCGGGGTCCAGAACGCCCCGGCCGACGCGGCCATGAGCCTGGCGCTGGTCCGCTACGCCCTGCGGCACGCCATCTGGTTCCTCGGGGTGGCCATGATCCTGGTGGGCTTCCTGCTCCAGGCCGTGGCCCTGCGCTTCGGAAACCTGACGTCGGTCCAGCCCCTGGTCACGACCGAGCTGCTCTTCCTCGTGCTCATCCTCGGGGCGTGGTTCCACTACCCGCTCGGCGTCCGGGAGTGGGGCGGCTCGGCCGCCGCGGCCGGCGGTCTCGCCACCTTCTTGGCCGTGGCCGCACCGGGTGGCGGCGACGTCGTGCCCACGTTCCGCACCTGGACCGTCACGATCGTGGCCGTGTGCGGTGCGGCGGGGGCGTGCGCGGCCCTCGGGTTCACCGGGCCCCGCTGGTTCCGGGCGGCGATGTTCGGCGCCTCCGGCGCCGTGCTCTTCGCCCTCTCGGCCGCGCTCACCAAGCAGTTCACCACGCTGGTCACCGAGGGGTGGGACCACGTGTTCACCAGTTGGGTCCCCTACGCCCTGGTCGCCTCCGGCGTGGTCGGACTGTTCCTCATCCAGAGTTCGTTCCACGCCGGGCCGATCACCGCATCGCAGGCCACCCTCACCATCGTCGACCCGTTGGTGAGCGTGATCATCGGCATCTACCTGTTCCACGACCGGCTGGCCACCGGGGCCTGGCGCGTGCCCGTCGAGCTCGCGGCCGGGGCCGCCGTGGTGGGCGGGGTCCTGCTGTTGTCGACCTCGCCGCTCGTGGCCGGGGCCGCGGACCACCCCGACCGGGGCGACCAGCTGGTGCGCCAGGCGCGGCCCGGGCGGCCCGACCCCGAGGCTCAGGGCGCGGACACCACCGAGCGGAGTGCGCCCTCGAGCTCGGGCTGAGCGAAGGTGAACCCCGCGGCCCCGAGGCGGGCGGGCAGGACGCGCTGGCCCGAGAGGAGGAGCTCCTGGGCCATCTCGGCACCCAGGGCGAGCCGCAGCGCCGCGGCCGGGACCGGCAGCACGGCCGGGCGGTGCAGCGCGGCCCCGAGGGCCCGGGCCAGCTCGGCGTCGGTGGCCGGGTGGGGAGCGGTGGCGTTGACCGGTCCGGCCAGCTGCCGGTCGCCGAGGGAGTGCACGACGGCGGCCACCTCGTCCTCGAGCGTGATCCAGCTCCGGTACTGGGTGCCGTCACCGATCCGGCCACCGAGGCCCATCCGGAAGAGGGGCAGCTGCTTGGCCAGCGCGCCGCCCCCCCGGGCGAGGACGATGCCGGTGCGGAGCAGCACGGTCCGGATGCCCGCCTCGGAAGCCGGGGCCGCGGCCGCCTCCCAGGCCCGGCACACCTCGGCCAGGAAGCCGGTGCCGGGCGACGACGCCTCGGTCAGGACCTCGTCGCCGCGGTCGCCGTAGACGCCGACGGCGGACGCGCTCACCAGGACCTCCGGCGCCGGGTCGAGACCGGCCAGCGTGCGGGCCAGGAGCTCGGTGGACGACGTCCGGCTGTCCAGGATGGCGCGCTTGCGGGTGGCGTTCCACCGGTGGTCGCCGATGCCGGCGCCCGCCAGGTGCACGGCGGCGTCGAGCGGTCCGGCCGCCGCCAGTCCGGCCGCGTCGAGCGTGCCGCGGGCGGGGTCCCAGCGGACCGTGCCCTCCTCGACCGGGCCGCCCCGGACGAGTCGGGTGACCCGGTGGCCCGCGTGGGTCAGGTGGTCGGACAGGGCGGTGCCGATGAGGCCGGAGGCGCCGGAGACGAGGACGTGCACGGTCGGGACCTTTCTAGGGGGTGGCCCGGTCGGACAGGGCCCGGGCGACCGCCGCCCGGACGAATCCGGCGAAGGCGTCGGGATGGGTGAGGTGCGCGCCGTGGCCGGCGCCCTCGATCTCGACCAGGGCGGCTCCCGGCGCGTGGTCGGCCAGCCACGCCGCCGCCGCCCGGTGATGGGGGAGCGAGGCGCTGCCCCGGCCCACGAGCAGGGGGACGTCCAGCCCGGCCACGTCGAAGGGAGGCTCGTCCACGCGCAGGGCGTCGAGCTCGGCGGCCAGGGCGGCGCCGTCGGCCCGGCGGGCCTCCCTGGTCGATTCGGGCAGGCGCTCCCAGGCCGCGTCCCCGACCATCCGGCGGAAGAACCGCTCGGCCACCGCGCCGGGCGCGTCGGCCTGCTCGCCGGGGTGGCGCGGCGCGCCCGGCCGGCGGGCGGGCCCCCCGACCCAGGGCAGGGGGGGCTCGAAGGCGCCGAGGCCGACGACGGGTGCGGGCCCCCCGGGCCGGAGCGCAGCGGCCAGGGCGATGACGCCGCCGAAGCTGTGGCCGACCACCACCGCCGGCCGGCCGGCCACCACGGTGAGCAGGTCGTCGACGTGCCCGGCGACGGTGGTGTGGACGGGGCCTCCCCGGGAACGGTGGTAGCCGCGGCGGTCGTAGGCGCAGGTGGTGAGGTCGGTGAGCCGGCGCACCACCCGGGCGAAGCTCCCGGCCCGGTCGAGCGAGCCGTGGACCAGGACGACCACCGGGGAGCCCGGCACCGGGTGGGCGGGCCGGTGCTCGGACACGGCGAGGTCGGGGGCCGTCGGCATCGTCCCCCGACACTACGGCGGCCGCGGCCGCCGGCGATCGTCCCGGCGACCCGCGGCGCCCGGCCGGCCCGGCCCTGGGGCGGGCCGCGCCCCGTCGGGACCCGGGCGTGACCCTCATGCGCGCGTCGGGGGCCCGGATCGTGCATTGTTGAGGCTTCCCAATCCATCGCAAGGAGAGACCGTGCCCCTTACCAAGACCGATCTGATCGCCGCCGTGGCCGTCCACACCGGTGTGACCGCGAAGGACGTCGCCACCGTGCTCGGGGGCCTCGAGGACGTCGTCACCGCCACCGTGGCCAAGGGCGAGAAGGTGGCGATCACCGGCTTCGTGACGTTCGACCGCACCCAGCGTGCGGCCCGGACGGGTCGCAACCCGCAGACCGGGGAGGCCATCAAGATCAAGGCGTCGAAGAGCCCCAAGGTCACGGCCGGCGCCTCGTTCAAGAAGGTCGTGAACGGCCAGACCCAGGCGCCCAAGCTGCGCAAGGCCAGGTAACCGCGGGCCGCGCCCCGCGGCCTCGCCACGGCGGCGGTCCGGCTCCCGGCCCGCCGCCGTGGCGCGTCCGGCCCGGCGCCGGGGTCAGAGCTGGCCGATGGCCTTGTGGGTCTGGGGCACGACCCGCACCCGGCGGTGCCGGCGCAGGGCGAGCTCCTGGAGGGCCAGCAGCTGCGCGGGATCGGGGGCGGTCTGGCCCGGGCCGACCGGGGTGAGGGGCTGCAGGAAGACCTCGACCTCCCGCTCGGCCGCCCCGGCCTCGGAGGCCACCATGGTGACGGCCGCCTCCAGCTCGCCGGGGTCGGTGGCCCCGCCGACGACGATCTTGACCCAGGTCTCCACCCCCGAGGCCAGGGCGGCACCGAGGAAGGCCCGCTGCACGCCGGGGTCCACCTGCTCGCCGTCCACGCTGGGCAGCTTGAGGTCCAGGCTCACCTGGTCGAGCCCGGCGACCAGGCGCTCGAAGACGGGCCGGAGCGTGCCGTTGGTCTCGAGCATGACCGGCCAGCCCCGGGCGGCCAGCAGGCCGACCAGGCGCGCGGTGCGGCCGCCCTGGAGCAGGGGCTCGCCCCCGGTCAGGCTGACCGAGTGGTGGGGGAGCTGGTCCCAGAGGCGGCCGACGGCCCCGACCACCTCGTCGAGGGCGAGCGGGCTCGGCACCGTCCGCCAGTCGCGCCGTCCGGCGGTCCGCTCCAGCCGGCACGGCCCCGGGCGGCGCTCGAGGGCCTCGGGCTGGTCGCAGTAGGTGCACCGCAGGTTGCAGCCGGTCAGCCGGACGAACACCTGGCGCTCGCCGACCAGGGCGGCCTCGCCCTGGATGGCCGAGAAGACCTCGGTGACGAGGATGTCGGAGGGACCGCTCATCCGAGGGCCGGGTCGGCCACCCCGGCCTCGGCGAAGCCGCGGGCCCGCAGCAGGCAGGCGTCGCACGCCCCGCACGGCCGCTCGCCGCCGGCGTAGCACGACCAGGTGAGCTCCAGCGGGGCGCGGTACGAGCGTCCGAGGGCGACGATCTCGGCCTTGGTCCGTTCGATCAGCGGGGCGCGGATGGCCACCGGGTTGCCCTCGACCCCGCGCCGCTGCCCGGTGGCGGCGACGGCCCGGAAGGCGTCGACGAAGGCCGGCCGGCAGTCCGGGTAGCCGGAGTAGTCGATGGCGTTGACCCCGATCCACACGTCGTCGAGCTCGCGCGCCTCGGCCACGCCGAGGGCCACGGCGAGGAAGATGCTGTTGCGGGCGGGCACGTAGGTCGAGGGGATGCCCCCCTCCGTGCCGCCCAGGGGCACCGGGCGCGACCGGTCGGTGAGGGACGAGCCGCCCCACGCGGTGGCGTCGAAGTGCACCACGAGGTGCTCGGCGGCGTAGTGGCCGGCCACCCCGGCGGCCCGGTCGAGCTCGGTGCGGTGGCGCTGGCCGTAGTCGAAGGTGAGGGCCAGCGGGGCGGTCCCGCCCGCCGCCGCGGCGAGCGCCATGCACACCGTCGAGTCGAGGCCGCCGGAGAGCACGACCACGTGACCGGACACGGTCAGTCGACCACGTCGGGAGCGAGGTCCACCCAGCACTCGGACGTCTCCCACAGGCGGAGGGCGGCGAGGGGCAGCCCGGCCTCGGTGAGGACCTCCCAGGCCCGGTGGGCCAGGAGCTCCGCGGTGGGGTTGTCGAGGATCTCGTTGAGGTCGGCGTGGTCCCAGCGGTCGACCACCCCGGTGCGGACGGCGGCGGCGAGGTCGTCGAAGTCGACGACGACGCCCCGGTCGTCGAGCGCCCCCTCGACCGAGACGTCGAGGCGGTAGGAGTGACCGTGGAGGTTGCGACACCGTCCCGGGTGCCAGGGCAGCCGGTGGGCCGCCTCGAAGGTGAACGAGCACGTGACGCGGGTGCGCGGTGCGACCATGGCGACGACGCTACTCCCCGGCTCGCGGCGGCCCGGCGCCGCCTCGGGGGGGAGGGTGCCCCGGTAGGCTGCATCCGTGGACGACGCAGCGGGTGGAGACGGAACCGGCACCGGAGACCACCGGGTGGCACACGGTCGGACCACCACCGGCGCGGGGGCGTTCGGCCCCAACGCCTGGCTCGTCGAGGACATGTACGAGCGCTTCCGGACGGACCCGTCGTCGGTCTCGGCGTCGTGGGCCGAGTTCTTCGCCGACTACCGGCCGGCCGGGGAGCCAGTCGCCACCGCTCCGGCCCCGACCCCGGCCGCCGCAGCTGCGGCCGCGGCTCCCGCCGCCCCCGTCACTCCCGTCACCGCCCCCGCCGCCCCCGTCACCGCTCCCGCCGCCGTGGTCGACGGCGCGACCCCGCTGCGGGGGGCGGCCGGCCGCATCGTGGCCAACATGGAGGCCTCGCTGGGCGTGCCCACGGCCACCAGCGTGCGGGTGGTGCCGGCCAAGCTGCTCGAGGTCAATCGCGCCGTGATCAACGACGAGTTGGCCCGCACCACGGGCGGCAAGGTCAGCTTCACCCACCTCATCGGCTATGCCGTGGTCAAGTCCCTGGTCGCGTTCCCGGCCATGAACGCGTCGTTCGTGGCCGACGTCGACGGCCGGGGCACGCCGGGCGTCGTGCACCACGACCACGTCGGGCTCGGGCTCGCCGTCGACGTCGAGCGGTCCGGCGGCCGCACCCTGCTCGTCCCCTGCATCACCGCGGCCGACGCCCGGGACTTCCGCGGCTTCCTGACCGCCTACGAGGAGCTCATCCGCAAGGTCCACACCAACAAGATCGCCCCCGAGGACTTCGCCGGGACGACGGTGACCCTCACCAACCCGGGCACCCTCGGCACCGTCCAGTCCGTGCCCCGCCTCATGCCGGGTCAGGGCGTCATCGTGGGCGTGGGGGCCCTCGGCGTCCCCCCCGGGTTCGAGGCGGCCGACCCGCGCACGCTCGCCGATCTCGGAGTGGGCCGCACGGTCACCCTCACCTCCACCTACGACCATCGGATCATCCAGGGGGCCGAGTCGGGCCTGTTCCTGGCCCACGTGGCCGAGTGCCTGACCGGCGGGAACGGCTTCTACCGGGAGGTGTTCTCCTCCCTCGGGGTGCCCTACGAGCCCGTGCGGTGGGAGCGCGACGCCAACGCGGCGGCCGAGGACGCCGACGGGGGCCACCAGCGCCTGCTCAAGCAGCACCACGTCCAGAACCTCATCAACATGTACCGGGTCAGGGGCCACCTCATCGCCCACCTCGACCCGCTCGACGCCGAGCCACCCGATCTCCATCCCGAGCTCGACCCCCTCCACTACGGACTCACCATCTGGGACCTGCCCCGCCAGTTCGTGGCCGACGGCCTGGCCGGCAAGGAGACCGCCACCCTCGACGAGATCCTCCACGTCCTGCGGGACGCCTACTGCCGCACCCTGGGCGTCGAGTACATGCACATCCAGGATCCCGAGCAGAAACGGTGGATCCAGCAGCACCTCGAAGGGGTGTCCTCGCTCGTCACCTCCGAGGAGCAGCGCCACATCCTCGACCGGCTCAACGCCGCCGAGGTCTTCGAGCGCTTCCTGCACTCCCGCTACGTCGGACAGAAGCGCTTCGGCCTCGAGGGGGCCGAGTCGGTCATCGTCATCCTCGACGCCATCCTCGACGAGGCCGTCCACGAGGGCCTGGCCGAGGCGGTCATGGGCATGTCGCACCGGGGACGGCTCAACGTGCTGGCCAACATCGTGGGCAAGTCCTACGGCGAGATCTTCGAGGAGTTCGAGGGCAACCTCGATCCCGAGTCGGTCCAGGGCTCGGGCGACGTGAAGTACCACAAGGGGGCGGCCGGCGTCTTCTCCGCCCGCTCGGGCGGGACCATCCCGGTCTCCCTGGCGTCGAACCCGTCCCACCTCGAGGCCGTCGACCCGGTCGTGGTCGGGATGGCCCGGGCCAAGCAGGACGCCCTCGGCGGTGAGCGGGGGGAGGGCACCGCCCTCGAGGAGGGGACCGGCCGGCCCTTCCCGGTGCTTCCCGTCCTCCTCCACGGCGACGCCGCCTTCGCCGGCCAGGGCGTGGTGGCCGAGACGCTCAACCTCTCCGGCCTCGCCGGCTACCGCACCGGTGGCACCGTCCACGTCGTCATCAACAACCAGCTCGGCTTCACCACCGCCCCCGAGGCCGCCCGCACCTCCGTGTACCCCACCGACGTGGCCAAGATGGTCCAGGCGCCCATCTTCCACGTCAACGGCGACGACCCCGAGGCGTGCGCCCGGGCCGCCCGGCTGGCCTTCGGCTTCCGCCAGGCGTTCCACAAGGACGTGGTCATCGACATGGTCTGCTACCGGCGCCATGGCCACAACGAGGGCGACGACCCGAGCTACACCCAGCCGCTCATGTACGCCCTGATCGACGCCAAGCGGTCGGTGCGCAAGCTGTACACCGAGGCACTCGTGCGCCGAGGCGACATCTCGCTCGAGGAGGCCGAGCAGGCCCTCGACGACTTCTCGGCCCGGCTGCAGGCCGCGCTCGACGAGACCCGGGCCGAGGCCGAGAGCGCCCCGCCGCCGCCGCCGGTGCTTCCCCAGTTCGTCGTACCCGACCTCCGCATCCCGGCGGTCGAGACGGGCGTGGACGCCGGCGTGCTGGCCCGCCTGGCCGCAGAAGTCCGGTCGGTCCCCGAGGGCTTCGTCCTCCACCCCAAGCTGGCCCGTCAGTTCGAACAGCGCGACAAGGTCGTGGCCGACGGCGAGCTCGACTGGGCCCTCGCCGAGGCGGTCGCCGCCGGTTCGCTCCTGCTCGAGGGCGTGAACGTCCGGATCACCGGCCAGGACACCCGGCGCGGGACGTTCTCCCATCGCCACGCCGTGCTGGTCGACCACGAGACGGGGGTCGAGCACGTGCCCCTGGCCCGCCTGGGCGAGGGGGGGCGGTTCGAGATCCACGACTCGCTCCTCTCCGAGTACGCCGCCCTCGGCTTCGAGTACGGCTACTCGGTCGAGGCCCCGGGCGACCTCGTGGCCTGGGAGGCCCAGTTCGGTGACTTCTGGAACGGCGCCGAGATCATCGTCGACAACTTCCTGGTGGCGGCCGAGGACAAGTGGGGCCAGCGTTCGGGCCTCGTCCTGCTGCTGCCCCACGGGTACGAGGGGCAGGGCCCCGAGCACTCCTCGGCCCGCATCGAGCGGTTCCTCACCCTGTGCGCCCGGGGGAACCTCCGGGTGGCCGACCCGACCACCGCGGCCCAGTACTTCCACCTCCTCCGGGCCCAGGTCCGGGTGCCGGAGCCCAAGCCGCTGATCGTCTTCACCCCCAAGTCGCTCCTGCGGGCCCGCCAGGCCCGCTCGCCCGTCGGGGAGTTCACCCACGGGACCTTCGCCGAGGTGCTGGACGACCCGGCCGCCGGGCGCGAGGGCTTCGACCCGGCCGCCGTCCGGCGGGTGGTCCTGTGCACGGGCAAGGTGGCCTACGACGCCCTCGAGCGGCGCGACGGGCTCGGCGCCGCCGGGGCCGGGGTCGCCGTGGTGCGGGTCGAGCAGCTCTACCCCTGGCCCAAGGACAACCTCGAGGCGGTCCTCGGACGCTATCCGGCCTCCGACGAGGTGGTCTGGCTGCAGGAGGAGCCGGAGAACATGGGTGCCTGGAACTTCGTGCACAGCCGGCTCCACCGGCTGCTGCGTGAGACCCACGTCCTGCGCCACGTGAGCCGGGCCGAGTCGGCCAGCCCGGCCTCGGGCAGCGCCGCCCTCCACCGCCTCGAGCAGCAGGACCTCCTCTTGCGGGCCGTGGGCTGATCGACCGGCGGCCCACGGACCGTCGCCGGTGCGCCGGCCCGGCCCGCTCGTCGATGCCGTCGACCCCGGCGCCGTGCGCCTGGTCCGGGGGCGTGGCGAGGCGGACCGAGGCCTCGCCGACGGGGTGGCCGAACGTGGCGCCGGTCCCGGTGGTCCGGTCGGAGTCGTCGACCACGGCTGCGCCCCGCCGACCGGGGTCGGCGACCGCCGTCCGGGCCGGTTTCCGCAGGGCATGTCCGGAGTCGCTCCGGGTGCATGCTTGACTGGAGCACGTATGGCCGACGAAACCCCTGGTCGACGACGTATCATCGTCGACGGATCCAACCTCGCCACCGAGGGCCGCAACGCCCCCAGCCTGGCCCAGCTCGACGAGGCCATCCGGGACTTCCTGGAGGAGCACCCGGGGTTCACGGCCGCCGACGTGACGGTCGTGGTCGACGCCACGTTCGGCCACCGCATCGACCCTTCCGAAGTGCCCGCCTTCGAGCAGGCCCTCGAGCACGGCGAGATGATCACGCCGCCCGCCGGGGCGGTCGGGCGGGGCGACGGGTTCATCCTCCGCATCGCCGAAAAGTCGGGGGCACTGGTGCTCTCCAACGACTCCTTCCAGGAGTTCCACGTCGAGCGCCCGTGGCTCTTCGAGCCCGGGCGCCTCATCGGCGGCAAGCCGGTCGCCGGTGTGGGGTGGGTGTTCACGCCCCGCACCCCGGTGCGCGGGCCGCGCAGCCGGTCGGTCACGGCCCAGTCACGGCGCGAGGCCAAGGCCGCTGAGCTCGAGGCGGTGGGCGGGCCCGTCGACGCCGTCGCGGCGGCACCCCCGCCGGCCAGGAGGGCGAAGAAGGCGGCCACGGCGGCGACGGGCGCCACGCCGCCGGGCGGGGCACCGGCCGGGGAGGCCGCCGCCAAGAAGGCCGCGGTGAAGAAGGCCGCGACCAAGAAGGCCGCGGTGAAGAAGGCCGCGGCGACCACGGCGGCAGCGAAGAAGGCCGCGGCCGAGACCACCCCGACCAGGAAGGCGGCGGCCAAGGCGGCAGCGAAGACGATCCCGACCAAGGCGGCGCCGGCGGCCAAGGCGGCCAAGGCGGCCAAGGCCGCCAAGGCGGCGAAGGCGACCAAGACCACCGAGGCGACCAAGACCGTCAAGACCGCCAAGAAGGCCCCGGCGGCCAAGGCCGCCAAGGCGGCGCCGGCGGCCAAGGCGGCCAAGACGGCGAAGGCCCCGGCCAGGGGGGCGAGGGCGGCGACCACGCCGGAGCCGGGGACCGGGGAGGGCCCGGGACCCGGTGGGACGCCGACCCGGGCGGCCGAGGCCCTCAACGACCCCGCCACCTTCGTCCGGTTCGTGGCCGGCCATCTGGTCGGGACGACCTTCGAGGGCCGAGTCGTGTCCTTCACCTCCCACGGGGCCCACGTCGACGTCGACGGCATGCTCTGCCACGTGCCCCTGCGGGGCCTGGGCGACCCGCCCCCGCAGAAGGCCCGCCTCGTCCTGGCCAAGGGAGCGTCGCGTACCTTCGTGCTGGTCTCGCTGGACGCCAAGCAACGCCGGGCCGAGCTGGCCCTGGCCCCGCCGCCCGGCTGAGGCCGAGCTCGGACCGGTAACCTCGCCCACCGTGCGCGCCGAGGACTACCTCCCCCACCGTGACCCGTTCCTCTTCGTCACCGAGCTCCGGACGGTCGACCCCGGGCACGGGGCCACCGGGGCGTGGCAGCTCACCGGTGACGAGCCCTTCTTCGCCGGGCACTTCCCGGGTCGGCCCACGCTGCCGGGCGTGCTGATGGTCGAGGCCCTGGCCCAGCTGGGCGGGGTGGCCGTCCTGGCCGACCCGAGGTCGAGCGGCCGGCTGCCCCTGTTCGGTGGCATCGAGCGGGCCCGCTTCCGGCGCCAGGTCGTCCCCGGCGACCTGCTGGAGCTCGAGGTGACCCTGGGGCACCTGTCGGCCCGGGCCGGCAAGGGCAGCGGACGGGCCACGGTCGGCGGCCAGCTGGCGTGCCAGGCCGACCTGCTGTTCGTGCTGGTCGATGCCGGGCCCTCAACGCCGGGCTGAGCGGGCCGTGCGCATCGCCACCTGGAACGTCAACTCCCTCACCGCCCGGCTGCCCCGGGTGGAGGAGTGGCTGGCCTATGCCCGACCTGACGTGCTCTGCCTGCAGGAGACCAAGCAGGCCGACGCCGCCTTCCCCCACGAGGCCTTCGCCGCCTTGGGCTACCAGACGGCCCACCACGGCGACGGCCGGTGGAACGGGGTGGCCATCGCCAGCCGGGTCGGCCTCGACCGGGTGGCGGCCGGGTTCGGCTCCGCCGAGGACGACCAGGGCACCCGGCTGCTGGCCGCCGACTGCGGCGGGGTCCGGGTGCTGTCGGTCTACGTGCCGAACGGCCGGGCGCTCGACAGCGAGCAGTACCCGGCCAAGCTGGCCTGGCTGGCCCGCCTGCGCCGCCTCCTCGAGGAGACCACGTCCCCGCAGGATCCCGTGGCGGTCTGCGGGGACTTCAACGTGGCGCCCGAGGACCGCGACGTGTGGGACCCGGCCGAGCTCGAAGGTCTGACCCACGTCAGCCGGCCCGAACGGGACGCCCTGGCCGAGGTGGAGGCCTGGGGCCTGGTCGACGCCTTCCGGCTCGTCCACCCCGAGGACCGGCTGTTCACGTGGTGGGACTACCGGGGCGGCGCCTTCCACCGGCACCGCGGCATGCGCATCGACCTCATCCTGGTGACCGAGCCGCTGGCCCGGGGCGCCCGCTGGGCCCTCATCGACCGGCAGGCCCGCAAGGGGGCGAAGCCTTCCGACCACACGCCGGTCTTCGTCGACACCGACCCGGTCTGACCGGCGGCCGGCCGTCCGGTCAGCGGCGCAGCCCGGCCCGGAGCTGGGCGAGGCGCGATCCGACGTCGCGGGGCGGGCTCCGGTCCTGGCCGGCCCGCGACGCCCGGGCCACCGGGGCCAGCCAGGGGGAGGCCCGGCGCTCGACGGCCCGCCCCGCGCCCAGCCGGCGGGACCGGGCCCAGGAGCAGTGGAGGTCCCGGGAGGCGCGGGACAGGGCCACGTAGAGCAGGCGCCGCTCCTCGGCCCGGGCCTCGTCGGTGGCGGCGTGGACGACGGGCACGTAGCCCTCCTCCAGGCCGACCACGAAGACGGCCGTCCACTCGAGGCCCTTCGCCCGGTGGAAGGTGGCCAGTTCGACCGCGCCCCGGCCGCCGGGTGGTGCGCCGTCCGCCTCGCCCTCCGACTCCGGTCCCGGCGCGTCGCGCCAGGGGACGCCGGCCCGCTCCAGGGCCCGCCGGACCACGCCGAGCTGGTCGTGGGTACGGGCCAGCACGGCCTGGTCCGACCAGGCCGTGCCGGCCGCCGACCGGTCGAGGACGAGGGACGCCACCCCCTCGGCCTCGGCCCGCTCGTCGTCGTAGGCGGTGACGACGGGCATCGGGCCGTCCGGCCGGGCCGACCGGGGGGGAGCCACCTCGGTCTGACCCAGGGCGGCCGCGGCCGCGGCCACCACCTGGGGCGTACAGCGGTGGTTGCGGTCGAGGTGGACCGTCTCGAGCCCGGCGAGGACGTCGGGGAGCGAGCGCAGGAGCCCGGCGTCGGCCCCGTTCCACCCGTAGATGGCCTGGTTCGGATCGCCCACCACGCACAGGTCGGCACCCTCGCCGAGCAGGGCCGTGAGCAGACGGAACTGGGCCGGGTTGACGTCTTGGAACTCGTCGACGAAGAGGTGGCGGTACCGCCACCGGGCCCGTTCGGCGGCGGCGCCGTCGGCGAGGAGCAGGTCGCCGGCGCGCAGGAGGACGTCGTCGAGGTCGAGCTGGCCCCGGCGCCCGAGGGCGGCCTGGTAGGCGGCGTAGGTCGCGGCCACCCACTCGCCGGGGACGGCGTCGCGCCCGGCGGCCGTGGCGGCCCGGGCGTACTCGGCCGGTCCGAGGCACCGGGCCTTGGCCCAGGCGATCTCGGCGTCGACCGCCGCGGCCCGGGCCGGCCCGTCCACGAGCTCGGCGAGGAGCCGCGCCCGGTGGTCCACGAGGACGGGGACGGCGCGGCCGGTGTCGTCGGCCTCCCTCCGCAGCAGGGTGAGGGCGAGCTGGTGGAGGGTGCCGGCCCGGACCCCGGATGCCGGGACGCCCCCCGGACCGACCGGGGACGAGACGGGGGCGCCGGAGGCCGCGAGCCGGGCCCGCAGCTCGCGGGCGGCCTTGCGGGTGAAGGTGCAGACCAGGGTGTGGTCGGCCTGGGCCGAGCCGTCGAGGACGCGCCGGGCCACCCGCAGGGTCAGGACCCGGGTCTTGCCCGAACCCGCCCCGGCCACCACGCACAGCCGGGCGGCCGGGGAGTCGACGGCCCGGCACTGGGCCTCGGTCAACCCGGCGGCGGCGCGGCGGAACGCCCCGTCGGATGCGGGGCGCGTCCCGGGAGCGGCCGGCACGGGGACGGGGGGATCCACGGACCCGAGGCTATCGGCGGGGTGTGCCGCGGACCGGGCCCGTCGGCGGGCACCGGCCGGCGCCCGGCTGTCTGCCCCCTCCCGGGGCGCTCGGTAGGGTGTGCCGGTGCTGAAGTCGTTCGCCGCCGGTCGTCTCTTCGGCGCGTCCTGGGGCGACGGGCCGGCCACCGTGCTCGCCCTCCACGGGTGGCGCCGCTCCCACGAGGACTTCGCCGCCGTCTTCGATCGGCCCGGCGCCCCGCCGGCGGTGGCCCCCGACCTCCCCGGCTTCGGGGCGGCACCTCCCCCGCCCGAGGCCTGGGGGACGGCGGCGTACGCCGCCCACCTGGTGCCCCTCTTCGAGGACAAGGGGGTGCTGGCCGACCGGGTGGTCGTGCTCGGCCACTCCTTCGGGGGTCGGGTGGCGGTGCGCCTGGCCCGGCTGGTCCCCGACCGTGTCGACCGGCTCGTCCTCACCGGGGTGCCGCTGCTCGCGTCGGCAGGCCGGCGACCCCGGCCGGCCCCGGGGTACCGCCTGGGCCGGCGTCTCCACCGGATGGGACTGGTCTCCGGGGACCGGATGGAGGCGATGCGCCGGAGGTACGGCTCGCCCGACTACCGGGCCGCCGAGGGCGTGATGCGGGCCGTCCTCGTCGGACTGCTCGCCGACTCCTACCTCGAGGACATGGCCGCCACCCGCTGCCCCGTCGACCTGGTCTGGGGCGCGGCCGACACCGAGGTGCCCCTCGAGGTGGCCGAGCGGGCGCAGGCCTGCTTCCCGTCGGCGACGCTCCGGGTGCTCGACGGGGTCGGCCACCTCACGCCGACCGAGGCGCCCGCCGCCCTCCTCGCCGCCGTCACCGGCGCGCCGGACCTGCCCGCCCGGTGAGCCCGGCCCCGACGCTCGGCGCGCTCGGACCGGCCGCGCTCCACGGCCCCGCCGCCTGGGTGACGACCGCGGCCTGCGTGGCCGCCTGCGTGCCCGCGGGGCTGCGCTGGCTGCGGGTGGCCCAGCGCGAGCACTACCTGGGCGGAGCGGTGGCCCGCTTCGCGGTCCGCTGGTGGCGCCTAGCGCCGGCCAACCCGGCGCTGGCCGCCCTGGCCCTGGCCGGCGCCGTCCTCTCGTTCCGCTGGCCCCTCGCCGGGCTGGCCACGGCGGCCGCCGTGGCCGCCGGTCCCCGGGGCCTCTCGGTCCGGGGCCGGACCGCACCCCTGCACTGGACCCGGCGCCTGCGCACCCTGGCCGCGGCCTCGGGCGGCCTGGTGGTCGCCGTGGTGGCGGCCGGTGCCGCGGTGGGGCCGGTCTCGGCTGCGGCCGTGGTCGTCGCCCTCCTCGTCCCCCTCCTCGTCGACCTGGCCTGCCGGGCCATCGCCCCCCTCGAGCGCCGGCTCGGCCGGCACTTCGTCGACGAGGCCGCCGCCCGGCTGGCCCGGGTCGCCCCCACCGTGGTGGGCGTCACCGGCTCGTTCGGCAAGACCTCCACCAAGGGCCACATCGCCCACCTCCTCCGACCCACCCGCTCGGTGGTGGCCACCCCGGCCAGCTTCAACAACCGGGCCGGCCTGGCCCGGGCCGTCAACGAGCACCTGGCCGACGGCACGGAGGTCTTCGTGGCCGAGATGGGCACCTACCGGCCCGGCGAGATCGCCGACCTGTGCTCGTGGTGTCCGCCGGCCATCGCCGTCATCACGGCCATCGGCCCGGTCCACCTCGAGCGGTTCGGCTCCGAGGCGCGCATCCTCGAGGCCAAGGCCGAGATCCTGGCCACCGCCGGCGACCTGGTGCTCCCGGTCGACGACCCGCGGCTGGCCGCCCTGGCCGACCGCTGCGCCGCCGAGGGACGCCGGGTGGTGCGGTGCTCGGCGGTGGACCGCACCGCCGGCGTCTGCGTGACCCGTGGTCCCGACGGGCGGGTCTCCGTGCTGGCCGACGGCCGGCTCCTGGCCGAGGACGTGGCCGTGCCGCCGGGGGCCCAGCCGACCAACCTGGCCTGTGCCGTGGCCGTGGCCCTGCTGCTCGGGGTGGAGCGCGACGCGCTGGGCGGGCGCCTGGCCGGCCTCCCCGCGGTCGACCACCGCCTCCAGGCCGGCCGGGCGGGATCGGGGGCGGTGGTCCTGGACGACACCTACAACGCCAACCCGTCCGGGGCGGCCGAGGCCCTGGCCGCCCTGGCCGCGTCCGGCGCGCCGGGACGGCGGGTGGTCGTCACCCCGGGCATGGTCGAGCTCGGTCCCCGCCAGGACGAGGAGAACCGGCGCTTCGGCCAGGCCATCGCCGGCGTGGCCACCGACGTGATCGTGGTCGGACGGACCAACCGGGCCGCCCTGCTCGCCGGGGTGGGCGCCCCGGCCGGCGTCGAGGTCCGTGCCGTGCGCCGCCGGGACGAGGCCGTCGGGTGGGTCCGCGCCCACCTCGGGGCCGACGACGCCGTGCTGTACGAGAACGACCTGCCGGACCACTACCCTTAGGCCGTCCCGCGGCCGTGGCACCCGCTGCCGGCGCGCCGACCCCCAGCCCCGATCGGAGGAGCCCACCCACCGTGCCCGACGTCGCCGTGATCTTCGGAGGGCCCTCGCCCGAGCACGACGTGAGCGTGCTCACCGGACTCCAGGCCGCTCGGGGGCTCGCCGGCCGAGGAGGGACACCGCGGGCCCTCTACTGGTCGAAGACCGGAGCGTGGTTCGAGGTCGACGCGGCACTGGAGGCCGAGGCCTTCCTCGACGGGGTGCCTCGGGGGGCCTCCCGCCTCACGTTCGTCGCCGCTCCCGGCGGCGGGTTCAGCGAGCCCGGGGGCCGCCTGGGCCGTGCCCGTCCGGTCGAGATCGACGCCGCCCTGGTCTGCTGTCACGGCGGCCCCGGCGAGGACGGAACCCTGCAGGCCGCCCTCGACCTCGCCGGGGTGCGCTACTCGGGCCCGAGCGTGGCCGGTGCCGCCCTGGGCATGGACAAGCTGGCCTTCGGCGCGGTGGCGGTCGACGCCGGTCTGCCCACCCTGCCCCGGGTGCTGCTCACCGCCGAGGGTCCCGAGCCCGGCTTCCCCGGCCCCTACATCGTCAAGCCCCGCTTCGGCGGCTCCTCCATCGGGATCGAGGTGGTCGAGGATCTCGCCACCGCCCGGGCCCGGCTGGGGGCCAACCCCCACCTGTGGGCCGGGGCCGTGCTCGAGCCGTACCGCCCGGACCTCGCCGACCTGCAGGTGGCCGTCCGGTCCTGGCCGGAGCTGGAGCTGTCGGCCGTCGAGCGGCCGCTGCGGTCACGCGAGGACACCGAGATCCTCGACTACCGCGACAAGTACGTGGCCGGTGAGGGGATGGCCGGCGCCCGTCGCGAGCTGCCCGCCCGCATCGACCCGACGCTCGAGACCCGACTGCGGGAGGCGGCCCTCCGTATCGGCGCCCTGGCCGGGGTGCGCGGCGTGGCCCGCATCGACTTCCTCTCGGACGGCGACGAGCTCGTGGTCAACGAGGTCAACACCGTCCCCGGGTCGCTCGCCCGGTACCTCTGGGTCGCTCCGGTCGTGCCCTTCTCCACCCTCCTGGCCGACCTGCTCGAGGAGGCCCGCCACCGGCCGACCCACGCCTACTCGGCGGCCGGCGCCGACGGCACGGTGCTGCGCTCGGCCGGCTCCATCGCCGGCAAGCTGGGCTGAGGCCCTTGGCCGCACGCCGGCTCCGGCTCCTGCCCTCCGAGCAGGTCCTGGTCGACATCCGGCCGCACTGGACGTCCCTCACGGCCCCGCTGCTCACGACCCTGGTGGTCGTCGCCGTCGGGGTCACCCTGGACGTGACCCTGCCCCACTCCTCGACCACCGTCCACTGGATCGAGGGGGCGGTGGTCGGCGTGCCCTGCCTCTGGCTGGCCGTCCGCCTGGTGCGCTGGCGCCGGGCCGGGGTGGTGCTCACCACCTACCGGCTCGTCGACCGCCGGGGCGGCGCCACCGAGTTCGCCCTCGCCGACATCGAGGAGGTGGTGGCCGTCCAGGGGGTGGCGCGGCGGCTCCTCGGGACCGGGAGCCTCGACGTCGTCCCGTGGGGCGAGGAGGTCGGCCACCGGGTGCCGGACGTCCGTCACCCCGACGTGCTGGCCCGGATCGTCACCCGCCGGCTGACCCCGCCCGATGCGGAGCCGGAGCGCTGGGGGTAGCAGCGGACGGCGATCCGTCGCCGGTGGGGCCGAGGGCGCCGTCGGCGGCCCGGACCCGCCAGGCCGGGCGGTCGAGGCCGGCCGGGTCGAGGGCGCCCGGTTCGGCCAGCACCACCACGCACCCCCCGAAGCCGGCACCGGTGAGCCGGGCCCCGAACGTGCCCGGGCGGGCCCGCAGATCGGCCACCAGCGCGTCGAGCTCCGGGGTGGAGACCTCGAAGTCGGTGGCCAGGCTGGCGTGGGACTCGTCGAGCAGGGCGCCGGCGACGGCCAGGTCGCCTCGGGCCAGGGCCGCGGCCGCCCCCCGGACCCGCCGGCACTCGGTCACCACGTGGCGGGCCCGGCGGCGCAGCCGCGGGTCGGCCAACCCGGCCAGGTCGTCCTCCCCGGCCAGGCCCAGCGGCCGCCCGACGCGGGCCGCCGCCGCCGCACACTCCGCCACCCGGTCGGCGTAGGGCGCGTTGCGCAGGTCGCGACGGGTGCCCGAGTCGACCACCACCACCTCGGCCCCCTCCGGCACGGGCACGTGCTCGGTGGCCAGGGAGGCGAAGTCGACCAGCAGGGCGTGTCCCCGCCGACCGCCGGCGCAGACCAGGGGGTCGAGGAGTCCGACCGGGACGCCGGTACGGTGCTCGGCCTCCTGGCAGAGCCGGGCCACCTCCTCGGGCGTGCCGCCGGCCCCGAAGAGGGCGCAGAGGGCCACCCCGACGGCGGCGCTGGAGGAGAGTCCGGCCCCGGCCGGCAGAGTGGAGGACACCCGCAGGACCCCCCCGGTGGCCGGCCGGGCCAGTGACACGACGGCGGCCACCAGGCGGGCCCAGACCGGCTCGAGCCGGGTGAGCGTGGCCGTCTCCGGGCGCCGGGGGATGCGGGCCACCTCGCCCGGGTAGGCGTCCGAGACGACGGTGAACCCGTCGCCGCCCGGTTCCCACGCCACGGTCACCCCGAGGTCGACGGCCAGGGGCAGGGCCAGCCCGAGGTTGTAGTCGGTGTGGTCGCCGATGAGGTTGACCCGCCCGGGCCCGGTGGCCCACCGCTGCGCTGGCACCGTGCCCCCTCCGTGCGGACGTGGGCCGGCGGCCGGCCCCCGGCCACGCTATCGCCGCACCGCGACCGGTCTCCGACCGCCTACCATGCTGGTCCGATGTTCGACGAACTGCTCCGAGCCAACGCCGACTACGCCGGCCACTTCGCCCTCGCCGGGGTCCCCCCGATCGCGGCCAGAGGGTTCTCGCTGGTCACGTGCATGGACAGCCGGATCGAGCCCCTGACCATGCTCGGCCTCGTCCCGGGGGATGCCAAGATCCTGCGCAACGCCGGCGGGCGGGTGACCGACGATGTGCTGCGCTCGCTGGTCCTCGCCACCTCCTTGCTCGGCGTCCGCGAGATCGCCGTGATGCAGCACACCAAGTGCGCCCTGGCCGATCGCACCGACGGGGCCGTCCATGCCGATCTGGCGGCCCAGGGCATCCACGGTGCCGACGACTGGGCGTTCCTGGCCATGCCCGATCCGGACCGGTCGCTCCACGACGACGTGGCTGCGGTGCGGGCCTGCACCCTCCTGCCCGCGGGGGTCCGGGTCGAGGGGTGGCGCTACGACGTCGAGACCGGCCTCGTCCACCGCATCGTCCCGTCCGGGCCGACGTGACCGGGGCGCACTTGACCCCCGCGCGGCGGTGGGCCAGCATCCCGCCATGGTGAGCACCGCCCCCACGGTCCCGACCGACCACGCCCCCGCCCCCGCCGGGCACGGGGGGCGGCGATGAGCGGCCCCCTGGACGGGGTCCGCCTGATCGAGCTGGCCGGCATCGGCCCGGCCCCCTTCGCCGGCATGATGCTGGCCGACGCCGGCGCCGACATCCTCCGGTTCGACCGGTCCGACCGGGCCGCGTACCCGCCGAAGGACGGGGCCCACGTCGACCTCATGAACCGGGGGCGCCGGTCGGTGGCCGTCGACCTCAAGCACCCCGACGGGGTCGCGCTGGTGCTGCGCCTCGTCGAGCGGGCCGACGGCCTCATGGAGGGCTTCCGGCCCGGAGTGGCCGAGCGCCTGGGGCTGGGCCCCCACGTCTGCCTGGCCCGCAACCCCCGCCTCGTCTACGGCCGGATGACCGGGTGGGGCCAGGACGGCCCGTTGGCCCCGACGGCCGGCCACGACATCGACTACATCGCCGTGGCCGGCGCCCTGGAGGCAGTGGGCCGGGCCGGGGAGCGCCCGGTGCCGCCCCTCAACCTGGTGGGCGACTTCGGGGGCGGCGGGATGCTGCTCGCCTTCGGCATGGTGGCGGCCATCCTCGGGGCCCGGGCCACCGGCGCGGGCCAGGTCGTCGACGCGGCCATGGTCGACGGCGCCGCCGCCCTCATGACCATGACCTACACCCTCCGCCAGTCGGGGATCTGGCGGGACGTCCGGGGCACCAACATGCTCGACACCGGCGCCCACTTCTACGAGGTCTACGAGACCTCCGACGGCGGCTTCATCGGGGTCGGGGCCATCGAGCCCCAGTTCTACGCCGAGCTGCTCCGCCTCCTGGGTCTCGCCGGGGAGGACCTCCCGGACCAGATGGACCGGGAGGCGTGGCCGGCCATGAAGGAGCGCTTCGCCGCCGTCTTCGCCACCCGGACGCGCCACGAGTGGGCCGGGATCTTCGCCGGGACCGACGCCTGCGCGGCACCGGTGCTCTCGGTGGCCGAGGCCCCCGACCACCCCCACAACCGGTTCCGGGGCACCTTCACCGAGGTGGCCGGCGTCGTCCAGCCGGCGCCGGCGCCCCGCTTCCTCGGTACCCCGGGCGCCATCCGCCGGCCGCCTCCCAACCCGGGGCAGTACGGCGACGAGGCCCTGGCCGAGTGGGGGCTCGCCACCGAGGAGATCACCGGTCTGCGGGAGGCGGGCGCCATCCGTTGAGCCCGCCCGCCGGCCCGGAGATCAGAGGCTGACGACCGGACAGGTGACCGTGCGGGCGATGCCCTCGATCCGCTGGATCTCGTGGACCACCATGCGGCCGAGCTCGTCGACGGTGGGGGCCTCGGCCCGCACGATGACGTCGTAGGGGCCGGTCACGTCCTCGGCCGACGCCACGCCGGGGACCTCCCGGGCCGCCCGGGCCACGGCGGCCGCCCGGCCCACGTCGGTCTGGATGAGCACGTAGGCGCTGACCGGCACGTCGGCCTCCTCGGGGCGGGCGGGACACGGGGCGGGAGCGGGCACCCATGGTACCGCCCGGGCCCACGGTCCCCCGGCGACGACGCGACCCGCGTACCATGCCGCGGTGGGCGTTCGGGAGCAGGGGGACAGGTTCCGGCGGCTGATCCGCTCGGCCGTGCGCGACCTCTTCGACCAGGACCGCCCCTTCGGCCGGCTGGCCCTCGCCCACGTGCTCATGACGGCGGGCGACACCATGTTCGCCATCTCGCTGGCCGGCTCGCTGTTCTTCTCCATCTCGCCGACGGCGGCCAAGGACAAGGTGCTCCTCTACCTGCTGTTGACCATGGGCCCCTTCGCCGTCGTGGCCCCGTCCCTCGGCCCCCTCATCGACCGGAGCCGAGGGGCCCGGCGGGCCACGCTCGTGGCGTCCGCCCTCGGCCGGGCCGTCCTGTGTCCCTTCATCGCCCGGGACATCCACTCGCTGCTGCTCTTCCCCGAGGCGTTCCTCATGCTGGTCTTCTCCAAGGTGTACCTCGTCACGAAAGGCGCACTGGTGCCGGAGATGGCCGAGCTCGAGGTGGTCGGCGACCGGCGACCGGCGCCGGACGGGGCGGTCGGGCCCGAGCCGGTGGGGCCCGAGCCGGTCGGGCCCGAGCCCACGCCCCCCTACGGGACGCCCCTGGTCCACGTGGACGACCCCGTGACCGGCGAGGACGTGGTCGAGCCGGACCTCGCCACCCTCAACGCCCGGCTCGGGCTCCTCGCCTCCCTGAGCGGGTTCGTGGCCGCCCTGCCCGGGGTGGCCCTGCTCAAGCTGGTCGGCCCGGCCGCCGTGCTGTGGGCCACGGCCGCCGTGTTCGCCGCGGCGGTGGCCGCCGGCCTCCGCCTCCCGGTGCGGGCGCTCGCCCGGCGGGCGGCACGGGGCCCCGCCGCGGCCGCGGCCGCCGTCATGGCCCCCGACTCCGACGAGACGTGGCTGGACGACCAGCGTGACCTGGCCGTCTTCCGCCCCCTGGGCGGGGCCGAGGTCGCCCTCGGGCTCGTCCCGATGTCCGTGCTGAAGGGCCTCCTCGGCTTCCTGACCTTCTTGTTCGCCTTCGGGCTCCGTCGCGAGAACGCCGCCACCTGGTGGTTCGGCCTGCTCATCGGGGCCCTGACCACCGGGGCGGTGGTGGGCGTGCTCCTCGTCGGCCGCATCCGCCGGGTGCTCGACGAGCAGCAGATGCTCACCGGGTCGCTCTGGCTGGCGGCCGGGGCCGGCGTGCTCGGGGGGCTGGTCGGCGCCCGGGCCCTCCAGGCCGTGGTGGCCCTGGCCGTGGGCGCCGCCGGGGCCATGGCCAAGCCGTCGTTCGACGCCCTGGTCCAGCGCCACGTGCGCGAGTCGGACCAGGGTCGGGCCTTCGCCCGGTTCGAGACGCGCCTGCAGCTGATGTGGGTGACGGGCTCGTTGCTCGGGGTCGTGCTCTCGCTCTCGATCCCCACCGGCAACCTGGTCATGGCCGGTGTGGCCATGACCGGCGCCCTCTCCTACATGAGCTCGCGCGCCGGCGCGGCCCGGGCCGGCTGAGGGCCCGGACTCAGTCCAGGGCGCGCTCCAGGGCGTCGACCTCGTCGTTGAGGGCGGCCGGGAGCTTCTCGCCGAACGTGGCGAAGTGCCGGCGGATGAGGGGCACCTCGGCCCGCCACTCGGCCGTGTCCACGGTCAGCAGCTTGGCCATGTCCTCGGGCGACACGTCGAGGCCGTCGGTGTCGATGGCGCCCGGCGCCGGGATCCAACCGATCGGCGTCTCGGCGGCCTCGCCGCCCCCGCCCACCCGCTCGAAGACCCACTCGAGGACGCGCGAGTTCTCGCCGTACCCGGGCCACAGCCAGCGGCCGTCGTCGTCCTTGCGGAACCAGTTGACGTAGAAGATCTTGGGGAGCCTCTCGGGATCGGCCGAGGCGCCGATCTCCAGCCAGTGGGCGAAGTAGTCGGCCATGTTGTAGCCGCAGAAGGGCAGCATGGCGAAGGGGTCCCGCCGGAGGTTGCCCACGGCGCCGGCCGCCGCCGCCGTCGTCTCCGAGGCCATGATCGACCCGAGGAAGACCCCGTGCTGCCAGTCCCGGGACTGGAAGACGAGAGGCACCACCGAGGCCCGTCGCCCCCCGAACAGGATGGCGTCGATGGGCACGCCGGCCGGGTCCTCCCACTCGGAGGCGATGGCCGGGTCCTGGGCGGCGGGCACCGTGAAGCGGGCGTTGGGGTGGGCGGCCGGCGTGCCCGTCGTCGGGGTCCACTCCTCGCCCTTCCAGGAGGTGAGGTGGTCCGGCGGGTCCGGGGTCATCGACTCCCACCACACGTCGCCGTCGTCGGTGAGGGCGGTGTTGGTGAAGATGGTGTTGCCCTCGAGGGTGAGCATGGCGTTGGGGTTGGTCTTGGCGTTGGTGCCCGGTGCCACGCCGAAGAAGCCGGCCTCGGGATTGATGGCGTACAGGCGGCCGTCGGCGCCGAACTTCATCCAGCAGATGTCGTCGCCCACCGTCTCGACCTTCCAGCCGGGCAGGGTGGGGATGAGCATGGCCAGGTTCGTCTTGCCGCACGCCGAGGGGAAGGCACCGGTGACGTAGCGGGTCTCGCCGGCCGGCGAGGTCAGCTTGAGGATCAGCATGTGCTCGGCCAGCCAGTGGTCGTCGCGGGCCATGACCGAGGCGATGCGCAGCGCGAAGCACTTCTTGCCCAGCAGGGCGTTGCCGCCGTAGCCGGAGCCGTACGACCAGATCTCGCGGGTCTCGGGGAAGTGCACGATGTACTTGTTGTCGGCGTCGCACGGCCAGGGGACGTCGTCCTGCCCGGCGGCGAGCGGCGCGCCCACCGAGTGGAGGCAGGGGACGAATTCGCCGTCGGCGCCGAGCACCTCGAGGGCCCCGCGGCCCATGCGGGTCATGATGCGCATGGAGACGGCCACGTAGGCCGAGTCGGTGATCTCGACGCCGATGTGGGCGATCTCCGAGCCGAGGGGGCCCATGGAGAAGGGCACCACGTACATCGTCCGGCCCCGCATCGAACCCCGGAACAACCCGGTGAGGAGGTCGCGCATCTCGCCCGGGTCCCGCCAGTTGTTGGTCGGCCCGGCGTCGGACTCCTCGGCCGAGCAGATGTAGGTGCGGTCCTCCACCCGGGCGACGTCACCCGGGTCGGAGTGGGCCCAGTAGCTGTTGGGGCGCTTGGCCTCGTCCAGCCGGGTGAAGGTCCCGCTGCCCACCAGGAGCCGGCACAGCCGGTCGTACTCCTCGGCCGATCCGTCGCACCAGACGACCTGGTCGGGCTGGGTGAGGGCGGCCACCTCGTCGACCCATTCGATCAGGCGCTTGTGCTCGGTGGGGGGCATGGGCTCGGTCATCCTCCTCGATCGTCGGGCGGCCCGTCGTGGCCGTCGAGCGGGGGTCGTGGTTCCGCGGGTCGTGCCAGGCACGACCTGGCGAGTGTAGTGGCCCTCTTCCGGGACAATGGTAGGCAGGGAGGGTGGACGGACCCAATTCCGGGGAGCCGGGCAGACCGGACGGGGCGTGGGGAGACGAGTTCGCCGTCATCGCCCGCCTCGCCGTCCGCTTCGGCGCCGCGGGCCGGCCCTTGGACCCCGGGGAGGTGGGCATCGGCGACGACGCCGCCGTCCTCCGGCCACCGGCCGAGGGCCCCCTGCTCGCCGCCACCGACCTGGTGGTGGAGGGCGTCCACGTGGACCCCCGGGTCAGCTCCCCGGCCGACGTCGGCTTCAAGGCCCTGATGGTGGCCGCCTCGGACCTCGCCGCCATGGGCGCCCGGGCCGACCACGCCCTCCTGTCGGTGGCCGCGCCGGCCGGGTACCCGCTCGACGGCCTGGCCGCGGGGGTGGCCGAGGCGTCGGCCGCCACCGGCTGCACGGTGGTGGGGGGTGACCTCTCGGCCTCGCCGGTCCTCGTGGTGTCGGTGACCGTGCTCGGCTCGTTGCCGGGCGGTCCGACCCCGCCCGCCCTGACCCGGTCCGGGGCCCGGCCCGGCGACCACCTCTTCGTCACCGGTGCCCTCGGGGCCTCGGCGGCCGGCCTCCGGCTGCTGCGGGCCGCCGGGGAGGGGGACCCGGTGCCGTCCGGTCCGGCCGCCGCCCACCGCCGGCCGGTGGCCCGCCTGGCCGAGGGGACGACCGCCCGCCTGGCCGGGGCCTCGGCCGCCATCGACGTCTCCGACGGCCTGGTGGCAGACGTGGTGCGCCTGGCCGAGGCCTCCGGGGTGGGCCTGGACCTCGACGAGCCGCCCGCGGCCGACGGGGCGACTCCGGCCGAGGCCCGGGGAGGGGGGGAGGAGTACGAGCTGGTGGTGGCCACACCCGACCCGCAGCGGCTGGCCGGGGCCTTCGCCCGGGCCGGCCTGCGGCCGCCACTGCCCATCGGGCGGTGCACCGGGAGGGCCGGGGAGTACTCGCTGGCCGGTGGTGCCCTGCCGGCCGGGGGCTGGCGGCACGCATTCTGAGCGGGTACGGCGGCCGAGCGGGCACGGCGGCGGGGCGGACCCGCCGGCCGGCGGCGCGGGCCCGTCGGGCGGGGTCAGGCCGGGCGGGTGCGGACCGGACGCTTCTCGACCCGGCCGGACCGGATGCAGGACGTGCAGACGTGGAGGCGTCGGGGGGTGCCGTCGACCACGGCCCGGACACGCTGGATGTTGGGGTTCCACCGGCGCTTCGTCCGCCGGTGCGAGTGGCTGATGTTCATGCCGAACGACGGCTTCTTGCCGCAGACCTCGCACACCGCTGCCATGACGCTCCGACCTCTTCTCACGATCCTGCAGGGAAGTGGCAAAGGTTAGCATCCTGGCCATGCCGGTCCTCGACGCACTGGACGCCGCCCAGCTGGCCCGCGTCATCCGGACCTTCCGGGACGGCCTGCGTGCACACCAGGAGGTCATCAACCGGCTCAACGTCTACCCCGTGCCCGACGGCGACACCGGCACCAACATGGCGCTGACCCTCGAGTCGGTGGCCGACGAGCTCGACCGCCTGGCCGCGCCCGGCCTCGACGAGACGTGCCGGGCCATCGTCCACGGCTCCCTGATGGGCGCCCGTGGCAACTCCGGCGTGATCCTCTCGCAACTCCTGCGGGGCCTGGCCGAGGGGATCAGCTCGGCCGGCGGTGCTGCCGGGGCCGAGGCCCTGGCCGCCGCCCTGGCCACCGCCGACAAGCTCGCCCGCGAGGCCGTCATGCGACCGGTCGAGGGCACCATCCTCACCGTGGCCCGCGCCGCGGCCGAGGCCGCCCGCGCCGCCGCCGACGGCGGGGGGTCGCTGGTGGAGGTGGCCGAGGCCGCCCGGACCGGCGCCGCCGAGGCCCTCGCCCGGACGCCCGAGCTGTTGCCGGTGCTGGCCCAGGCCGGGGTGGTGGACGCCGGGGGCAGCGGCTACCTCCTCCTCTTCGACGCCCTCCTCTGCGTCCTCGACGGCCGGGTCATGCCGGGGCCTCCCGAGTGGTCGGAGGTGTCGGCCGTGACCGGCGGGGCGCCCGGTGCGGGCCTGGGGTCCGACGCCGAGCTGGCCGGGCTGCGCTACGAGGTCATGTACCTGCTCGAGGCACCCGACGAGACGATCCCGGCCTTCAAGGAGGTCTGGGCCGGCCTCGGCGACTCCATCGTGGTGGTGGGCGGCGAGGGTCTCTGGAACTGCCACATCCACACCGACGAGATCGGCGCGGCCATCGAGGCGAGCCTCGACGCCGGCCGGCCGCGGTCCATCCGGGTCACCGACCTGCTGGAGGAGGTCGAGGAGGAGCGATGGGTCCGCGAGGGGGCCGGCGAGCTCGGGACCGGTCCGTCGGAGGTGCCCCTCGGCCCGACGCCGGTGACGGGCGTGGTGGCAGTGGCCAGCGGTGACGGGATCGGCCGCATCTTCCGCTCCCTCGGGGTCCAGGGGCTCATCGCCGGGGGCCAGTCCATGAACCCGTCCATCGCCGAGCTGGTCGAGGCCGTGGACGCCCTCGATTCGGACCAGGTCATCGTCCTGCCCAACAACGGCAACATCCGGCCCGTGGCCGACCGGGTCGACGAGTTGAGCGCCAAGCGGGTCTGGGTGGTGCCCACCGAGACGATCGCCGAGGGCTTCGCCGCCCTGCTGGCCTACGATCCCGAGGCCACCGGGGAGGACAACGCCGCGTCCATGGAGACCACGGCCCGCCGGGTGGTCCCCGGCGAGGTCACGCGGGCCGTGCGCGACTCGGAGACGACGGCCGGCCCGGTCCGCACCGGCGACTGGCTCGGGCTCTCCCGGGACGGCATCGAGGTGGTCGGCGACTCGGTGGCCGACGCCGCCTGTGCCCTGCTCGACGCCCTCGTCACCGCCGACCACGAGCTGGTCACCGTCATCGAGGGCGAGGGCTCCGGCGCCGCCGACACCCGGCGCATCACCGAGTGGCTGAGGGAGTCGCGTCCGGGCGTGGAGACCGAGGTCCACCACGGCGGCCAGCCCCTCTACCCCTACCTCTTCTCCATCGAGTGACCCCGCAGGCCCGGGCCGACTCGGCACCCGGCCCGCCCGCCGGCCGCCGGCTCGCCCAGCTGGCCGGCCTGGAGGTCACCGTCCTGCGGGGCGTGGGCCCGGCCGTCGCCGCCGACCTGGCCGAGCTCGGGATCACCTCGGTCCTCGACCTCCTCGCCCACTACCCGCGCCGGTACGTGGACGGCACCCGCATGGTCACCGTCGACCGGGTGGCCGGGGGCGACAAGGTGAGCGTCCTGGCCGAGGTGGCGTCGCTGCGTTCGGTGCCGGCGCCGAGGGGCCGGGGCCGGGCGCCCTCCCGGGTCGAGCTCGAGGTGGCCGACGCCACCGGCCGGCTGCGGGTCGTCTTCTTCAACCAGACCTGGCGGGCCCGCCAGCTCCCGACCGGCACCCTGGTGCTCCTGTTCGGCAGCGTGAGCGACTACCGGGGACGGCTCCAGATGGTCAACCCGACCGCCGAGGTGCTCCGCGGCGCCGACGAGGACGACGGCCCGGCCGAGGGCGACGCGTCCGGGCGGGTCTACCCGGTCTACCCCCTCACGGAGCGGGCCGGCCTCACCTCGGCCCGGGTCGGCCGCCTGGTCGGCGAAGCGCTCGACCGGGCCGGTCCTTTCGCCGACCCGGTCCCGGCCGGGACCCTCGACCGGCTCGGCCTCCTCGACCGGACCGCGGCCCTGGCCGGGATCCACCGGCCGGTCACGCCGGAGGAGGTCGAGCCGGCCCGGCGCCGCCTGGCCTTCGACGAGCTGTTCCGGCTGCAGCTCGCCCTGGTCCTCCGCCGCCGGCGGCTGCGGGAGGACGCCCGGGGCATCCGGCACGCGACGGCCCGGGCGGACGGGGGCCCGACCCTCCTCGACCGCTTCGTGGCCGGGCTGCCCTTCGTCCTCACCGGGGCCCAGCGCCGGGCCGTGGACACCCTCGTCGAGGACCTGGCCGGACCGCTGCCCATGCACCGGCTGCTCCAGGGCGACGTGGGGGCGGGGAAGACCGTGGTGGCCCTGGCCGCACTGCTGGTGGCCGTGGACGGCGGCCGCCAGGGTGCCTTCATGGCCCCGACCGAGGTGCTGGCCGACCAGCACGCGGCGGCCGTGCGGCGGCTGGTCGAGGGGCTGACCGTGCCCGCCCCGGGCGCCCCGGCCGGGGAGCGCCCCCTCCGGGTGGGTCTGCTCACCGGGCGCACGCCGGTCGCCGAGCGGGCCGACCTGCTGGCCGGGGCGGCCGACGGCTCGGTCGACCTCCTCATCGGCACCCACGCCTTGCTCACCGACGAGGTGGCCTTCGGGTCGCTCGGTGTGGTGGTCATCGACGAGCAGCACCGCTTCGGCGTCGAGCAGCGGGCCGCCCTCCGGGAGAAGGGCCGGGGCGGCGGTGGGCGCGACCCGGACCTCCTCGTGATGACGGCCACCCCCATCCCCCGCACGGCGGCCATGGTGGTCTTCGGCGACCTCGACATGACGGTGGTCGACGAGCTCCCCCCGGGCCGCCGTCCGGTGACCACGTCCTGGCTCCGGACGCCACTGGAGGCGGCCGAGGCGTGGGCCCGGGTCCGCGAGGAGGCGGCGGCCGGCCGGCGGTCCTTCGTGGTCTGCCCGCTGGTCGAGGGCTCGGACCGGGTCGAGGCGGCCTCGGCCACGGCCGAGGCCGAGCGGCTGGCCGCCGGCGAGCTCGCCGGCCTGCGCGTCGGCCTGCTCCACGGCCAGCTGCGGCCGGCCGACAAGGAGGCGGCCATGGAGGGGTTCCGCACCGGGGCCCTCGACGTCCTGGTGGCGACCACGGTCATCGAGGTCGGCGTGGACGTCCCCGACGCCTCGGTCATCGTGGTCGAGGACGCCGACCGGTTCGGCATCGCCCAGCTCCACCAGCTGCGGGGCCGGGTCGGCCGGAGCGGCGAGCCGGCGTGGTGCTACCTGTTGTCCGAGGCCGACACGCCCGAGGCCGCGACGCGCCTCGGCGCCCTCGAGCGCACGACGGACGGCTTCGTCCTGGCCGACGTGGACCTCGACCTGCGGGGGGAGGGGACCATCCTCGGCGCCCGCCAGAAGGGCCGCTCCGACCTGCGCCTCGCCCGTCTCCTCGACGACCGGGACCTGGTGGTCGACGCCCGGGCGCTCGCCGACGAGCTGGTCGGGGCCGACCCCCGCCTCGAGGCCCACCGCCTGCTGGCCGAGGAGCTCCGCCTCTTCGTCGACGAGGACGAGGCCGGGTTCCTGT
This sequence comes from Acidimicrobiaceae bacterium, assembly GCA_027314705.1. GTDB lineage: Bacteria > Actinomycetota > Acidimicrobiia > Acidimicrobiales > RAAP-2 > Bog-756. Next base: position 48,557 of record DAHVAJ010000022.1, read on the forward strand.
TCAAGAGCTGAACGGTCACGGGCGGGCCCGCCGGTCCCGGCCCGGCGCCGGGGCGAGGGCGCCGGTCGATCCCCGGATAGGCTCGTCGGGGTGCGCGTGATCGGCGGAGAGCTCCGCGGGCGTCGCCTCACGGCTCCCGCCGGACCCACGGTCCGGCCCACCTCGGACCGGGTGCGCGAGGCCGTGTTCTCCATCCTCTACAGCCTCGGCGGGGTCGAGGGCCTGCGGGTGGCCGACCTCTTCGCCGGCAGCGGCGCCCTCGGGATCGAGGCCCTGTCGCGGGGGGCCGCCTCGGCCACCTTCGTCGACCGGGACGCCAACGCCGTGGCCGCGGTGCGCCAGAACCTGTCGGCGGTCGGTCTGGCGGGCGGCGAGCGCTCCGGGGCGGCCACCGTCGTCCGGGCCGATGTCGACGCCTGGGCGGCCCGGGCCGCCTCCCGCTACGACCTCGCGTTCGTCGATCCGCCCTACGACTACGACGGCTGGGACCGGCTCCTCCCGCTCCTCCCGGCCGACCTCGTCGTCCTCGAGTCGGGCACCGAGCTGCACCTTCCCGCGGGCTGGGGCGTGCTCAGATCCAGGCGGTATGGGGGTACCATCGTCACGGTCGCCCGGCCGGGACGGGTCCCGGAGAAAGGTGTCTCGTGAGGATTGCGCTCATCCCCGGGTCCTTCGACCCAGTGCACAACGGCCACCTCGAGGTCATCGAGCGGGCGTCGCGGCTGTTCGACGAGGTGGTGGTGGCCGCGCTCCGCAACCCCCAGAAGAGCGAGGCCCTCTTCGACCTCGACGAGCGCAAGGCCATGCTCGAGGAGTCGCTCTCCTACCTGGCCAACGTCCGCATCGTCTCGGTGGCCACGCTGGTGGTGAACGTGGCCAACGACGTCCGGGCCAGCGCCATCGTGAAGGGGCTCCGGGCCGTGTCGGACTTCGAGAACGAGCTGCAGATGGCCCAGATGAACAAGCAGCTCTCGGGGGTGGAGACCGTGTTCATCCCCACCAGCTCGGCCCACTCGTTCATCGCCTCGCGCCTGCTGCGCGAGGTGGCCCGCTTCGGCGGCGACGTGACCGCCTTCGTCCCCAAGGTGGTGGCCGCCCGCCTCGAGGAGAAGTTCGCCGGTGGCTGACCTCTTCGACGACCTCGAGGAGCAGCGGACGTCGGAGGCCCAGCCCGATGCCGAGGCCTACCTGCACGGTGCCCTCGAGATCGTCCGGACGGCCAAGGCCATGCCCCTGTCGGCCTCGGTGCTCGTCCCCCGCGACGAGCTGATGGAGATGCTGGAGGGGGCGCTCGGCAGCCTGCCCGAGGAGATCCGCCAGGCCCGCTGGCTGCTGAAGGAGCGAGCGGAGTTCCTGGCCGAGCGCCAGCGCGAGGCCGACGCCCTGCTCGAGGAGGTGCGGGTCCAGGCGGAGCGCATGGTCCAGCGGACCGAGGTCGTCCGGCAGGCGAACCACGTCGCCCAGCGCATCCTCGACGACGCCCACGAGGAGGCCCGCCGGCTGCGCCACGAGGCCGAGGACTACGCCGACACCAAGCTTGCCAGCTTCGAGATCGTGCTGGACCGGACCCTGAAGACCGTCCAGGCCGGTCGCGAGAAGCTCCAGGTCAACCCCCTTCCGGCCGTGGAGATCGGCGACCAGGGCGACACCACGGTGGCGACCGGGGCCGACGCCGACCTCCCCGAGGTGGAGGGCTTCTTCGACCAGGACCGCTCCTGAACGGTCCCGTGCCCGACCCCCGACCGGCAGCGAGCCCGAACGGTGCACGCGGCACCACGGAGGTCCGACGGCGCCGCCGGTTCCTGGTGCCGGTGGCCAACCTGCGTCGCGAGCCCGGCCTCGGCCGTCAGGTGCGTGTCGAGGGGCCCCTGAGCGACCTCGGCGCGGTGTCGGTGGCCGTTCCCGAGCACGCCGACGTGGTGGCCGACCTCCTCCTCACCTCCCATCCGGGCGGGATCACCGCCTCCGGGACGGTGTCGGCCCCCTGGCGGGGCGAGTGCCGGCGGTGCGGCGGGCCGGTCGCCGGGGAGGTGGTGGCCTCGGTGCGGGAGCGGTTCGCCCCGAGCGCCGGTCCGGCCGGGGCCGACGACGACGCCTACCCGCTGGTGGGCGACGAGCTCGACCTCGAGCCCCTGGTGCGCGACGCCGTGGTGCTCGAGCTCCCCCTGGCCCCGCTGTGCACGGCGGCCTGCCTCGGCCTCTGCCCGACCTGCGGGGCCAACCGGAACGCCGAACCGTGCTCGTGCCCGGCGCCGACCGACTCGCGCTGGTCGGTCCTCGACGTGCTGCGCGACCAGGGTCCCGCGTCTTGACCTAGGATGGTCGGCCTTATGGCCGTTCCGAAGCGCAAGACCTCGAAGGCGAAGAGCCGCAGCCGCAGGGCCTCCAACTGGGTGCTCCGGGCGCCGTCCCGCTCCGTGTGCCCGCAGTGCAGCGCCGCCAAGCTGCCCCACGTGGTCTGCCCCAACTGCGGGTGGTACAAGGGCCGCCAGGCGCTCGACGTCGAGTAGGACCGGACCGATGCGGCGGGGCGGCGCCCGACCCACCGGCGAGGCCTTCGCCGCCCTGCCCGTCGCCGTGGACGCCATGGGCGGGGACCGGGCCCCCGGGGAGATCGTGGCCGGGGCCCGTCAGGCGGCGGAGGCCGGCGGGGTGGGGGTGCTCCTGGTGGGGCGGCCCGACGACCTCGGCGACACCGGCGGCCTCCCGGTGCTGGCGGCGTCCGAGGTCATCGGCATGGACGAGGACCCCGGTCAGGGGGTCAGGCGCAAGAAGGACTCGTCCCTCGTGCGGGCGGCCGAGGCCGTTCGGGACGGCCGGGCCCTGGCCATGGTGTCGGCCGGCAACACCGGGGCGACCATGGCCTCGGCCCTCCTGCGGATGGGCCGCCTGCCGGGGATTGTGCGTCCGGCCATCGCCACCCCCATCCCCGACCTGCGCAAGGCCCACCCCACGGTGATGCTCGACGCCGGGGCCAACGCCGAGGCCACCCCGCAGATGCTCCTCCAGTTCGCCCAGATGGGGGCGGCCTACTCCCGGGCCCGCTACGGCGTGGAGCGGCCCCGGGTGGCCCTGCTCTCGATCGGGGAGGAGAAGTCGAAGGGCACCCCGCTGGTGAAGGAGAGCCACGGTCTGCTGGCCGAGGCCGACGGTCCGGCCTTCGCGTTCGTCGGCAACGTCGAAGGGCGCGACTTCTTCGACGACCGCGCCGACGTCATCGTGACCGACGGCTTCACCGGCAACGTGGCCCTGAAGACGCTGGAGGGGACGCTGCGCTTCCTGCTGGCCACCCTGGTCGGCATCCTCGCCGACCCGGAGGTCAACGAGGCGGCCGACGCCCTGATGCCCCGCCTGCTCCCCGTGGCCGAGACGCTCGACCCCGAGAACACCGGTGGGGCCATGCTCCTCGGCGTCGACGGCGTGTGCGTGATCAGCCACGGCTCCTCGACCTCGGTGGCCATGGTGAACGCCGTCACCGTGGCCCACGACCTGGCCGTCGGGGGCCTGGTCGAGGCCGTCGCCGCCTCCGTCCGCACCTCCTGAGCGGCCTTCGGCGCGACCGCCCGTCGGGGGGCCCGCCGACCGCCGCCACCGGTCAGCCCGCCGCCGGCGGGCCGGGCCCCGTCCCCGGCGGCACGGCGACCACGGCGCACAGGCAGGTGTGGCGGGCCACCGTGGCGTCGAGCCGGGCCAGACGGTCGAGCGCCCGCGGCGCCATTCCGGGGACGCCGCGCAGCGCCGAGGCCACCAAGGGCGACGACAGGAAGGCCACGTCCCCGGGGCGTCCGGCCGCCACCAGCCGGGTGCCGAGCTCGGTCTCGAGGGCGAGGAGCGCCGCCTGCCCGGCGGCCGGGAGCGGGTGGGACAGGGCCAGCACGCGTGCCCCGGGGAGGTGCAGGAGGCGGTCGGTCACCACGCTGTCCTCGCTGACCAGCCACTCCTGGTCGACGGACCGGGGCGAGGCCACCCGGGCCCGGCCGAAGGCGGCGCCGAGGGCCGGATCGACGAAGACGGGCTCGCCGGCCCGGGCCAGCTGGTCGACGAGTGCGGCCTGGAGCCCGCCGAGGGGGGTGCCCACCACCCGCAGGAGCACCCGGCGACCGCCGGGTTCGCCCTCGGCGTGCAGGTGGGCCAGGAACGCGGCGGCCACCGGCTCCATGGGCAGGACCGGTCCGGCGTCGGCCACCACCCGGGCGGTGAGGACCGAGGCGGCGGCCAGGGTGGCCGCCACGACCACGGTGCCGACCGCGACCACGGCGCCGGCGGCGCGCCGTGCCCCCCAAAGGGCCGGGGCGAGGAGCTCGGTCACGACGGCCAGGCCGAGGACCACCACCGCGGCACCGAGCGCCACCCGCCAGTAGAAGAGGTAGGCGAAGGGGGTGCCCCGGACCAGGGACAGGGCCACGGCCCCGGCCACCGAGGCCACGGCCAGCAGCTCGACCAGGAGCCCGAGGTCGCGCCGGGCGCGGTGGCGGGCCAGCAGGCCGGCCGTGCCGAGGACGGCCACGGGGACGAGGAGCCAGGCGACCGGGGCGGGCCCGGGCGCGCCGACGAAGGGGTTGACCGGGTCGGGGCCCCCGAGCCAGGGCGGCCACCACCGGAACTCGGTGGCCAGCAGGCCGAGGCCCCCGGCCGGGCCGTGGATGGCCTCGTGCCCGGCCGGGCCGGCCCCGGCGGCCGAGCGCACCAGGGCCACCAGGTTGCCGGGGGGGTGGAGGGCGGCGTCGAGGCCGGCGGGCACGAGCCACACGGCCACCACCACGGCCGCGGGCACGCCCACCAGCCGGGGCCGGAGCACCCGCCGGCCGGCCCGGTGCTCGGCCGCCACGAGGCGGGTGACGGCCCAGGTGCAGACGGCCAGGACGGGGAGGGCGTAGCCCAGATGGGTCTGGACGAGGAAGGTGGCGACGACGGTCAGCCCGACCAGGCGCCGGGTGTCCCCCGAGCCCACCACCCAGGCCTGCAGCAGGAGGAGGACGAAGAAGGGCGCGGCGACGTCGGGGTTCCACAGGACCAGCAGGACCCCGGGGCCCAGGGCCATCGCCGTGAACGCCTGCACCGCCGTCCACGGGACGAGGCGCCGGAGCCCGCCGGTCCTCCAGGCCAGCCGGGCCGTCCAGGCCACCGCCACGCCCTGGAGGACGACGCTGCCCACCAGGGTGCCCCACGAGCTCCCGCCGGCCACCGCCGAGAGCGGGGCCAGCAGCCAGTAGAGGAGCGGGCCGGGATGGCTCCACCCGAACCGGCTGTAGGCCCCGGTGAGCGGCGTGAGGGCCGAGGGGGGCCAGACGTCGTGGACGCGCAGGTCGAGGATGGCCGAGTCACCGACGGGCACGTAGGGCCGGCCCCACCGCTGGAGGAGGACGGCCACCACCGGGGCCAGCGCGGCCAGCGTGACGGCCACGGCCACGGTGGCCGCGGCCCGGGAGGGGGCCCCGGCCGTCGGCGCCGGTGCCCCCGTGGTCACGCCCGCAAGGCGGCGAACCGTCCCACGTCCTCCTCGGTCCGTCGCGCGCCCGGGCCGGGGGCCCGGGGGACGGCCGGGGCCGTGGTGCGATCCGTCGGGTCGGGGCCGGCCACGGGGGCATGGTAGCGGCGCCGCCCGGGCCGTCCCGGTCCGTGGGCGTCACCCGACCGGGCCCGGTCGGGCGGCTAGCGGCGGAGCAGGTCCTTGGCGATGTGCGTGACCTGGATCTCGTCGGTGCCGGCGTAGATCTGGAACACCTTGGCGTCCCGGGCCAGCTGTTCGACCCGGTACTCGGCCGTGTAGCCGTTGCCGCCCATGAGCTGTACGGCCTCCATGGCCACCTCGGAGGCGGCCTGGGCGGCGTAGAGCTTCATGGCCGACGCCTCGGCCAGGGTGAGGTCCTTCCCGGCGGCCGAGGTCTCGACGTGGCGGAAGACCAGGTTCTCGACGTTGAGGCGGGCCACCTCCATCTTGGCCAGCTTGAGCTGGATGAGCTGGAAGTCGCCGATCGGGCTGCCCCACAGCACCCGGTTCTTGGCGTACTCGACCGAGAGCCTGAGGCACTCCTCGATGACCCCGAGGGCCATGGCCGCCAGGCCCGCCCGCTCAGTCACGAAGTTGGCCTTGGCCGAGTCCCGCCCACTGCCGGCCCGGGGCTCCTCCGACTCGCCGAGGAGGTGCTCCCGGCCCAGCGCGACGTCGGTGAGGAAGAGCTCTCCGGTGGGGGAGGAGTGGAGGCCCATCTTGCGGAGCGGCTTCGACTGCTCGAGGCCGGCCATGCCCTTCTCCAGGACGAAGGTCAGCACCTGGCGGTCGCGCATCGGGGTGCCGGTGCCGTCGTCGAGCTTGGCGTAGAGGACGATGGTGTCGGCGTAGGGGCCGTTCGTGATCCAGGTCTTGGAGCCGTTCAGGACGTAGCCGTCGCCGTCCCGGCGGGCCGTCGTGGCCATGCCGCCCAACGCGTCGGATCCCGAGTTGGCCTCGGTGATGGCCCAGGCGCCGACCTTCTCGGCGGTGAGCAGGTCGAGCCCCCACCGCTCCATCTGGGTCGGTGTGCCCTGCTTCATGATGGTCCCGGCGGCCAGGCCCACGCTCACGCCCATCGAGGTCACGATGCCGGGGCAGTGGCGGCACAGCTCGATGATGGGGAGGAGGGTCATGGCCGCCGCACCGCCGTCGCCGGCACGCTCGGTACGTTCCTCGGGCGTCTCGGCCCGACCGGCCGCCTTGCGCTCGACCTGCCGCTTGAAGCGGTCCCGGGCCAGCTGGTCCATGCCGAACGTGGTGTACAGCTTGCGGATGACGTCGTAGGGGGGGAGGTCACCGTGCTCGAGCTCGTCGACCTTGGGCACGACCTCCGCCTCGACGAACCGGCGGATGGCGTCGCGCACCATCAACTGCTCCTCCGACCACTCGAACATGGCGTCCTCCCGCTCCGTCCACTCCGGGCCACGGCGACCGGTACCGGCGCCGACGGCCCGGTGCCGGAGCCGAGGCTACCCGGTGGCCGCCTACAGTCCTGACGTGCGACTGCGACGCCACGACCGGGGCATCCCCTTCGAGCGGTGGGGAGGTGAGCCGTTCTTCGTGGCCCTGGTGGAGCGGTTCTACGAGGGCGTGGCCACCGACCCCCTGCTCCGGCCCCTCTACCCGGAGGACCTCACCGAGTCCAAGGAGCACCTCGCCCTCTTCCTCGTCCAGTACTGGGGGGGGCCGGACACCTACCAGCAGGTCCGCGGCCATCCGCGTCTGCGGATGCGCCACGCGCCCTTCGCCATCGGCCCGGCCGAGGCCGACGCCTGGTTGCGGCACATGACCGCGGCCGTCGACGGGCTCGGGATGGCCGCGGCCGACCGGGAGGAGCTGCTCGAGTACCTCGAGATGGCGGCGAGGAGCCTGGTCAACACCGGATGAGCCGGGCCGGCCGGCTCACCAGGTGACGCCGAGCAGCGCTCGCATGGCGGCCTCGAAGGCGTCGTCGTCGAGCTCGTCGCGGGCCCCGAGGACGAGCCGGGCGTCCTCGCCCACCGGGACGCGCAACGGGGTGGTCGGGTCCTCGACGGCCCGCCGGATGGCCCGGGCCACCGTCTCGGGTCCCGGGCGGCCGCCGGGGCCGGTGACCCGCTCGTCGGTGCCCTCCCACTCCTCCCACAGCTGGCGGTAGGCCGGGTGGCCTTCGGTCCGGTGGCCCCGCTGCATCCCCGGCGAGGTGTAGCCGGGCTGGACGACCACGACCCGGATCCCGAAGTGGGCCAGCTCGTAGTGGAGGGTGATCGAGAGGGACTCGAGGGCGTGCTTGGACGCGCAGTAGGCGCCCTCGAGGGGGGTGGGCACCCGCCCCTGGATGGAGCTCACGTTGATCACCACCCCGCGGCCCCGCTCCCGCCACGCCGGCAGCAGGGGCTGGAGGACCCGGAGGGGGCCGAGGACGTTGGTGTCGAGGACCGCCCCGAACTGCTCGACCGGGTAGTGCTCGAGGGGCGCCCGCCCGGTCACGGCGGCGTTGTTGACCACGGCGTCGAGCTCGCCGGCAGCGTCGAGCGCCCGGCGGACGGACGCCTCGTCGGTGACGTCGAGGGGCAGGCGGAGGGCCACGTCGAGCGGTTCGAGCAGGGACGCGTCCCGGGCGGTGGCCACGACCTCGTGGCCGGCCCGGGTCAGGTCGACGGCCGTGGCCGCGCCGATGGCCCGGCCGGCCCCGGTGACGAGGACGCGCACGGGAGGAGCGTAGGGCACCGGACCCTGCCGGGCCCGCCCGGACCGGCCACGACGCCACGGTCGACCGGCGCCGGCCCGGCACGGTCGCCGGTGCGTCTCCCCTCCGGGGGCCCGGGCCTGAGGTATCATCTCCGGGCTGGCGTCGACCCGCGACACCAGGTCCGACCAGGAATTCCAGGAGACGCCGTGCCCGCTGAGACCCACGTCGAGAAGGGTCCGCTCGACCGACAGCAGGTCCTCGACCTGGTCCGTGAGCTCCTCGCCGACATCCTCGAGATCGAGCCGTCGACCATCCAGGAGTCCTCCTCCTTCGCCGAGGACCTCGACGCCGACTCACTGGCCCTCATCGAACTGGTCGAGGGGCTCGAGGAGGAGCTGGGCGAACGCACGGTGGGCTTCCGCATCGAGGACGAGGACCTCGAGGAGCTCCGCACCGTCCGGGACGCCGTCGACTACGTGGTCGCCAAGCTCGGAGCGGGCTGACCCGGCCGATGGCGCCCGGACCCGAGGCGGGGGCCCCGGCCGCCGATGAGCGGCTGGCCGAGCACGTCGGCCACGACTTCGCCGACCCCGCCCTCCTCGGGCGGGCCATGGCCCACCGCTCGTGGTGCGCCGAGCACGGCCAGCGGGCGTCGAACGAGCGCCTCGAGTTCCTGGGCGACGCCGTCCTCGGCCTGGTCGTGGCCGAGCACACCTACCGGCGGTACCCCGAGCTCTCCGACGGCCAGCTCTCCAAGGTCCGGGCCGCCGTGGTCAACACGAGGGCCCTGGCCGAGGTGGCACGCGACCTCGGCATCCCCGGGGCCCTCCGCCTCGGGCGGGGGGAGGACCTCTCCGGCGGTCGGGCCAAGGAGTCGATCCTGGCCGACGCCACCGAGGCCGTGATCGGCGCCGTCTATCTCGACGGGGGGCTGGAGGAGGCCCGTCGCCTGGTCCTCGGGCTCCTCGGCGAGCGGATCGTCGCCGCCGTGGGGGGGCCGGGCGACTCCGACCACAAGAGCCGCCTCCAGGAGATCTCGGTGCACCTGGGCCGCGGCACGCCCCGCTACGACGTCGAGGGGTTCGGGCCCGACCATGCCCGCCGGTACGTGGCCACCGTCTACGTGGACGGGCGCCGGCTGGGGGCCGGGGAGGGGCGGTCGAAGAAGGACGCGGAGCAGGCCGCGGCCACCGCCGCCTGTGCCGACCTGGCGGCCGAGGGGCCCGACCGTGCCTGAGCTGCCCGAGGTCGAGACGGTCCGACGCGACCTCCAGGGCGAGGTGATCGGGCGCAGGATCAAGGCCGTCGAGGTCCGCAACGGGCGGACCGTGCGCCGCCACCCGAGCGCCAAGGCCTTCCGCAACCTCCTCGAAGGGCGATCCGTGACCTCGGTCGGCCGGGCCGGCAAGTACCTGCTCCTCGGGCTCGACGACGGGTCGACCCTCGTCGTCCACCTCGGCATGAGCGGTCAGCTCCAGCGGGTCAAGAGCGCGAAGGAGCCCAAGGCCCCCCACACCCACGCCGTCATCACCTTCACCCAGGGTGGTCAACTGCGCTTCGTCGACCCGCGCACCTTCGGCGAGCTCTTCGTCTCGGTGGCGCCGGCCGAAGGCGGGCGCGCCCTGCCCGAGCTCGCCCACCTGGGCTTCGACCCCCTGGAGGACGTCATGAGCTGGGACCGGTTCTGGGCGCTCCTCTCGGCCCACAAGGCCGGCCTCAAGAACCTCCTCATGGACCAGGAGTTCGTCGCCGGCATCGGGAACATGTACGCCGACGAGATCCTCTTCGCCGCCGGTCTGCGGTACGACCGGATGTCCGACTCCCTCTCCTCGCAGGAGGTGCGCCGCCTGTACCGGGCCATGGTCGAGACCCTGGCCGAGGCGGTCAAGCGTCGCGGTTCGACGTTGGCCGACGCCCAGTACCGGGACCTGTTCGGGGAGGTCGGGGACTACCAGGACCAGCACCAGGCCTACGACCGCGAAGGCGAGCCGTGCCGGCGGTGCCGCTCGACCATCGTCCGGGTGAAGTCGGGCGGCCGTTCGACCTTCTTCTGCGAGCACTGCCAGGTGTGAGCCCCGACCGGGCGGGGCTCCGCGTCCCGGGGCGCGTGCCGGTAGGGTGAGCGCCCGGTGTTCCTGAAGTCGCTCTCCCTCAAAGGGTTCAAGTCGTTCGCCGACCCCGCCGTGCTCGAGTTCGAGCCCGGGGTCACGGTGGTGGTGGGCCCCAACGGCAGCGGGAAGTCGAACGTGGTCGACGCCGTGGCCTGGGTCCTCGGTGCCCAGGGTCCCCGCACGGTGCGCTCGGCCAAGATGGAGGACGTCATCTTCATGGGGACGGCCGGCCGGCCGGCCCTGGGCCGCGCCGAGGTCTCCCTCACCATCGACAACAGCACCGGCCGGCTGGCCACCGACCTGGCCGAGATCACCATCACCCGGACGCTCTTCCGCTCCGGTGACAGCGAGTACTCGATCAACGGGGCGCCCTGCCGGCTCCTCGACATCCAGGAGCTCCTCTCGGACACCGGCGTCGGCCGCCAGCAGCACGTGATCGTCAGCCAGGGCCATCTCGACGCCATCCTCGAGGCCCGGCCCGAGGACCGTCGGGCGGTCATCGAGGAGGCGGCCGGCGTGCTCAAGCACCGGAGGCGCCGCGAGCGGGCCGAGCGTCGGCTGTCCGCCACCGAGGAGAACCTCGAGCGCCTGTTCGACCTGGTGCGGGAGGTCAAGCGCCAGATCCGCCCGCTCGAGCGCCAGGCGGCCGCGGCCCGGGCCTACACGGGCCTGTCCGAGGAGCTGCGCGCCGTGCGCCTGTACGTGGCCGGCGCCGAGCTCGCGGCGCTCGACCGCCAGCGTGGCGAGGGCCGGCGGGTCGAGGAGGAGCAGCGGGCCGCCGAGTCCCGGCTCGTCGCCACCCTCGGCGCGCTCGACGCCGACTCGGAGCGCACGGCCGACGAGCTCTCGGCCGAGCGGTCGTCGGACCTCGCCGCCGAGCTCGGGCGGGCCGAGGGCATGGTCGAGCGGGCCCGCGGCCTGTCCGGGGTCCTCCGCGAGCGCCGGCGTTCCCTGGCCCGGGCCCTCGACGCCGCGGCCGACGCCGATGTGGTCTCCACCCTCGAGGCCGAGGGGGCCCACCTGGCCGAGGAGCTGGCCGCGGCCGACGAGGAGGCCCGGGCCCTGGCTCCGGAGCAGGAGGCCCTGACCGCGGCGGCGGCCGCCGCCGCGGCCGAGCTCGAGGCCCACCTGGCCGCCTGGGGCGACGGCAGCGACCTCCGCCGGGCCGACGAGGCCGTGGCCGTGGCCCGGGGTCAGCTGGCCTCGCTCGAGCACGCCCTGGAGCGCGACCGACGTGGCCTCGACCAGCTCGTGGCCCGCCAGACGGCGGTCGAGCGCCGCGCGGCACTGCTGGAAGGCGAGGAGCACGAGCTGGGCGAAGGCCTGGCCGAGACGGAGCAGGCCCGTCACCGGCTCCAGGCGGCGGTGGCCGAGACGGAGGCGGCCCACCAGGCCGCCGAGCGTCGCCTGGAGGCCGCCGAAGAGGCGCTGCGCCAGGCCGAACGGGAGCAGGCCCGCTCCCTGGCCCGGGCCGACGCGCTCGAACGGTCCCTCGACGAGGCCCGGGGGGCGGCCGGGGCCGAGCTCCTGGCCGGCGTGGACGGGGTGGTCGGGACGCTGCTCGACCTGGTCGAGGTCGACACCGGCTGGGAGGAGGCCTTCGAGGCCGCGGCCGGGGCCTCCCTCGCCGCCGTGGTGGTCTCCGGGAGCGGGCCGGCCCGGGCCGCCCTGTCCCGCCTCCGCCTGGGCGGCGCCCCCGGGGCGGTGCTGGCCCTCACCGAGGCCGCCGGCCGGCTCGGCCCGCGCCCCACCGACGACCCGCCCGCCGGCACCGACCCGGTCCGCGCCCACGTGCGTCCGCGCTCGGGTGGCCGGGACCACCCGGGGCTGGACGTCGTGCTCGACACCCTGCTCGCCGGCTCCTGCTGCGCCCTCACCGGGTGGTCCGAGGCCATCGACCTGGCCCTGGCCCGCCCCGACCTCGTGGTCGTCACCCGGGACGGCGACCGTTTCTCCTCGGCCGGCTGGCGGGTGCGGGCCGCCGGCGGCGCGGTCACGGCGGCCATGGTCGACGAGGCCCGGGGCCGGGCCGAGGTCGCCCGCGAGGAGGTCGTCCGCTGTGCCGAGGAGCGCCGGGAGGCCCGGGCCGGCCTCGACGCGGCCCGGCTGGCCGCCTCCGAGGCGGAGCGGGCCGACGACCGCAACGAGATCGCCCACCAGGCGGCCCGTGCCGGTCGCCAGCGGGTGGCCGGCGACCGCGGCCTGCTGGCCGTGGAGCTCGAGGAGGTCCGCCGGGCCCGCGTCGAGCTGGACGAGCGCATCGGCCGGGACGCGGCCCGGGTGGCCGAGCTGGTCGTCGACCTGCCGGCCCGCGAGGCGGCCCGCGAGGAGGCCGCGGCTCGCACCGCCGCCGCCCGCGAGGAGCGCCTGGTGATCGACGGGCGCCTGGCCGAGGCCGCGGCCCGCCGCGGCGAGTGGGAGGTGCGCACCGCCGGCCTGGTGGAGCGCCGCCGGGTCCTGGCCGATCGGCAGCGGGAGGTCGAGCGCCGCCTGACCGGCCACGCCGACGAGCGCCGCCAGGCCGCCGAGCGGCGGACCAGGCTCGAGGCCGATGCCACGGCGGTCGAGCGGTTGGCCGCCGTCGTCGGCGAGGCTCAGGCCGGCCTCGACGCGGTGCTGGCCGCCCTTCGTGACCGCCACCGCCGTCAGGTCGAGGCGGTCCGGGCCGGTGGGGCCCGGCTGGAGGCGCTCCGCCGCGAGCGGACCGCCTCCGAGCACGAGCTGGCCGCCACCCGGAGCCGCCTGCAGAAGGCCGAGCTCGAGCTGGTCGAGGCCTCGGTCCGGCGGGAGGCGGTGGTCGACACGCTCCGGCGCGAGCTGGCCTGCGAGCCCGAAGACGCCCTCGGCGCGACCTGCCCGGAGCTGCCCGAGGGTGTCGACCCGGCCGGCCGGGTGACCGAGCTCGAGGCCGAGCTCGCCGCCCTCGGCCCGGTCAACCCGCTCGCCCTCGAGGAGCTCACCGAGCTCGGCGAGCGGCACCGGTTCCTCGAGGCCCAGGTCGAGGACGTGCGCAAGGCCCGTCGCGAGCTCCACCACGTGATCCGCACCCTCGACGAGGAGATCATGCACGTCTTCGACGCGGCCTTCGCCGACGTGAACGAGCACTTCTCCAACCTCGTCACCTCGCTCTTCCCCGGGGGCACGGGCCGGCTGTCGCTGACCGACCCGGACAACCTGCTCGACACCGGGGTCGAGGTCGAGGTCCGGCCGGCCGGCCGGAACGTGCGGCGCCTCTCGCTGCTGTCGGGGGGCGAGCGGTCGCTCGTGGCCATGGCCTACCTCTTCGCCGTCTTCCGGAGCCGGCCGTCGCCCTTCTACCTGATGGACGAGGTGGAGGCGGCGCTCGACGACGTCAACCTGATGCGGTTCCTGGCCCTGGTCAACGAGTTCCGGGCCGAGGCGCAGCTCATCATCGTGAGCCACCAGAAGCGGACCATGGAGGCGGCCGACGCCCTCTACGGGGTCACCATGGCACCAGGTGGCTCCTCCAAGGTGGTGAGCCAGAAGGTCCCCCGCGACCGCTCCGGTGTGGTCGCGGGCGACGCCGGTCGGGTGCCGGCGGCCGTGGCGCCGTCCCCTCCGGTCGACGGCGCCCCGGCCGGCGGTGACCGGTGACCGATCCGGTCGCGCTCGCCGCCGCCTCGGAGGTGGTGATCGGCCTCGCCGTCGCCCTGCCCCTGGTGGCCGTGACCGGCGGGACGGTGGTGGCCCTGCGGCTGCGGGGCCGGGGCGCCAAGGGGCGCGTGCCGGTCGGCGAGGTGGCGAGCGACGCAGCCACCGACGAGGAGTTGCGGGCCGGGGCCACGGCCGTGGCCGTGGCCGAAGCCACCGCGGCCCCCCCGGCCGTCGAGCCGGCCACCTACCGGGGTCGCCTGGGCAAGGCCCGGGGGCTGTTCGCCGGCTACCTCGGGGCGGTGCGCTCCCGGGGGCGCATCGAGCCTGCCACCTGGGACGACCTCGAGGAGGCCCTCATCCGGGCCGACGTCGGCGTCGGGGCGACGGATGCCCTCCTCGACGATCTCCGGGGCCGGGTGAAGGCCGGCGACATCGCCGGCCCCGACGCGCTGGTCGAGGCCCTGAAGGCCGACCTCGTGGCGATGCTGTCCCCCGGTGCCGGCGGGGCCGACCTGGCCGTGCCCGGCGCCGCCGCGGCAGCCGGGGAGGGCGACGACCGCCCCGTCGAGGTCTGGCTGTTCGTGGGCGTGAACGGCGTCGGCAAGACGACCACCGTGGGCAAGCTGGCGCACCGCCTGGCCACCGGGGGCGTCCGGGTCCTGCTGGCCGCCGGCGACACGTTCCGGGCCGCGGCCGGCGAACAGCTGGCCCAGTGGGCGTCGCGGGCCGATGCCGACATCGTCCGGGGCGCCGAGGGCGGCGACCCGTCCTCGGTCGTCTTCGACGCCGTCCAGCGGGCCGCCTCCCGGGGGCACACCCTGGTGCTGGCCGACACGGCCGGCCGGCTGCACAACAAGGTCAACCTCATCGAAGAGCTGAAGAAGGTCCGGCGAGTGGCCGACCGCCCGCCGGGCCGGGTGGTCGAGGTCCTGCTCGTCCTCGACGCCACCACCGGCCAGAACGGTCTGGCCCAGGCCAAGGTCTTCCTCGAGGCGGTGGACGTCACCGGCGTGGTGCTGACCAAGCTCGACGGGACGGCCAAGGGCGGGATCGTGGTGGCCATCCAGCGGGAGCTGGGCCTGCCGGTGAAGCTGGTCGGCCTGGGCGAGGGCGCCGAGGACCTGGTCGACTTCGATCCCGGGGCGTTCGTCGACGCCCTGTTCTGAGCCCGGCCACCGACCCACCGGGGGCCCCCGCCGCAGCCCCTCGGGGGGCACTGCCACGCCGGGTGTCCTGTAGCCTGAGGCACCCATGTTCGAGACACTGACCGACCGATTCGAGGGCATCCTCTCGCGCCTGCGGAGCCGTGGCCGCCTGACCGAGGCCGACGTCGACGAGGTGCTGCGGGAGATCCGCACGGCCCTGCTCGAGGCCGACGTCGAGATCGGTGTGGTGCGGGGTTTCACCGACGCCGTGCGCCGGCGGTGCGTGGGCCTCGAGCTGACGAGCCACCTGAGCCCGGGCCAGCAGGTCATCAAGATCGTGAACGAGGAGCTCACCGCCCTCCTGGGCGGCGAGACGCTGCGCCTCGCCTACGCCAGCCGCCCGCCGACGGTCGTGCTGCTCGCCGGCCTGCAGGGCTCGGGCAAGACGACCACCTCGGCCAAGCTGGCCCGCTGGTTCAAGCAGCAGGGGCGCAACCCGCTCCTGGTGGGGGCCGACCTCCAGCGCCCGGCCGCCGTCGAACAGCTCCGGGTGCTCGGCGGTCAGGCCGGCGTCTCCGTGTTCAGCGAGGCGACCGATCCGGTGGCCGTGGCCGCCGCCGGCCTGGACGAGGCCCGCCGGCTGGGCCGGGACGTCCTCGTCGTCGACACGGCCGGCCGGCTGGCCATCGACGCGGAGCTGATGGACGAGGTCCGGCGCATCGCCGGGGCGGTCCGGCCCGACTACACGTTCCTGGTCGTCGACGCCATGACCGGCCAGGACGCGGTGGCCACGGCCGAGGCCTTCCACCGCACCCTCGAGCTCGACGGGGTCATCCTCACCAAGCTCGACGGCGACGCCAGGGGCGGCGCCGCCCTCTCCGTGAAGGAGGTCGTGGGCCGGCCCATCGCCTTCGCCTCGACCGGCGAGAAGCTCGACGACTTCGACCTGTTCCATCCCGACCGGATGGCCGACCGGATCCTCGGGATGGGCGACGTGCTCAGCCTCATCGAGCAGGCCGAGCGGACCATGGACCAGGAGGTGGCCACCAAGGGGGCGGCCGCCATCCTGGAGGGGCGCTTCACCCTCGAGGACTTCCTCGAGCAGCTCCAGCAGGTGCGCAAGATGGGCTCCGTCTCGGGGATGCTCTCCCTCCTGCCCGGCATCCCCAAGGACCTGAAGCAGGCCTCGTCGGCCGTCGACGACCGCCAGATCAACCGGGTGGAGGCCATCATCCAGTCGATGACCCCGGGCGAGCGGGTGGACCCGGCCGTCATCGACGGCGCCCGACGGGTGCGCATCGCCGACGGCAGCGGCACCACCACCGCCGACGTGAACGCGCTCCTCAAGCAGTTCCGCGAGATGCAGAAGCTCATGAAGGGGATGGGCAAGGGCGGCGGCGCCCTCGGCGGCCTCCTCGGGCGCGGTGCGAAGCCCTCGCCCCGGGCCCTGGCCGAGCTGGCCGGTGACGGCGGCCTCGCCGCGCTCGGTGCCGACCCCGGCACCGCCGCCTGGGCCGGGGCCCGCCCGGCCGCCGCGGGCAAGAAGGGCAAGGGCGGCAAGAAGGGCAAGGGCGGCGGGAGGGTGACCCCCAAGGCCCGCTGACGCCCGGGCCGGCGGCCGATCCGCCGCCGGTGCACGCGCCGCCCCGGAATGATGGGAGACTGGGGGGACCCGCCGTGCCAGCCCGGCGCACCTGACCGGCAGGCGACAGCGGAAACGACACCTTGCAGCAGAGGAGCAGACCGTGGCAGTGAAGCTCCGCCTCGTGCGGATCGGGAAGAAGAAGCAGCCGACCTACCGGCTGGTGGCGGCCGACAGCCGCTCGCCGCGCAACGGGCGGTTCATCGAGATCGTGGGGACCTACGCACCCCGGGGCCGTTCCCTGGCCGAGCCGGACGCCGTCGTCGAGATCGACAACGCCAAGGCCGTGCGGTGGCTCTCCCAGGGGGCCCAGCCCACCGAGCGGGTCGAGAAGCTCCTCCGGAAGTCGGGCGCCCTCGACGAGTTCGCCGCGGCCAAGGCGGCCACGTGACCGACGACGTGGCCGTTGACATCAACACGGCCGACGACGACTTCGACGACGCCGACGACGACGCCGGCAACCGGGTCACGGGCGGCACGCCCCTCGCCGTGGTCACGTACCTGGTCAGCTCCATCGCCTCCGACCCCGAGGCCATCGTGATCGACACCGACGAGCGGGGCGCCACGGTGCGCTTCCACGTCCACGTCGCCCCCGAGGACATGGGCCGGGTCATCGGCCGCCGCGGCCGGGTGGCCCAGGCCATCCGCACCGTGGTGGCGGCGGCCGGCGCCCGTGACGGGGTCCAGACGAGCGTCGACATCGTCGACGACTGAGTCCGCCCCGTGCCCGCCCCGCCGCCGGCCGACGACGGCGGGCCGGAGCACGGCCGGTCCGGGGGACCACCGCCGGGCCTTCTCGCCGTGGGCCGGATCGTGCGGCCCCACGGACTGCGCGGCGACGTCGTGGTCTCGCTCACGACCAACCGGGAGGAACGGGTGGCGCCGGAGGCGGTGCTCACCACCGGCACCGGCCGCACCCTGGTGGTGGAGCGGTCGTCCCGGCATCGCGGCCGGCACCTGGTGTCCTTCGTCGGCGTGGCCGGCATCGATGCGGCCGAGGCCCTCCGGGACACGCCGCTCTACGCGGCGCCCCTGGAGGATCCTGACGCCCTGTGGGTGCACGACCTGGTCGGCGCCACCGTGGTCGACGCCGAGGGGCGGACGCTCGGCACGGTCGAGAGCGTGCAGGCCAACCCGGCGAGCGACCTCCTCGTCCTGGCCGAGGGGGGTCTCGTCCCCCTGCGGTTCGTGACCGAACTCGTGCCGCGGACGCGGGTGACCGTGGACGTGCCCGCCGGCCTGCTGGACCTGCCGTGAGCGCCGACCCGCCGGCGGGCTCGGCCGAGGGGGACGGGGCCTTGCGCATCGACGTCTTCACGCTCTTCCCCGAGGCGGTTGCCGCCTACGGATCGGTGTCGGTGCTGGGCCGGGCCCGGGACGCCGGCCGCCTCGACCTGCGGGCCCACGACATCCGGGACGCCGCCCACGACGTCCACCGGTCCGTCGACGACGCCCCCTTCGGCGGGGGGGCGGGCATGGTGCTCGCCCCCGCGCCCGTCTTCGAGGCGGTGGAGGCGGTGGACGCCGCCGAGGGCCTGCCCCGACCCCTCCTGCTGCTGTCCCCGTCGGGCCGCCGCTTCGACCAGGGCGTGGCCGAGGAGCTGGCCGCGTCGCCGGAGGGCTTCTCGCTCCTGTGCGGCCGCTACGAGGGGGTGGACCAGCGGGTGGCCGACCATCTGGTGGACGGCGAGCTCTCGATCGGTGACTTCGTCCTGGCCGGGGGCGAGCTGGCCGCCCTGGTGGTGGTGGAGGCGGTCGCCCGCCTGCTGCCCGGCGTCCTGGGCAACGAGCGCTCCCTGGGGGACGAGAGCTTCGCCGCCGGCCTGCTCGAGTACCCGCAGTACACCCGTCCGGCCGACTTCCGGGGCTGGGAGGTGCCGGACGTGCTGCGCTCCGGGGACCACGGGCGCATCGCCACCTGGCAGCGGGTGGAGTCCCTGGTCAGAACGGTGCGGCGCCGTCCCGACCTGCTGGACCGCCGGGGCGGGCTCACCCCCGAGGAGGTCCGGCTCCTGACCGACGCCGGCGAGGTGCGCCTGCTCGCCGAACACGGCTACCATTGACGAGCCCCGTCGGCGCCGGCTCCCGGTGTCCGCATGGACGGGCCGCGACGCACCGGGCCCGAGGGTCGAGGCGCAGCGCGACCGGCGGAGGTGCGACCGAACGAGCCGTGGAGAGACGCGCCCCATGAACCCGACCGACATCATCGACCGCGACAGCCTGCGGGACGACATTCCCGAGTTCCGGCCGGGCGACACCGTGAAGGTCCACGTGCGGGTGGTCGAGGGGTCGCGCGAGCGCGTGCAGGTCTTCCAGGGGGCGGTCGTCCGCCGCCAGGGGACCGGAGCCCGCGAGACCTTCACCGTCCGCAAGGTCAGCTTCGGCGTGGGGGTGGAGCGGACCTTCCCCGTGCACTCCCCGGTCATCGACCGCACCGAGGTGGTCTCGTACGGCGACGTGCGCCGGGCCAAGCTCTACTACCTCCGCGACCGCCACGGGAAGGCGGCCAAGATCAAGGAGCGGCGGACTGCCCGCGACTGAGCACCGCCCGGTCCTGGCTGGCCGCCCCCGCGGCCGGCCCGGCCCCGGCGGGCCGGTGCGCACCCGATGAGCACCCGATGAGCGAAGAAGACCTCGAACGGTACGAGTCCGAGATCGAGCTGGCGCTCGTCCAGGAGTACCGGACGGTCCTCCCGCTCTTCTCCTACGTGGTCGAGACCGAGCGCCGCTTCTACCTGACCAACGCCGTCGACGTCACCGTGCGGTCGGACACCTCGCCCGCCTGCCTCGAGGTCGAGCTGACCGACGCCTGGGTCTGGGACATGTACCGGCCCGCCCGCTTCGTGCCCTCGGTGCGGATCCTCACCTTCCGCGACGTCAACATCGAGCGGTTGCCCGACCGGGACCTGTGAGCGACGGCCGCCGCCGTGACCCCGGGGCGACCCACCGGGCCGCCGTGGGCTCGGCCGGCGAGGAGGCCGCCGCCCGGTGGTACGAGGCGGAGGGCTACGAGGTGCTCGAGCGCAACTGGCGCCGCCGGGAGGGCGAGGTCGACCTGATCGCCCGGCGGGGCCGCACCGTGGTCGTCTGCGAGGTGAAGGCCCGCACGTCCGACCGGTTCGGCACCGGGGCCGAGGCCGTGCTCCCGGCCAAGCAGCAGCGCATCCGCCGGCTGGCCGCCCGCTGGCTGTCCGAGCTCACCCCGGCCGCCGGGCGCGGCCTCGTCGACCTCCGCTTCGACGTGGCCTCGTTCACCGCGGGCGAGCTCACGGTGGTGGAGGACGCCTTCTGAGCAGGCAGGGAGCCGGTGGGGGGTGCTCGACCGGTCCGGCCGTCTCCTAGGCTTCCCCAATGGCCGAACTCGAGACCCTGACGGTGGAGCGTTCCGACGGCGTGGTCACCGTGACCATGAACCGGCCGGAGCGGAAGAACGCAGCCAACGCGGTCATGTGGCGCGAGCTGCTCGCCACCTTGGAGGACGTCGCCGCCGACCGCCGCGACCGGGTCCTCGTCCTGACCGGGGCCGGCGGTGCCTTCTGCTCGGGGGCCGACCTCGGTGGCGCCTCGGAGGTGGGTGGCCGGCCCGGCGACCCGTCGCTGGTCCAGATGCGGTCCCTCGCCGACGTGGCCCTCCGCCTCCACCGGCTGCCCAAGCCGGCCATCGCCAAGGTGGGTGGGGTGGCGGCCGGCGCGGGCATGAGCCTGGCCCTCGGGTGCGACCTGGTGGTGGCGGCCGAGTCGGCCCGGTTCTCCCAGATCTTCGCCCGGCGGGGGCTCTCGGTGGACCTGGGCTCCTCGTGGTTGCTCCCCCGCCTGGTCGGTCTGCACCGCGCCAAGGAGCTGGCCTTCTTCGCCGACATCCTGAGCGCGGCCGAGGCGGCCGAGTTCGGCGTCGTCAACCGCGTGGTGCCCGACGACGAGCTCGACGCCTTCGTCGACGGCTGGGCCCGCCGGCTGGCCACCGGCCCGACCCTCGCCCTCTCGCTGACCAAGACCATGCTCAACGGGTCGCTCGGCCTCTCCATGGACCAGGCCCTCGAGGAGGAGTCGCGCTCGCAGGCGGCCAACTTCGCCACGGCCGACACCCGCGAGGCCATCACCGCCTTCCTCGAGAAGCGCGAACCCCGGTTCGAGGGCCGCTGAGCCGGCGTCCGGCCACCCGGGCGACGGCGCCGGCGGCGGGCGGGCGCGGGGGTGTGACACCCGGTCCGTAGGGTGAGCGGCGCGCCTCGGGGGTGGGCGGCACGAGCGGTCTCCGGCACCCTCCCGGAACCCCGCCCGCCCACGGGAGGCACCGTGATCGCCACCATCCCCTCCGCCGTCCTCGTCGGAGCCACCGCCACCGCCGTGACCGTCGAAGTCCACGTCTCGAACGGACTCCCCGGGTTCACCGTGGTCGGTCTCCCCGACGCTGCGGTCCGCGAGTCGCGCGACCGCGTCCGAGCCGCGCTCCTCTCGAGCGGCCTGCCCTGGCCCCGCCGCCGGGTGACCGTGAACCTGGCCCCGTCCGGAACCCGCAAGGGCGGGGCCGGCCTCGACCTCCCCATCGCCCTCGGCCTCCTCGTGGCCGGTGGCGCCCTCGACGCCGACGCCGTGCGCGGCCTGGGCTTCGTCGGCGAGCTCGGCCTCGACGGCGCGGTGCGCGGCGTGCCCGGGACGCTGGTACTGGTCGAGGCCCTCCCCGGCCTGCGGGTGGTCGTGGCCCGGGCCAGCGGCGCCGAGGCGGCCCTGGCCGGCCCGGGCCGGTGTGCCACGGCGGCCGCCTTGTCGGAGGTGGTGGCCCGGCTGCGGGGCCGACGGCGGTGGTCCGACCCGGCGGCCTCCGAGCTCCCTGTCCCGGCCGGTCCGGCCGAGGCCCCGGTCGACCTGGCCGACGTGCGCGCCCACCCCCTCGGCCGCCGGGCCCTCGAGGTGGCCGCCACCGGCCTGCACCACCTGCTCCTGGTCGGCCCGTCGGGCTCGGGCAAGACCTTTCTCGCCCGCCGCCTCGCCGGTCTCCTGCCCGATGCCGACGCCACCACCGCCCGGGCCGTGGTGCGGGCCCACTCGGCCGCGGGACAGCACCATCCCGTGACCGCCGGCGCCGTCCGCCCACCGGTCCGGGCACCCGGCCACGGGGTGTCGCCGGCCGGCATGGCCGGCGGGGGAGGCTCGGGCGGCGCACCCGGCGAGCTGGCCCTGGCCCACGGGGGCGTGCTCCTCCTCGAGGGCCTCGAGGGCTACGCCGCCGGGGTCCTCGACCTACTGCCCGGTCCGCTCGACGAAGGAGTGGTCCGGGTCCACCGGCCCGGCGCGGCCACCCACCCGGCGCGGTTTCTCCTGGTCGGCACGGTGCAGCCCTGCCCGTGCGGCGAGGGCGGCCCGCCCGGGGCGTGCCGGTGCCAGCCGGCGGCCCGGTCCCGTCACGCCCGTCGGCTGGCCGGCCCGCTCCTCGACCGGTTCGACCTCTGCGTCCGCGTCGAGCGGGCCCCGGCCGGCGCACTCCTGGGGTCGGAACCGGGTGAGCCGACGGCGGCCGTGGCCGCCCGCGTGGCCGCGGCCCGCCGCCGGGCCGTCGCCCGGGGCGTGGCCGCCAACGGTGCGCTGGCCGCGCCCCGGCTCGCCGCCGAGGTCCCCTTGGACGATGCCTCCGGTGCGCTGGTCGACCGGAGCCTGCGGGCCGGCGGCTTGACGGCGCGCGGGGTCGACGCCGTCCGACGGGTGGCCCGCACCCTCGCCGACCTCGACGGCGTCGACGGGCCGGTGGACGGCGGGCACGTCCGCGAGGCCCTCCTCCTCCGTGGCGACCGGGCGCTCCTGTGGGGGGAGGGGGGCCGGTGAGCGGCCCGGGGCCGGCCACCGGCCGTCACGCGCTCGACGACGAAGCCGTCCACGCCGCCGCCCTCGCCCACCTGCCCGGGATGACGCCACGCCGCCTGGCCCGGCTGCTCGACGGGTTCCGACCGGTCATGGCCTGGCGGGCGGTGGTGGCCGGAACCCATCCTGGCGATCCCCACCGCCGGTTCCGGGGTGCCGCCTCCGGGGCCGACCCCGCGGCCGTGGGCGACCGGTGCCGGGCGGCCGACGCCGGGGTGCTCCTGCCGGACGGTGCCGGGTACCCGGTGGCCCTGGCGGGGGACCCGGGGGCGCCGGCCGTCCTCTTCGCCCGGGGGCACCCCGGCGTGCTCGAGGCCCGGCCGGCGGTGGCCGTCGTCGGCACCCGTTCGGCCACGCCCTACGGATGCCGGGTGGCCGCCGGCCTGGGCCGGGAGCTGGCCGAGTCCGGCGTCGTGGTCCTCTCCGGTCTGGCCCGCGGCATCGACGGTGCGGCCCACGCCGGCGCCCTGGGCGCCGGCGTGGGGTCCGCCCCTCCGGTGGCCGTGGTGGGGACGGGCCTCGACCGACCCTACCCGGCCGCCCACCGGCTCCTCTGGGAGGCCGTGGCCGCGGCCGGGTGCGTGTTCTCCGAAGCCCCCCTCGGCACCCCGCCCCGCCCGGGGGTGTTCCCGGCCCGCAATCGCATCATCGCCGCCCTCGCCGACGTGGTGGTGGTGGTGGAGTGCCACCGGAGCGGCGGTTCGCTCACCACCGTCGACGCCGCGGCCCGCCGGTCCATCCCGGTCTGCGCCGTTCCCGGTTCGGTCCTCAGCCCGGCCTCGGCGGGGACGAACGCCCTCCTGGCCGACGGGTGCACCCCCGTCCGCGACACCGCCGACGTCCTCACCGCCGTCTCCCTGGCCCGTGCGGCTCGCGGCCGGCCGGCCCCGGACGGCCGGCCGGTCCGGGTCGGTCCCGGTGGCACGGAACCGCCCCACCGCCCGGGTCGGGACCTCGACCGGGTGGCCCGCTCCGTGCTCGACGCGGTCGACGACGTGCCCACCACCGTCGAGACCGTCCTCCTGCGCACCGGGCTCTCCCTGGCCTCGGTGGCCGCGGCCACCGAGGAGCTGGTCGGCCGGGGGTGCCTGGACGCCGGCGCCGGGTGGTGGTCCCGCCGGTGACGCCGGGGTCGACCGGGCCGGCCCGACCGGACCCGGCCGGGCCACCGGCGCGGGCCACCGGTGCGGGCCGCCGGTGCGGGCCGGTCAGCCGGCCGGGAAGCTGCTCTGCTGCCAGTCGATGCCGGCCGAGGGCGTCGGCGGCGCGGCGAGGGCCGGGGCGTCGCACGCCGCCTGGTCCGGCTCGGCCCCGTAGTAGACCGGTGCGTCCGAGGCCTCCCACACCAGCCAGCAGGTGCCGTCGGTGGACCGGTCGGCCAGGGTGACGTTGCCCGAGCCGCCCGGGGTCGAGGCCACGCTCACCGTGGACGGCCCGGTCGACGGTCCGGACACGAAGGTGAGCGCCGGCTCGGCCGCCGAGAGGGTGGCGGTGTCGACCGAGGCGAGGGAGCCGCCTCCCGAGGCCGCGGTGGCCACCGCCTCGAGGGCGGTCGACAGCGTCTGCTGGGCCTGGGCCGCGTCGGCTCGGGCCACCCCCGGCCCGCCGGCCGGGCCGCCGGTGGACGCCGAGCCCTTCCCCAGGGAGGCGCCGACGAGCAGGGCCACGACGAGCGCGGCGGCCACGAGGCCGACCATGGAGGCGACCATGGTGACGCCGGCGTCGTCGCGCCCCGCCGGTGTGCGTCGACCCCTCCCGTGCTCGTCCATGTCCACCCCCTGGTCCGACCCGTCACCGATCGTGGCCGCTGGCGGCCACCATTACCACGTAACGTGGTCATTCTACCGCCGAGTGTGACATTGCCGGCTCATCGGATCTCCGGGGGCTTGGGTCCACCAGTGCGTGAGGCGCTGATGGCACCTTCGGGCGATGCCCCAGCTCCGCAAGCTCCCCTCGTCGCTCGAGACTGATCCGGCCAAGGTCAACGAGCTGCTCGTCG